>NC_004193.1:2989068-3309798 GCF_000011245.1 Oceanobacillus iheyensis HTE831
AACAGATGCAAACTGCAGGTTCGTACGGATAGTTCGGTATTGCTCTGAAATTGGCGATCGTGGATTAATCTTTGTAATTAAATGACGCATTTTATTATTGACATTAGACAGTTTTTTTCGCGCCATCAAAACCACTCCTTACTGATTTATTTACCGAGGATGCCCGACCAAATTGTTCATTACGGACATCTTTTTCATCCATATGTGAGATGACACCTAGTACTGGAATATTCAATTGTTTCTCGATATCCTGTTCTGTCTTAATGGTATTATCTAAGTACTCTAGTAAGAATGCGATACCTACTCCTACCATCGCACCCAATACCATCGCAATTGCGATATTTAGAATCGGGTTAGGAGCAACTGGTGACGGTTCTTCGGCAAGTTCTGCCTGAGAAAGAACGGAAACATTATCTACATTCATAATATCTGGAATTTCATCTTGGAATACTTGAACAGTGGTATTAGCTATATCTGTTGCTAATAGAGGATCCGGGTCCGTAGCCGTAACTGTCACTACTTGAGAATTTTCCTCACTAGCCACACTAATTTTCTCGGATAGTTGACTACTAGTTAAATCTAATTGTAATTCAGTCGCTACCGTATCAAGAATCGCTGGACTTTTAATAATAACGTTATATGTATTAATAATTTCAACATTGGTGCGAATATCTGTCTGCGTGAACTGGTTAGCCTGTTCTTGATTGCTCTGATTAACAATAAATTGCGAACTATTTTCATATTTTGGTGTCATGACAAAATAACTTATAATTGCTGCTGCAAGCGCCGCGACTAAAATAAACGTAAAAATTAATAAAAGGCGCTTCTTGATGACCTCAAAGATTTCCTTGAGGGAAATTGTCTCCTCCATTTCTGTACCTCCAATATATTGTGTCATCTTATGTTGATGACAGCATGAATAAAGTATTAAATGCCTCGAGAGTAAAAGATCAATATCTACTAAATCGATTGCTTAGATTATGCTAAACCATAGTGTACGTTGACTATTTCTACAAAACGATCCCAACAATCTTCCAAAATTATCCTTTATCAAACGACATTATAACCCGAATTATATCATAATACGATTTAAATTCTAGATTTATTTTATAAAGTTTAGAAAATAAGTTATATTTTTTAGGCTGAATTACCCACCTACAACAACATTGTTCATCTCTATATTACAAATAGATTACAAATACCCTAGTAATCTATAAAATTATGTCATAAAACGATATAATATGATTACATTATTGTTAATAATTGGATATGAATATAAAATCAACCAATCAAATTATAATTGAACCACGTCTTTAGACCTACTATTTTTCTTACATATCCTGACTACCTCAATTTACCTACCTACTAAATTCATGAGGAAGTCTACTAAAATTAAAATCCTAACATTATTAATCTCAACTGAGGGGGACTACAAATGGCAAATAAGAAAATCTTTTTTTCTGTGACAGCAAGTGCAGTAGTAGCATCAGCATTTTTTGCAGTAGATGAAGCAGAAGCAGCATCGCACAAAGTACAATCTGGAGACTCTTTATGGAAGATTGCACAGCAATATGGCACATCTGTTTCAACTTTAAAGTCTATTAATAATTTATCTACGGATGTTATTTATCCAAATCAAGTATTGAAAACAAGTAAGTCTAGTTCAGGGAATTCCAATAACTCAAACTCTGGTAATTCCGGTTCTAGCTCAAGTAATTCAAATAACTCCACCTACACGGTTAAACGTGGAGACACATTAAGCGGAATTGCTTCTAAGCACGGTATTTCATTATCTAATTTGATGAAGTGGAATAACCTATCAACTACATTAATTTATCCTGGTGATAAATTTGTCGTAAGTAAAAATGGTTCAAGTAATTCCGGATCAAATAACTCCGGTTCTAACTCAGGAAATTCAAATAGTGGCAATTCTAATTCTGGAAGCTCAAAAGTACATTCAGTTAAATCAGGTGATACATTATCCGCGCTTGCGTATAAGTACAATACAACTGTATCGAATTTGAAAAAATGGAATAACTTAAACTCCAGCCTTATCTATGTTGGACAGAAATTAAAGGTTTCTTCAAGTGGAAGCAGTGGCAATAATAATAGTAATAATGGCGGTAGTGATTCTTCTAATGTAGATGTTGATTACAATGTAGATAAATTAATTAGCACAGCAAAAAGCTTAAACGGAACTCCTTACGTATGGGGAGGATCTACACCAAGTGGATTTGACTGCAGTGGGTTCATCTATCACGTATATAATAAAGCAGGCAAAGACATTTCTCGTACTTCCAGCCAAGGATATTTCGATCGTTCCTACTATGTAAATTCACCACAAAAAGGTGATTTGGTATTCTTCAAGAATACGTATAAATCTGGTATTTCCCACTTAGGAATTTACATTGGCAATAATCAATTCATCCACGCAGGATCAAGCGGCGTACAAATTACTAGTCTAGATAATAGCTACTGGAGCAAGCACTTCGATAGCTTCAAACGTTTTTATTAATATGATATGAACTAAGTGTGGTTAGGACATAACAAAAAATATTAGTCAAAAGACGAATGAAAGCTAAAATAAGCGTAAGAAATATACGGAGACTCCTTGAAAATCAAAAATTGATTTTCTGCGTGCGATGCAATGCTGTCGCAGTCTTCCTTGTCCTATGGGAGCAAGGCCTAGGTGAGACCACGGAATGCGGAGCATCCGGAGGCTCACCAGCCGCCTTAGGATAAGCGCTGTATATTTCTGAAGCGGGTTTTTAATACCCATTCATTCGGATTTTTCTTTTGCGAAATACTTTTTGGCCAACCTCATTTAATTTAAGATAATTGTACCTCATATTAAAAAAAAGGGATTATCCCATGTATTATTTTACATGTGGATGATCCCTTTTTTACTTCAAGAACCATTTCTGCTGTTTCTTATTAAATACATAATTTGCATGTTTTAATAAATGTTTTACGATATGTCTTGATTTTACATGAAGCCATCTTGATGCTTCTCTGTTGGTTAACGAGCGCTGGAAGATGTAATAATAATCCATCAATGCTTGCCGATGTGCATGTTTCGAATTATGTTCACAAGACTGACATTGCCATTTTCCATTATGACGAATCATACCTAATTTCCCGCATTCCGGGCACCCAACTCCAGTTAAGACATCGCCTTCCTTTATACTATATTTCTTCATGATGTTGATTTTCTTTTTTTTACATACAGATTTCAAACGATCCCCCAGTTTCTGATGATCAATCTTTGGTGAATGAACCGATTTCTTCTCTTCCGTATCTGTTATGGTTTTATGGAGTTTATTAACCATTACCACGGAGTCATTCATCGGTACCGTATCTTGCATGATCTTCATCATTATTTTCGGATCACTAATGACGATAAAAGCCTCTATCGATAAATGATGTATATCTTGAGATTCCAACCATTTTTGTAATTGAATTTTTTTAAATTCTAATTGTTGGAATGGAAATAATTCCTCAATAATAAGTTTGGGTTTATATGGCACATTTTGAATTTGTTCGGAAGTAAATTCAAATGCCGGTTCAACAATGTCGTTATTTACATCAATAATATAGATGGTATATGGTGTAATAATCAAATTATCTACTTCTAGATATTGGTTTTCAACTTTAATATACACTTCATGCAATATCGTATAAGATGCGCCAATCGCTTTTAAAGAAAAATCAACGGAAGTCATACCAAGAAAATGTCGGTGACTTTTAGAGTAATGTTGTTCAATTATCTCTTTCTCTGTAAAGTCGGCTCTCAATCTGGCCAATATTGATTCATATGAATTCAATATAATTGGCTTCTTCCTTTTCTTGATAATCATTCAAAATCACATTCCTCTATCTATCTCTAAATCTCACAAATACTTGGGTTTATGAATAATCTTTTTAACTATAAATTTCACAGCAATTCTCTTATTCTACCATCAAATTGTCGTTCATTTATATATAAAGCATTGCCTAAAGTACCATATACAAATCTAGGTTATTGTCACAACCATTCCATTCTTCACATAGGCTACTATTGAAAATTTTACGAATGGAGTTGTAATTATGGCAGGATTATCACCTATGGAGTTTTATTCAAATCCAAATAGACAGTACTTTTTAGACGTAAATCAAGAGCGCCTATTCACCCGTAACGACGAAAATTACATTAATCGTCTAGGCAGAGATGTATTAGATACACTTGGAGATGTATCTTTATTAGATATATATTTAAGTACCGGTCGCGTAGTAGAACCGCATTATCATCCGAATGCGGCTGAGCTGGTCTATTGTATTTCCGGAAGTGCCGTTGTATCACTAATTAATCCATTCACAAATGAGAAAAAGAATTTTACAATTACTCCAGGAGAAGTCGCAAATATACCTAAAGGTTGGTGGCATTGGGAGGAAGCTTCCGAAGATCAAACTCATTTAATAGCTATATTTGATGCACCATATCCAGAGTATATTCTTGGTTCGGATATCCTAACAAAAACACCTGTGGAAGTGATGGCACATACGTATTGTCTTGATCCAGATACGTTTAGCGAAGCGATCGCACCAATTGGTAACCAATCCATTGTTATTGGACCAACAGACGCCTGTGTACAAAATCGCGAAGAGCGAAATTCAGGAACCACTGAACAAGAATCTATCGAGGAAACGAATCCAAGCAATCAAGACCAGATAGATCAACCTATATATCAACACACTTTACCACAGTTCACACCAGCAAATTTACAAGCACTTGCATACCATACACAACCAGCCAACTCATCTCCGAATCAATCGGATAATTGGGAAAATCAACAAATTCAAGGACAACCAGAAAATCAATCGAATTGGCATCCAGAACAGCAACCTTATCTATTATACCCACAAATGAATCAAGTAGGTACAAATTTAAACTATCCACTCCAACAGACAATGTATCCGAATCACGCAGCATCTCAACATCATCCTATTAATCATTACCCCCAACAACCTAGAAATTATGATCAACCAGTAAATAATTTTAATGGCGGACCAGTATATTACTACCCGAATCCAAATGGAAATAACGATTCTGTATAGGACTCAAGTCCGGTAATATTCGCAACTCCTTGTCCATACACTGTACAAATGGACTTTTTGAGGAGGGAATAACGAATGAAAACAGGCGACTATTCTGTTACAGAAGATATGCTATCACGATACTTTGAATTAAATAAGCTACGAAAAGAAATTGACTCCGAAATGAAAGAACTTAAAGAGGTATTTCATTCCTATATGGACCACCGAGTAGGAGAAAATAAAAAAGGGGAATATTCAGAGGGAAGTTATCAGTTAGTACGGCAAATTAGAAAAGCAGAAAAATACCGGGAAACGGAAACCGTAGAGAAATTAGAAGAAATGCAATTACATGATTTGATTCTGGTGCAAAAGAAACCAGATGTCACAAAGATTAATGCAGCCGCCGAATTAGGATTGCTCAGGACGGATGAACTTGAGGAATTAAAGACAACCAGCTATACACAGGCTATTGCAGTGAAGAAAGTGTAGGCTGCTTAGGACTGGAGAAACAACTAAATTATCACGCTAAACCGTAATGAAATGCGCCAGGTAATTGGTATCTAGGATTGTTAATGATTCGGAATAATCCTTTTCACCAATTTAACTAATGGTGCATTTTTTGTTTCGGGATTTATGTGGTTGGCTTGTGCTAATGTTATAAGTGTGGGTTCTTTTGCTATACGTTGCTCCTGTGTAGAGTAAGCTAAATTTACAGGATTACCTACACTCATTACCAATATTGATTTTGGAATATCATCTTTATGAGTTACCTTTTTTCTTTCTCTCTTGAATTATGGGCACTCATCTCTTCTATGAGTTACCTTTTTTCTCTTCTCACTTGAATTATGGGCACTCATCACTTCTATGAGTTACCTTTTTTCTCTTCTCAATTGAATTATGGGCACTCATCGCTGCTATGAGTTACTTTTTTTCCTTTCTCAATTGAATTATCGGCACTCATTGCCTCTATGAGTTACCTTTTTTCCTTTCTCACTTGAATTATGGGCACTCATTGCCTCTATGAGTTACCTTTTTTCCCTCCTCACTTGAATTATGGGCACTCATCGCCTCTATGAGTTACCTTTTTTCTCGATTCCTCGATTTCTGGGCACTCATCACCACATCGTCATTCATCACTTGACTTCCACTTGCAGTATAAATAATCCATCATATTATTTTATTTCATAATTTTTATTTATTTGTACATATTAAAGTTGAAATATATTATTGTGAGGTGATTATCGTGGGTAGGGATGAACATAAGAAGTCTAAGAATAATTTTCTTTCACAAACTCCTGAAAATCAAAAGTCAGATGGGCGTGATATTGAGTTCTCAGAGGAATTAGCAGATTATGATGACAAAGAGGCTCAAGCTAGAAGCAGTGCAGCTGATAAGCGTGCCAAAGGAAAGTAACTAATGCATAAAGAGGCGATTCTACTAAGAATCGCCTCTTTTGCTTCATCGTAAATTTAATAGGTGGTTAGTTCAGCAGTGAGCCTCTAATTAACTTCCCCCTATTTACAGCCTTAATCAAACGTTTGATCAAGACTCCTCTATTACTTACGGTAAGCCGTTTCTCCACGGCATATCGTATATTCAATGTCCATTTGATCATTCACAAGGAGAATATCTGCATCCTTTCCTACATCAATGCTTCCCTTCTGATCAAAAATGCCAACTTGCTTAGCCGGGTTTACAGAAGCCATTCGGACAATGTCTTCTATTTCTACGCCGTTTAAATCTAGCATATTCTTGACGCCATCGATCATTCGCAGCACACTTCCAGCTAGACTACCATTTTCAAGTGTTGCTCTTCCCTCTTTTACTGTTACAGGTTGACCGCCTAATTCATAATCTCCGTCTTCTAATCCTTTTGCGCGCATCGCATCTGTAATAATAATAATTCGTTCTGCTCCCATGGAATCGTAAATTAACTGCATCATCTCTGGTACCACATGCACTTCATCTGTGATTAATTCAGCACGTAGATCTTCTAATTGAAAAGCTGCTCCGACCGCGCCTATATCACGGTGGTGAATACCGTTCATCGCATTACATAAATGCGTTAATTGGCGAACTCCTTGATTTACAGCTGTTTTCATTTGAGCGAATGAAGCATCTGTATGGCCAGCTGAAACATTTACCCCTGAATGATACAAGCTTTCAATGAATTCCCCATCCACATCATGCTCTGGTGCCATTGTAATGGTGCGAATACTATTTCCAGATGCATGCTGCCAATGTCGAAATTGATCTAAATTCGGTTCTGCAATATACTCTTTCGGTTGTGCCCCGGCTTTCGACACTTCGACAAATGGTCCTTCCAGGTGAACACCTACCATTTCTGCTATACCAGGTTTATTGTCAAACGAATCTACATTCAAAAGAGCTTTTTCAATCTCTTCAGGTGATTGGGTAATTGTCGTAGCCAAAAAACTTGTCGTACCTTCACCAGGAAGATTCTCTGCTAATCGGAGTAATGTATCCTCCTTCGCATCCATCACGTCTACGCCATAACCGCCATGAATATGCCCATCAATAAACCCTGGGATTGCACTCCATTCGTATTTTGCATCAATTATTTCCGTATCTTCTGTTGGCTCAAAATGCTCTTCCGCAGAAATAAATCGATCAATTTTTCCGTTTTTTAATAATAATCCAGCGTTCATGACTTGTTTATCTTCCATATAGATTGTTTTTATTTTTTTAATCCAAACTGCATCATTCCCCATGACTCAATACACTCCCATTCATTACCTCACATTATGTATATCATTAACCACTATTATATACGTTAAGATGTAAACAAAAAAGATTTCTGTCTATATTTCCCGGGAAATGATAGATTATCAATTAAATTGTCAAATTTTTATCCAAAAACAAGAAATTTTTCTATAATTATATTGTAGGTTTAGTCCATATAGTTATATAATAAAGAAATAAGTGTTTTACTTGGAGGGGAAAAATATTACTACCGTCTTAACATATGGTACATTTGACATGTTACATATTGGACATATTAATATACTTAAACGAGCCAAAAGTTTAGGTGATTATTTAATAGTAGGAATTTCAACAGATGAATTCAATACATTGAAATCTAAAAAATCTTACTATTCATATCCAGATCGTAAACGAATTGTAGAAGCCATACGTTATGTGGATAAAGTGATTCCTGAATCCACTTGGGAACAAAAGTTAGAAGATATTAAGAAATATAATGTCGATTATTTTGTAATGGGAAGTGATTGGGAAGGTAAATTTGATTATTTGAATTCGTATTGTGAAGTAATATACTTATCGAGAACAGAAGGTATATCAACTTCCAAGATAAAAGATGACTTCTCTCAGTAAATTACCATATTAGCCAATTTCCGACAAATTACATTTGAAATGTAATTTTAAATTTACGTAAAGTTCCGTTCGTAGTACAATAAAATATGGTTGTCAAGAAATTCAACCTAATTCCTTTTGAAAAGGAGATTCAAATATGAAGAAGAATAAATCTGTACCAACACGTACAGTGATGAGAAAAAAGAAAAAACGTAAAATAAGAAAGCGTGTCTTATTTATTTTACTACCAATAGCTATAGTATTTTTTGGTGTGTTAGGCTACGGCGTTCATTTATATGTTCAAGCTCAAAATGCAGTCTCTAATTCCTATGAGGATGAAGGTAGAGAAAAGTCAGCACTTCGAGAAAATCAAGTAGATCCAAATATCGATAATGTTTCCATATTAATTATTGGTACCGATGCAAATGAACATCGTGATAATGCGGATAATGCAAGATCAGATGCGCTAATGCTAGCTACCTTCAATAAAAGTGAAGAAAGTGTCAATCTAGTTAGTATACCTCGTGATTCCTATGTGCATATACCCGAAGTGGGTCGTCAAGACAAAATCACCCATGCACATGCGTACGGTGGGCCAAAAGCGACGATTGAAACTGTAGAAAATCTGATGGATATACCAGTAGATTATTATGTTCGTGTAGATTTCCATGCGTTTGTAGATGTTGTGGACGCTATTGGCGGAATCAATGTCGATGTCCCTTATGAATTTAAAGAATCTAATTCTATGGACAAACGTGATGCTATTCACTTATTAGCTGGTGAGCAAACAGTAAATGGTGAAGAAGCCCTTGCCTTAGCTCGTACTAGAAAATTAGATAATGATATCGAACGTGGAAAACGACAAATGGAAATTCTTAATGCAGTAGCGAAAAAAGCTGCATCCGTCAATTCCGTCTTTAATTTCGACGATGTCATAAATGCTGTCGGTGACAACATGTCTACAAATATGAGCTTTAAAGAGATGCGAACTTTCGTAAGTTATGTAACAGGTGGATTAAAAATTAATAACTCAACCTTAGAAGGATCTGATTATCAGCCTGGTTCTACGTATTACTGGCAATTGGATGAAGTAGCACTTCAAGAAACAAAATCTATGCTGCAAGAGCACCTAGAGATATCGAATCCAACAGTGAATACTGATGCCGAATCATATAACGAGACAAACGAAACTCAAGAGTCACAAGACGCTCAAAATTATTAAAAAAACTACCAATCTACAATTTGTAGATTGGTAGTTTTTTTATCTATTAATTTTCACTTTATCTCCCAAAATCCGTAATTGTGAGAGTATCGGTTTTTTTCTGCCAGCGATGCCAACTATTTCGGAGAACAGCTGAATGGCAAATAATATTAAACATCCTATCATAAATGAAGTAATCATACGAGCACTATTAAAAATAACGGCCATTACTCCAAAATAAATACTAAATCCATATATAATCAAAACAGATTTCCTGTGTGAGTATCCCTTACTCATTAACAAGTAATGTATATGTTTATTGTCGGCGACTGCAATCCCCTTATGATTACTTAACCGTCTTAAGATGGCCAGTATGGTATCAAATATAGGTATTGCTAAAACAATTGCCGGAACAATAAAACTAAAGAACGCAATATTTTTAAACAGTCCTAGCATGGAAACAATAGCAATAGAATAGCCTAATAATAATGCACCTGTATCCCCCATAAAGATTTTAGAAGGATAGAAATTATAAGGTAAGAAACCTAACGTACTTCCAATCAGTATCACACATAATCCTATCACTAAAATACGATAGTCCATAATAGCCATCACAAGAATACTGGCTAAACCAATGATAGATATACCAGCAGCTAGTCCATCCAATCCGTCTATTAGATTAATTGCATTAGCAGCAGCTACAATCCATAGAATAGATAATGCGATGCCAATATAATCATCTAAAAAGACAGTACCAGCAAACGGAATCGTTAGTTTCTCAATTACGAGGCCTGAAGATGTAACAACAGAAGCCGCCATTAATTGACCAGCCAGCTTATAGCTTGGCCGCAAATTAAACATATCATCTAATAAACCCGTTAGTAGCATAATTACAGCACCAATAATTACTCCTGTCATCTCTGGAGAGTCAGGTGATAAATATATAAATCCTACAGCGATACCAATAAATATCGCTAAGCCCCCCATACTCGGCTTTGGCACTTTATGCATTTTTCTTACTTGATCTGGTCTATCTACAAAATTTAACATATGCAATATTTTTATCATCAACGGTGTAACAATAAGAACTGTTCCAATGGATAAAAGAAAGGCAATGAACAACTCTTCTATCGACCACATATTAATCCCTACTTTTCAAGGAGTTTTGTATATTCTTGTATATTCTATCATATTTTTATTATATTGGGTGTTTTAATGTAGAAATATAGAAAAAACCACTGACAATGGGCGTCAGTGGTGATTATATCATTATTAACGATATTGTGGTATATCAAATTTGTACATTGGATTATCCAATTGATCGTAAATACTCTGAATGTTATTTACTTGTTTTGTTGCCCAAGCAATATCTGTTGCATATTGATGAGTAGCAGGATTAGCAGGGTTCCAACGCATTTTGTATAGGGTATCTTGTCCAATATGGATATACCTTTCTCCTATAAATTTAGCGCCTCCTATAATTGCTTGTTCAGGAGAAAACCAGCCTTCATTATATGCGCGAATTGCGCCACCTTCTCTAGCATTACTATCAACTGCACCTATACCAAACATATTATAAGATGTTCTAATATTCGTAAGGCTAGATCTATTAGATGGAGTCACCAATACTGGATTTCCACTACTGTTTTTACCTACTTCAATTCCTGTAGCTAGATCCGAAGTTCCATGTCCTGTCTCTAATAAAGCATGGGATATTAAGTAAACTTCATTTACACCATGTTGATGACTAGCGCTGATAAAGGACTGTCCTTTACCGCTTAAAATGCCTTTTCCAGAAAGTACATTATTCAACGACGCTGCGCTAACACCCACACTTTCTGAAAGTACAAGATGTTGGAAAATATCATTGTTGTCTGGATCTAAGTACTGTAACACATCCTGTTCAGTTGCATTTCTCCATGTTTGATATGAAATTTCATGCCATGTGCTGCCTTCTTCAATTATGTTAACAGTAGTTCCTTTAGGAATTACACCATATTTATGGCTGCTGCTGCTCTTCGCAGAGCGTACATTTACGTTAGCTGTAGTTTTTCCAACAAGTGTATTTTTACTAGCTAATGAAGAATGTACGTATAGCACTTGTCCTCTATAACGAATTTTGTACCATTTCGTACTTCCACTATAAATAGCTCCTGTTACTTCTTCCATAAATTCAATTTCCGTCCCATTGCCAACATTAAATGCCACTTTACTGATCAGCTGCGGAGCGGTACGTAAATTTACACTAGTGCCAGTTATTGCCGCCGTCCTAGTTAAATCAATATAACTACTATGGACATAAGCTGGAAGATTACGGTAGGCATCCGTTTGTGGACTTACTGACATTTGTTTTGATAATGCTTGTGTTAATGTTGTTGGATAAGGTGTATATTCTATAATCCAGCGATTCTCAACAGCTTCTTCAATTGCAGCTAATGTAATCTCATCTGCAATACCACTAACTGGAAGACCATTATCTTCTTGGAATTGCTTTAATCTTGTTTCTGTCCAATTTCCGAAATAATCACTTATAGCGATACCATCATAGCCTAGGTGATTTAGGTTTTCTTTTAATGTAATAATATCTGGATGGCTATTGCCTAGCTGTAATGGATGATTAAAAATGTTATCAAGTTTAGCAATGGTTACTTCATCTGCTATTCCATTTTCTAATAATCCATAATGTGATTGAAACTTCCTTACTTGGGTTTCTGTAAAACTACCATATAGGGTAGAAACAGTTATATAACCAAAACCAATACGATTTAACTTCTCTTTTATTTCTACAGTTCCATCGTGACGTTTACCATTTTGGAACGGACTATTGTAAACACTTGAAATTTTTTCTTCCGTAGTATGATCGACTATTCCTGTTACAGTTAGATGATAATATTTTTGGAATTGTTTCACTCGTGTTTCTGTCCAACCTCCATAGTAATTCGTTTCAGATATACCACCAAATCCAATGGCATTAAGCTGTTTCTTAATCTCTATGATATCTTCATGACGGTCTCCCAGCTGGAAACTTGCATTATAATAAGCTTCATTCAATTTTATCCAGGTATTCTCATCTGCTATTCCATTTTCCACTAATCCGTATTCTCTTTGGAATCGTTTTACTTGTGATTTAGTAAAATTGCCATATAAAGTGGATACTGTAATATGACCATAGCCTAGACGGTTCAACTTTTCTTTTAGTTCTATCGTATCTTCGTGACGTTTCCCTGCTTGGAAAGGACTATTATAGACTTCATCCAGTTTATTTTGGGTAGCTTCATCTGCTTTACCAGTCACATTTAAGTTATAGTATTCCTGAAATTGTCGGACGCGAGTTTCTGTCCAGCCACCAAAGTAATCCGTCTCGGATATACGATCGAAACCAACCGCATTTAGCTTTTTCTTTAGCAATATAATTGCACTATGACGGTCTCCTAATTCAAATACATCGGTAGATGCCAATTCCTCCAGCTTCGCTAACGTTGGTCCATCCGCAATTCCATTCACACGCAATCCTTGATCACGCTGGAACTCTTTCACTTGGCTTTCCATGTAATCCCCAAATAACGTCGTTACCGTAATCGGTCCATATCCGATACTATTCAGCTTTTCTTTGATTGCTTTTGTATCTTCATGACGTTCGCCATTTTGGAACGGACTATTGTAGACGCTATCTAGTGTTTCTTGTGTTGCTGGACCTACTTTTCCATCCACACTCAATCCATAATATTGCTGGAATTGTTTGACACGGGTCTCTGTCCAACCTCCAAAGTAATTGGTTTCAGATATGCCACCAAAACCGATCGCATTTAGCTTTTCTTTGATAGTAATAATTGCATTATGACGGTCTCCTAATTCAAATACATCGGTAGATGCCAATTCCTCCAGCTTCGCTAGTGTACGCTCATCCGCAATTCCATTCACGCGCAATCCTTGATCACGCTGGAACTCTTTTACTTGGCTTTCCATGTAGTTGCCAAATAACGTCGTTACCGTAATCGGTCCATAACCGATACTATTCAGCTTTTCTTTGATTGCTTTTGTATCTTCATGACGTTTGCCATTTTGGAAAGGGCTATTGTAGACACTATCTAATTTATTGATGGTTTTTTGATCTACTTTCCCTGTTATGGATAATTGGTAATATGTTTGGAACTGGGTCACACGCGTTTCCGTCCAATTACCGAAGTAATCCGTTTCTGTGATACCATCAAAACCAATGTGATTCAATTTTTCTTTAATCTCTACAAGATCTTCATGGCGATCTCCTTTTTCATATGGAAGAGATGCTGCTGCAAAAGGTTTTATTCTTAATTCTTCTGCTTCCTCTTCAGACTGTTTTTGTTGATTGTCAGTTGATTCGACAGCTTCTGTAGTTGTATTTTCTTGAACATTCTCTACTTCCTCTAGGACTGATTCATTAGAAACTTCTTCATCTGATGTTTCCTGCTTTACATCATTGTTCTCAAGAATTTCACCTTGACCTTCTTCTACATTATCTTCCTTAGAAGTTACTTCCTGTGCCTTGTTTTCTATATCTGCCTCATTAGCATGAGTAATTGCTGGACTAAAGTGGAATAAGACAATAACACTAATCAAAAATATTTGAAAGTATTTCCTCACTTTAGTTTCACCTCCTTGATTTTATAAAATACTACTAATCTAATATCGGTTATTATTATTAAAATTGAATAGATTATTAAAAAAAGACTACCTTATTTGATAGTCTTTTTAATAGAATTATCTTCTTTTTAAATTATAAGAATTCGCTATTGCATCTGCGGTTATTTGAGCCAAATATGTACGATAACTTGGATCTTTTAAAAGCATATTTTCAACAAAATTATCGATAAACATATATTCTAATAGAATAGAAGACATATTTGTATTTCTTAATACATTAAAGTTTGCTGTCTTCTTACCTCGATCATTTACATTAATGTTATTAATTAAATAAGAATGAACATCAGATTGTCTTTGCTTTGTTTCATTTGAAACATTTCCATTATGGATATATGTTTCAAATCCATTTGCCGATCCATTAAAAGCGTTGGTATGGAAACTAACAAAATAATCTGCTCCCCAACGGTTTGCCATATTAGCTCTTTCCGTTAATTCTATAAAAGTATCATCTGTTCTTGACATATTTACAAGAACTCCCTTATATTTCGATGATAAGAATTGTTCCGTCTGAAGCGCTATATCTAACACGACATCTTTTTCGTTAATACCATAACCTTGCCCTCCAGGATCATTTCCTCCATGACCTGGGTCTAGAAATACTCTAATTACACTATCATCTAGTTTCTGAATCGTTTTTGTATCTGCTATACCACTAACCGGAAGATTATAATCTGATTGGAATTGCTTTAATCTTGTTTCTGTCCAATTTCCAAAATAATCGCTTATAGTGATACCATCATAACCTAGCGCATTAAGCATTTCTTTCATCTCAATTACGCGAGAATCTGATTTACCTTTTTGTAATGGACTATTATATATTTCATTAATCATATCCATAGTTACTTCATCAGCTATTCCATTGACCTTCAAGCCATAATACTCTTGAAACTTCTTCACTTGGGATTCTGTAAAACTACCATATAGGGTAGAAACAGTTATATAACCGAAACCAATACGATTGAGTTTCTCTTTTAATTCAATGGTTCCGTCATGACGTTTACCATTTTGGTATGGACTATTATACACGTCCGATAGCTTTTGCTGTGTTTGTTCGTCAGCGGTACCAGTAACCGAAAGACCATAATATCGTTGGAATTGTTCGACACGAGTTTCCGTCCATTTTCCAAAGTAGTTCGTTTCAGTTATACCACCAAATCCAATGGCATTAAGTTGCTTCTTAATCTCTATGATATCTTCATGACGGTCTCCCAGCTGGAAACCTGTTTTATAATAGACTTCATTCAATTTTATCCAGGTATTTTCATCTGCTATTCCATTTACGACTAATCCAAAATCACGTTGGAATTCTTTTACTTGTGATTTTGTATAGTTGCCATATAAAGTAGATACTGTAATATGACCATAGCCTAGACGATTCAACTTTTCTTTTAGTTCTATCGTATCTTCGTGACGTTTCCCTGCTTGGAAAGGACTATTATAGACTTCATCCAGTTTATTTTGAGTAGCTTCATCTGCTTTTCCAGTCACATTTAGGTTATAATATTCCTGAAATTGTCGGACGCGAGTCTCTGTCCAGCCACCAAAATAATCCGTCTCGGATATACGATCGAAGCCAATCGCATTTAGCTTTTGTTTGATAGTAATAATTGCACTATGACGGTCTCCTAATTCAAATACATCGGTAGATGCCAATTCCTCCAGCTTCGCTAACGTTGGTGCATCCGCAATTCCATTCTCGCGTAATCCTTGATCACGCTGGAACTCTTTCACTTGGCTTTCCATGTAGTTGCCAAATAACGTCGTTACCGTGATTGGCCCATATCCAATGCTATTTAGCTTTTCTTTGATTGCTTTTGTATCTTCATGACGTTTGCCATTCTGGAACGGACTATTGTAGACGCTATCTAGTGTTTCTTGTGTTGCTGGACCTACTTTTCCATCCACACTCAATCCATAATATTGCTGGAATTGTTTGACACGGGTCTCTGTCCAACCTCCAAAGTAATTGGTTTCAGATATACCACCAAAACCGATCGCATTTAGCTTTTCTTTGATAATAATAATTGCATTATGACGGTCTCCTAATTCAAATACATCGGTAGATGCCAATTCTTCCAGCTTCGCTAGCGTACGCTCATCCGCAATTCCATTCACGCGCAATCCTTGATCACGTTGGAACTCTTTCACTTGGCTTTCCATGTAATTGCCAAATAACGTTGTTACCGTAATCGGTCCATATCCGATACTATTCAGCTTTTCTTTAATCGCCTTTGTATCTTCATGGCGTTTGCCATTTTGGAAAGGGCTATTGTAAACACTATCTAATTTATTGATGGTTTTTTGATCTACTTTCCCTGTTACGGATAATTGGTAATATGTTTGGAACTGGGTCACACGCGTTTCCGTCCAATTACCGAAGTAATCCGTTTCTGTGATACCATCAAAACCAATATGATTTAATTTTTCTTTGATCTCTACAAGATCCTCATGGCGATCTCCTTTTTCATATGGAATTGAAGCATCCACTGCAAAAGGTTCCACCTGCTCAGAATCAGATTTTCCTTCTTCCTCTTCCTCTCGAGGAGTTGTTTCTTGTTCTTCCGAAGAATTTTCATTAGAAATATGTTCTTCTTCAGAATCTTCCTCCTCTTTGTTATCTACTTCTTTATCTTGGGATGAAGAGTTTTCATTTTCTTGAGAAGATTCGTTATTATCTTCTTCTACTTCCTCTTGAAAATCATCTTTTTGAGGAACATCACTATCTTTATTTACCTCTTCACTAGATTGATTTTCCTTTTGAGAAGTTTGCTCTTCTTCTCCATTACTCGCCGTATTGGCATGAGTAATTGCTGGACTAAAGTGAAACAAAACCATAATACTTATCAATAATATTACGAAATTCTTCCTTATCACTTTAGTTCTCACCTCCTTTATACTTATACTAACTTACTAATCTAGTATTGGTAAAGGTTTACAATAAATAAAATTACATCTTTGTATCTAATTTGTAATTAATATTTAAGATTATGTAATCACATTTTCGTGTATAGTACCGTATAAACCTTTATTTAATAAATGGAGTGAACATTATGTATTTATGCTATATGAGAAACTATAAAAAACCCTTTGAATTCGTACGATTGCTAGCAAAAGCCAGTAAATATTATGGAATTGATATAATATACTGCCATCCTTCGCAAGTAGATACAACAGAAGGAAAGATTAGTGGAAAGATACTATTAAATAATCGTTGGGAGTCTATTACTGTTCCTATTCCTGAATATATCGACTTAAATGCCTATTGTTATAAATATAAAGAAACGATCGATTACTTGAAAAAGAAAAGTACTCTATCATCACCAAGAAGATTTGGTTCTAAAGAAAGTGTATACAAAAAACTTATTGATGATGGACAATTTGCTAAAATCGTACCTCCTACACTATTAATTAATAGTGAAAATGATTTTCGCTTACTAATAGAAGATTATAACAAAGTAATTTTGAAGCCAAAGAAAGGGCATAAAGGGCAAGGAATTTATAAGATAAATATTGTTGAAGATAATTATCATGTAACACAAGATTGTGAGGAAAAAATA
This sequence comes from Oceanobacillus iheyensis HTE831, assembly GCF_000011245.1. Lineage (NCBI taxonomy): Bacteria > Bacillati > Bacillota > Bacilli > Caryophanales > Bacillaceae > Oceanobacillus > Oceanobacillus iheyensis. The sequence goes on from NC_004193.1 coordinate 3,006,914, forward strand.
TTTAATCAATCTGAAATGGAATCCTTTCTTCAAAAACAGATTATACCTAATAACTACCTCGGACAGAAATATGTAGAGTCAACAACGAGTAATGGTGATCCGTTTGATTGTCGAATTCGTCTTGAAAAAAATGGCGAAGGTAAGTGGGAAGTAGTTGTTTACTTGGTTCGTATAGGTTCAGGTAATAAAGTCGTTTCAAATGTTTCACAAGGAGGAAGTGTGAACAAGCTGCTACCATTTATAAAATATAATTATCCTGATAACTGGAATGAAATTAAAGAACAAATTGATTATATTGCAGAAAATTTACCTGAAAAAATCGAACAGCTATTTAATAAGAAAACCTCTTTTCTTGGGATTGACTTAGGAATTGATAAAGGAGGAAGTGTATACTTGTTTGAGGTGAATTCAGCGCCTGGTGTAGAATTCGGAGAGGGTGAACTAGCCAATATTAAATCCGATTATTATAACTATATATTAAAAAACAAAAAGCTTAGTAAGAATTAAACAAAAGCAGACTATCGAAAAATGTTCGACAGTCTGCTTTATTCATATGTGCTTTATGAATGGAAATTATTGAGTAGAGAGATCAAATAAATTACTTATTCTTAAGTAACTTACCAACTTTACGAATGAAACTCGTCATTTTCCATGACGTGCTTGACTTTATTTGATTTATTTCTTTATCTTTTTTCGCCTTTTCTAATCTCAATTGTTTTACTTCTTGTTGCAATTTATCAATTTGGCCACTGTTTTTGTTTTTGTTTTTGTTTCTGCCTTTGTCTGGAATATCCAGTAATTCTCTTATCGCATAGGAATAATAATTACTTCTGTGATAAGCTACTTCAGAAATTAAAGCAATTGTACTTGGACCATCATTCACTTCAAACAAGTATAATTTTCCGCTTCGATCAATTCCGATGTCCATTCCCATATACATAATATGTGTATTTCTCAATTCCTCCATCTTTTTAGGAATGGACTCTCCTACTTCTTTTAAGGAATCATAAATGTCAGACCAATTATCTTTAAAATTAGCTTTTAGAAAAGGTTTTGGATCACTTATCCCTCCTCCTTGGTTAACATTAGAAATAATGGATTGTCCAATTCCGATTCTTATATACATTTTTGCAACTGACCAATTCCCACTGCCATCTTTTTCGACATGAATTCTACAATCAAACGGATCTCCTTGAGTCGTCCTTGATGATACATATTTTTGGAGGATATATCCTTTTCGGTGAATAGTACGATAATAAAATTCTTCAAGCTCTTGTAAATTCAAGGTTTTCATTTCTGTCTCAAAACCTATACGAAAAGTATCTTCATTCTCCATTTCCAAGAAGTGTACACCTTTTCCTCGAAGTCCTCTAATAGGTTTCAATACTGTTTTTTTATAAACCTTTACATAGTTTAACAGTTCCTCAAATGACTTTATTTTTTGAGTTGGAATTACTAAATGAGAAAAATTACTATCTTCCTTTAATATGTCTTGTAATTTTTGTTTACTAAGAGTGTTCTCTCGATTATCTGAAAGAAATGTATTGGCTCTAAGATAATCCATAATCTCCTTATTTTTCTTTTTAAAGCAATATGGAGAAATATCAATAAATCTAGGTATCTTCGTTGATTTGGTTTTCCATTTACCATTATTCAATACCTTCCCGCGTACCGTACCAGAATCTATGTTTACATCTTTTGGTCTTAAGTATATTAAATCTATATCATAGGATTTGGCAATCAGTGCTGTGATAGTTGCTAATTCTGTCGGCTGATTAAAGTTTGTCATAAAACCAATTTCTTGCATGAATAAATCCCACTTTCCTATTCTTAGCTTATTATTCGGAAACCAACTTTTGTAGGTTTCCCAGAAAACTCTACTTCTTTATCTTCAATGTGTTTTACGATCGATTTTCTTGATCCTTTTTGAACAAATTTCTTAAAATCTTCAACTGATTTCTGGTTTTCACTAATAAGATAAATCTCTACTTCATTCTTCGTTATTTTCTTAGCATAACCATAAAGATTTCTTCTTAAAGCTTGTCTTCTAATATAAGTCATATACCCAACTTTGTTAAGTTGACCTGTTACTATATACTTCCTAGCATAAACGTCCTTTTTGGGTGTTTCTACAACCTTTAATTCTTCAACCGCCCAACTCTTTAAAGGTTCTAATAAGCTAAGATAATCAAAATAAAATGGTGATCTGTATTTCCCTTTTGTTTCCGGGAAATAATAATCAATTATTGCTGCTGGTACATCCTTTGATTCGCCAATTAAAGGAAATGGATGGAATCCAATTTCAGCAGTTGCGTTGATTTCAAGTACAACACCATTACTTGGATCGCTTGGATCTACAATTATATCAACACCACCATGAGGAATAGAAGGCAACGCCTTTAAAGCATCTACCGCTATTTGCCTAACAGATGGAGATAATTCATCAGTAGCTTCAATGGGATCACCACCAGAAGAAAGATTACTTTTCTCTCTTAAAATTACTTGTTCCCCTTTTTCAGGCACACTATTTAAATCATACCCGACTCTTTCAAGCATAAATGTTATCTCATAATCTGCCTCGATTGGTTTAGGAGATAAATACGGGTTCTTCTTTCTCTCTTCATTCTTTAGATCAATTAGTTTCTGCACGGTGTGCTTTCCATCTCCAATAATATTGGCCGGCTTTCTGTTCGTAGCACCAATCACTTGATCCCCGACTACATAAATACGGTACTCTTCACCTGGATAATGTTTTTCAACCAAATATTCCTTGTGGGAAAATTTAGACCTTAATTCTTTCAATATACCCTTTAATTCTTCTTCTGAATTAATATTTGTATAAACACCTTTACCCATACTTCCTTTGAGAGGTTTTATAATTACTGGATAATCTATTTCATTGGCATAGTTTATGATATCATTATCTTCCTCTAATACTTTTCCTAGGGGAATTGGTACATTGCTTTTCTGCAGATATGATTTCGTTTCTTCCTTATCCTGACAAATTCTAACTGCTTTATTAGTTACTTTATCGCCTCTAGAACGGAAAAAATAATGCGTTTTACTACCATCACTTAATGAATAAAACTTTCCATGTGTACTACTATTCAAGCGATCTAACTTACATTTACTTGTTTCATCATTATACCAAGTTAGGTTTAATCCTCTTCTCCAACCTTCTAATGCAACTAAATATGAACATAACTTAAATCCTGTTATATCTTTTACTACTCTTTTATTTAAGTGTGGAAGAAGTACCACTTCTTGAGATTTCATTATCATTCTCCTCAAATTCTTATAATTGAAACATTCTATACTATATATTATATTTAAATACATTATAAATAAAAAGCTATAACTACAAAATGGAATGAATAAGCAACTATGGTATAATATTATCGGGGAATAATACCTGTAAGTAAAGGGGAATAGATATGGTAGACAATCGCTTTTTAGAAAGTTTAACTCATGATATACCTGAAAAAGCAAATAATTATATGCTTAGCACATATAGTATAATTTTAGAAGCCTGGCGTAGAGGATTAGATATTAACATACGTATATTAAAAGAAAAATCTGGATCGATAGAACCTTACTACTCAATTAGTAATGGTGATAAAGTTCATCATTTTAGTGCTACAAGAGGTGATTTGGTTTCCAAGGAAGCTAAGGAGCTTACTAAAAATAAAGTAACGACCAAACAAATTCTAAATAAATATAAGGTTCCAACTCCTGAAGGCAAAGAATTTGAGGAAGAAGCTACTACAGAAGAAATTATTAGTTATGCTACAGCAATCGATTATCCTTTAGTAGTAAAGCCTGTATCTGGTACAGGTGGAAAAGGTGTTATTGCAGGAATTCAAAACGAAGAAGAGTTAGTAGAAGCGTTAGAATACGTGCGAGAAAAGTTAAATTCACCTAGAATTATTCTTGAAAAGTATTTTGAAGGTGAAGATTATCGGATTTATGTGATAGATGGACAAGTCATTGCAGCATTAAAGAGGATAAAAGCTAATATTATAGGAAACGGAAATGACACTATAAAGAACTTAATAGATAAAAAGAATAAGTATCGTTCTCAGCTCCCATCATTGACAAATCGGCCAATTAAAGTAGATGATGAAACAAAAACGCTTATCCGAAGAGCAGGATATACAATGGATTCTGTTTTACCTGATGGTGAATTACTGTATATTAAAACGAAGAATAATGTATCGGCCGGCGGGGACTCTATTGATATAACAGAACAACTATCTGAAAGTATTAAACAAATCGCAATTGATGCAACTAATTGTTTTGGATCACTTCCCCATTGTGGCTTAGATTTGATGGTTGATGAAGCTAATGACAAGGCAGTTATTATAGAAATCAATTCACGAGCCCATATTACACAGCATCTATTTCCAATGGAAGGCCAAGCTAGGGATATCCCTGGAAGTTTAATTGATTTTTACTTTCCTGAGACCAAAAATTATAATCGCTTAGATTCTTTTAAAATGTTTATTGATTTCGAATATATTTATGATTCCTGTATAAGTAGAGAAGCTGCTGAAATACGCATACCAAAGAAACCAGAAGGTCCAATCTTATTAACACGTTATTTAATAAACGGCGTAAAATTAACAGATAAATTTGCAGCTCGAGTTAAACGATTAGCTTATAATACTCAAGTTAGTGGTTATATAAAACCTTTAAATAATGGTGATATCTCTATTATCGTTGGAGGCAATGAAAATAAGATTGAACAATTTAAAAAGAGCTTAAATAAATATCTACCTAAATTCAGTAAAAAATATGAAATTACAGCTAAGAAACGTACTACCCCTATACCTCACGGATTTCATATACATGATAATAAAGCTCAGGATTCTAATAATGCAGTATCGGCTTCTACAAATGAATATATGAAGAAATATAGTAATCTTCAATCTGATTATCAACAACTTATAAGGAAAGTTGCTGAATATGAAAAAAGAGAGAGATTATTAGAAATAACTCAAAAACAAAATAAGCAATTGAAGAAAAGGCTTAAATTAATGGAAAATAGTACTTCTTGGAAAATCACTAAACCAATTAGGAAATTAACACGAAAAAAATAATTAGCCTCGCTTACCTAAAAAAGTCCGAACCTCCCACTTAGGGTGATTCAGGACTTTTTTAATTATCTTACTTCTAACTCTGGCATCCATTTTGTTAATCGATTATTCAATTCACTAAATACTTCTAAACTATCAAATGTATCGTGTATAGTTTTAATATAAGGATTTTTTTCAATATACTTATTGAAATGATGCATTTGATAATTTTCTTTTTTACTTGCTGCTACATATGTCAAATCGATTTTAGGGTTTGTAATAGTAATCTTGCTGTCCGAATTCTTTTCAATATCTATTGATAATGCTCCTCCAATTTGACGATAGAGGCCTTTTTGGCCAGAGTAAAAATTTCCTAAAGAATAAATAACAAAGGTTTTCTTTCCACGTGAATTAGTAATCCACTCAGCAGGTTGCAATACATGTGGATGATGCCCAAGAATAATATCCGCTCCAGCGTCAGACAATGAAGAAGCAATATCGACTTGTGCTGAACCCGGTATAAGTGCATACTCTCTTCCAAAGTGAGTAGCAACAACTACAACATCTGGATTCTCTTCTTTTTTTAAACGTTCTATCTCTCTTCTAATACCTGCTGTTGATCCGTTTACAATTCGATTCAATAAATACTCTTTCTTTTTTGGTGGATTCTTACCTAATGTTACAGCAGTGTACGATAGCACAGCAATTTTGATACCATTTTTTTCAACAATCCGGAATTTCTGCTGATCTTTTTTTGATTTATGTGATCCAACGTAATCTAATCCTATACTTTCTAAGTTACTAATTGATTTCAACACGCCTTCTTCGCCATAATCCAGACTGTGATTATTTGAATTAGTAACTATATTGGTACCAAATTCTTGGAGATTTTCAGCTAATTCTATCGGATTATTAAATTCTGGGAAAGAAGACAGACCAAGCTCTTCTCCCGCTACTATTGATTCTAGATTAACAATTGATACGTCGCCATTACCAATCAACTTTTGTGCAGGAGCCATCTTGTCTTTAAAATCATATTTACCGTTCTTTTTACTAATGTCGTATATTCTGGAATGTAATAATACATCACCAGTAGCTACAAGTTTAACCTTCGACATTGTAACACCTCCAAATCCCTTTATTTATTTTTTGTCTTTATTAGTCCTCCCAGCTTTCTTACAGGTTCCGTATACTTCCAAGAGCTACTTCTTAAAATATGTTTTAAGTCTTTATCAGCTCGGTTTTTTAACTTCCTCATACGTTGCAAATCTCTGTCCATCTTACGTAAAGCATGTTGTACAGATCGTACATTATTTGTATTATACTGTTCAGAAATTTCGAACCCAACTGTTATTGGATCTTCGTATACTTCCTCTTTGATTTTAGAAATACTTGATCCTTGTGGATACCCTTGTATGATATCTTTAAAACCTTCAACAGTTTTCTTATCGGTACTAGCGACAACTATTTCAATCTCATCGAATACAATACTTTTAACGTAACCATGTAAATTATGTTGTATGGCTTGTTGCTTCAGCCATTTATGGAAGTTATATCTTTGTACATTCCCTTTTACAATATATTGTTTCGCATACAGTTCTCCTATTGGTGCCGGAGCTACCTCCACTTCTAAAGCAGCTCTATTTTCAAGAGGTTCTAGCAAGGTAATTAAATCAAAATATACTTTTGATTTTCTCGTGTCTACTTGTCCTTTTGTTTCCGGGAAATAATAATCAACGATTGCTTTAGGAATATCTCTTGCTTTTCCTTCTATTGGATATAGAGCACCACCAATTTGTGCTGTAGGATTTAATTCTATAACCACAGCCGCACCTTTTAAATCTCCGCGATCATTTACAATAATGTCTACTCCCCCGTGTGGAAAGTCTGGGACAGCTTTCAAAGCATCAATTGCAATTTTTTTGTACTCTTCAGGAAGGCTGTCAGTTACATCTACTGGATCCCCACCAGAAGATACATTTGTCTTCTCACGTAGATAAATAACCTTTCCTTTATCCGGAACACTCTGTAGACTATATCCTGCCTCTTCAATAAATTCTAAGATTTCTACATCCATATGAATAAGACAGCTGTTGAGCCGAGCATTCTGTTTTCGTACATTATTCTTCATACTGATTAATTCTTCTATTGTATGTTCCCCATCCCCAATAATATTGGCGGGTACGCGATTATAAGCTGCAACTACTTCATCACCAACAACATATACACGATATTCCTTACCACTTACATATTGTTCTACAACGACTTCTTTATAATCTAACTCCGTTCTTACATAGTGTAATGCTTTTATTAATTGCTCTTCATTTTTTATATTTGTTACTACACCGTTCCCAAGACTGGCATTGGTTGGTTTAAGGACTAGAGGAAACCCTAGGGTCTTACTATATTCAATAATTTCTTCATTCGTACTTTCCGGCTCAAATCCTTTTCCTAATGGAATAGGTACACCAGCTTTTTCCATATAGATTTTCGTATCATCTTTCTCAGAACCTATATCAACAGCTTCATTAGAAACAAGGTCTCCACGTGTTCGAAAGAAGTAATGGGTTTGTTCTTCAGAGGAAAGTGAAAATAATCTTCCAGGTGGATTCACTCCGAATATAATCATATCTTGAAAATGCTCAGAGTCTTTTGTATACCACTTTAATTTTAGTCCTCTTCTCCAGCCTTCCAATGCTACTGCAAAAGCATCAAGTCTTGTTTTTCTTGCATTTCTTGTTATTTCATTTGTTAAATGAGGAAGACTAATTCCTAATGGTCTCTCTTTCATTCTTTATTCCTCCTATTTTTCCTTACTTCTTCAATTTCTTAAACATGGAGCCGACTGCTCGTACTGGCGTCGTTGCTTTCCAAGAGAAGCTTTCATAATACTTCCTACGCTCTACTTCTGCTTTCTTTAGTGCTCTTTCTGTTACTTCTAACTCTTGCTTATACATCTTTAATTCTTCCAGTTGTGTTTTTAAATCTGTCTTTATTTCAAATCCGACTTTTATAGGTTCATCGTAATTCTCTTCACTAACTTCCATTACTTGTGCTCTTTCTTCGTCTTCCCAGAAAGCATGTTTGAAGTCATCCACCATTTCGGGGTCTGCTCCTCCAACAACTACTTCTAAGTCTCCATTATCCATCTTCATAATATAACCGTGGAGAAAACGCTCAAACGCTTGTTTTCTCAAACCTCGGTGATAACCTAGCTCTTGTACATTCCCAGTAACAATATATTTTTTCATATAAATTTTCTCTTGCGGACAAGGAGTTACTGTTGTAACAACCGCATCTCTATTTTGAAGTGGATCAAGAACATCATGAAAATCAAAATAGGTATTTGTTTTCTTCTTGTCTGATATAGTTTCTGGAAAGTAATAATCGATTATCGCATTTGGAATATCGCGTGACTTTCCTTGAATAGGATAAAGCAATCCTCCTAATTGCGAGGTTGGATTTAGCTCAATAATGTATGACTCATTCGTATCAGGATCACAAATCATATCTACGGCACCATGAGCAAGTCCTGGTACAGCTTGAACCGCCTTTACAGCATAGTCTTTTACATGCTGAGGAAGTTCATCAAAGACATCAATCGGATCACCGCCTAAAGAAATATTACCTTTTGAATTTAGGTATACCTGTTCTCCATTTTCTGGTACTGACTCTAAGGTATACCCTTGTCTTCCAATATAATTAATACTTTCATCATCAGCCTTTATTAAACAACTAACCAATCTTGGATTCAGTTTACGTTCGTTGTTCTTAATATCGATTAATGCACGTACAGTATTTACGCCATCTCCAATAATATTTGGTGGCATACGGTGCATAGCAGCTACAGCTTTATCACCAACAACATACAGTCTGTAATCTTTCCCTGGAATAAATTGCTCTAAGATAATATCTTGATAACCTAATTCATTTCGTAAGTAGTCTAATGAATACTCTAGTTCACTAGAGCTTGTGATATTAGAAATTACCCCTCTTCCAAAGCTACCATCAGTTGGTTTGATTACAATTGGATAACCTACCTGTCCAGCATACTCAATAATCTCTTGATTCGTTATCTCTTTTTTAAATTGCTTTCCATCCGGAACACGTACCCCATTCTCAGATAGTATCTTTTTTGTTCTTTCTTTATCTTTACCAATATCTACTGCATCATTAGAAACTTTATCTCCTCGAGTACGGAAGAAGTAATGTGTGTTTTGCTTAGAACTTAATGAAAATAATTGTCCCGGTCTATCCACAAACCATGTCCTCATTTCACTAAATTTCTCCGAATCTTTAACATGCCATCTTAATTTAAGCCCTCTTCTCCAACCTTCAAGGGCTATTACATAAGAATCAAGTAAATTTCCGTGTGCATCTGCAACTATGTCTTCAGAAAGGTGTGATAGCCATTCTGCATTATTCTCATTCATTTGTTATCCTCCTAAAACCTATCCTACACTATCATTATTTGCTTCTTGTTTTATTTTTTTATATTCTTCAAATTGCTTTCCATTTATTAAATCATGTTCGAGCTTACCTTGTGCTTCTACAAAGTAATCCCCCAGCAATTCATCCGTTTCGTCATCAAACTCATCATAGTTCCCTGGTTTTGGTGTGAATTCTCCAAATACTAATCCATCCTCAGATTTGAGAAAATCAATACGAATAAAAGGAGAAGGGATACGCGAACTAATTGTTGCGGCTAATTCCATCTCATCATTCGTTACACCTAAACCTTCAAACAAACTATTATTATACTTTCCAGTAAACACTCTGTTCCCTTCAGCGTCCCACCAGCAATATTTCGATTCTGGTGTACGGATTATTTCAAGTACTAACCCTACTTGTCCATAAAAACAATAAAATTTTATATCTCTAGCCGGTGTCTTATCATTATTATCCTCTAATATTAATTCTTCTATTACCCATTGATCTTTTTCTACTCTCTTCTCTACTATGTCCTTTTCCATGCGGCTTAACAGTAAATCCCAATTGGATAGTATTTCTCCATTTTTCACGTTTATTATATCATTAATTTCATTAACAATATAAACACCTCTTCCACCTGCCCCATTTACTGGTTTAATTACGATATTGGCTTTTTGAGGAATTTGTTTATACGTGTAGGACTCTACACTTAACCAAGGTATTCGAACTTGTTGAGATTCCATAAAACGATAAGCTATTTTCTTGTCATCTAAGACCATTTCAGGAAGTTCACCAGTTATTTGATACTGCCTCATTCGATTCGTTAAACTTGCTCGATAGGATGCCACATGCTTCAATGAAAAATCATCATCTGAAAATGCTGATCGAATCATAAATTCAGGTGTTTTTTCTTTTAGAACTTTAAATAATTTTTGGTATATATGTTGCTTGTATTCTTGTGGTTCTGAACTAAATATCCTAGCAATCGATTGTAATAAAAAGTTAAAATTCGCCTCGGCTATTCTATGTTGGTCAATATATTGATTTATCAGCTCAATAATTTCACCATTATCTTTTTTGTTTTTTGCATATCTCCAAATACTTTCATAATCAAATTCCTGTACTTGCATACGAAGTCGATCTGTTTCTTCTTTTAATGTTGATAACTTAAGGTGGTATGTCATTATTTCTTCTTCTAAATGCTCGATATATACATCCTTTTCCTTGCTAGAAGAAGCTAACTTTCGCAGTCTTGCGGTTTTCTTCATTGTGTTACTTTCTATGATTTGTTGAATTAACTTTTCATGTTTTTTAATTTCTACTTTCGTCTTATCAATTTTAGCTTCTGTTTCTATAAGTTGATCTAATTTTTCGGAATAATCTCTTCCTGCAATATTACTTTCTTTATCTGCTTCATTTATTTGAGTCATACTGTACTGACCTCCCGTCCGATCGTAACACCCAATCACTTATATTAGGTGTATTACGATTATTCCCACACTCCCAATTCACATGTGATAGTTGAATATACCTCAATGCATTTGCTTGCTTTTCGCTTAATTGTTCGCGGATATGTTGATTTAACGGCATCCATTTTGTAGTACATTTTGTATATCTCTGAATACGTTGTGCACATTTTCTTAAATCATAGGTGGAATCTTTGCTATTAGGTACTTCATTGACAACAACTCTTGTTACTTTTGTACTTAATTCAGGAACGTAAGTTTGTCTTTCCTGGAATACTAACGGATTGTATACAACAGTTAGGTCACTATAAATTTTTTCTCCATAAACTAACATCGCTACATAATTACCATCTATCATTTTCCTATAATTAGTATGGATGTTCTTCTTTAAAATTAGGTTATACTTGCCCATTTGAATTAAGCCAACGGTCAATCCTTGTTCTTTAAATTGTTCCAACTGTTTGTAGATAAAATCATCTGAAATTCGAAAATCAGCTACAAGTACAATATCTACTATATGTTTAGCCTCTTTCAATCGATTTGGTCTCATTGGTCGCGGTACAGGAAAGAACCTTTCTTCTGCGTTATAAGGTAGATAATAATTACTCATCTTATCATGGGCATATTGATGGGCTTCTGCATATTCTTTACGGGCACCCTTCATAAACCCACTATATCCATATACCGAACCTCCTGTTAGAGAACCTTTTGATTGCAGTGATAATCCTAATGGTCCTGTCGGAAGATCTACTATTTTTTCCTGACCAAAAGCACGAATTAAACGTTTCTTATATTCGCTATCTCCTGCGAATCTAACTGGATCCCAATAACCAATCGTCTCTATAACCTTCGTCCGGCGAAACATAATTGATGACATATTAGAGAAGATATATTTTCCTTCTTGTCCTCTTCGGTGAACGAATAAATCGTCAGTAACTCTAATATGCCTCGAACTGTTCGCTACAACTGATTGATCACCTAGCAAATGTCTCACTTGTTTTTCAATTTTTTGAGGATGCGCCCAATCATCGGCATCATTAATCGTAACAAATTCCCCAGTAGCTTCTCGTAAAGCTAAGTTTCTTGCCACATACGGTCCTGAATTTACTGCTGTAGATAAGATAGAGATGCGCTTATCTACCTTCATCCATTTCCTAACCTCTTTTTCTGTATTATCACGACTACAGTCATTCACTACAATTATTTCAAGGTTTTCCCATGACTGATTTACTAAGGATTGTAACGTAATGTTAATTCCTATTTGAGAGTTATAAGCTGGAATGATAATGGTTACTTTAGGAAGTAATTCTTCTTCATCATTATGGGTATAATCACTATGTAAACGGTGATACAGCGATTTCGTTCCTATATCTTGAAAGGAAATTGGTTCTAGATTATACGCCTTCATTACTTCATTTATCCAAAATAAGCGATCATTCTCATTACTGCAGAGGTTTGCAATAGCCAACAATACATCGGAATGGATATGACTGGAGTTGATTACTACCTCTTTCAATAATCGTAGTCCTTTATCTTGATCACCTAACATTCGATGAGCTTCCGCTTTTTGTATAGCTATCTGTCGCAATAGGTCCTCATTCGTTTCATCCTGAGCTGCTACCTCTAAGTAAGATAACGCTTCCTTAGCTCCATCCACTGTCTGTTTATTGGAATACCACATAGCTAATTCCCAAGCAGCTGCCTTTTTTACATATACATTCTTGTCATTCATGTATAGCCAGTGAAGATCCCTTAACGCTCTCGATTCAAAGCCTAAATCATATAAATACTGTTTATATTTTTTTAATTGATTTCGAGCATCTTTTAATTTGTAGCTCTTGCTATATATTTTTTTGATATTTCTTCTACGTAATGCATAAGCAGGTATAGCCTTTGCAGCGGCTATACCTTCATTTTTCATATTTGATAATTGATCAATTATGTTTCTAGCTAGATAGAATTCTCTTCTGTAAGCAGCTAGCTGATCTTCTACTAATGAATTTTTGTTTTTAAGAACATGCAATTCCTGTTCCATTTGTTTTACACGTGAATGAAGAAGATCTTGATTATAATTATCCGTATCTTTAGTCATTACTGATACATCCTTTATCCCAAACTCCTCCATATGATTCGCTTGGTATCATCTTAAGAGACTGCTGCACTTCGTTGTTTATCGCATACCACACGACGCTTGCTTGAAAATAATCTGTTAAATGCGCTGTTAAATGAGTTACATCATCACTGGCTTCATCATCAACTATGTTTGTTATGATTGCATTTAAATGGTCTGTTGTTATCTCGGGAATATATTTTTGAGTAATCAAGAATGTAGCTGGGTCTATTAAAATTAAGGTTTTCGTGTGGATTTTTTCACCGTACACGATAAAATGAATATGATCTCCATCTACTTTGTTTCTCACTCGTTCCTCTATTTTTGCTCTTAAATTTAAGTCGTAATGGAAGACTTGGGCTAAACCAATCTTAGAATGAGAATTCTCATCTAGTAATTGATTAAAAATGGATATCTCCGAGTCATCTAACTGCCTGTAATCAGCTGCAATGACGATATCAAATGAGCGGACACCATTGGTTTTTTCTTCTCTTTTTGGCCACATTGGTTCCGGAACTGGGTAGGGACGGTTCACCATCGGATAAGGATAATACAAGTTTTCAGCATCTTGATGATAATACTCTAATGACTCTACATACTCTTTACGCACACCCATAAAAAATCCATTATAACCAAATGCAGAGCTACCTGTTAATGAAGTAACTGATTGTCTTGGCAATGATAATGGACCTGTATTTAAATCGACGTAAGCACCTGTTCCAAACTGTTTTAGCAACCTGCGCTTAAATTCTCCATCAGCAGCAAAGCGAACACTGTCCCAGTAACCAATCTTTTGTAATACAGGTTCCCTTCTAAACATAATCGATGACATGTTTGGAAAAATATATTTTCCTGGAGTTCCTCTTCTGTATAATTTCATATCTTCTGTTATTCGAGCATGTTCTGAAGTATTTGCGATGATCTGGTCATGCTCCACTAAATGTTGTGCTTGTAATTCAATTTTTGAAGCATGTGACCAATCATCTGAATCATTTATCGTAACAAAATCACCTTTTGCATGTTGTAAAGCGATATTTCTAGCGACATATGGACCGCTGTTACTTGGTGTTTGAAATACTTTTACTCTTGAGTCTTTTTGCTCGTATGCTTTAATTACATTAAATGTATCATCTGGACTACAGTCATCTACAATCAATAGTTCTAAGTTAGTCCAGCTTTGAGAAAGAATCGACTCTATCGCAACCTGTATACCATCTTCTGCATTGTATGCTGGAATGATTACAGATACTAACGGGCCGTTATCTTTTGACGATAACGTTCCTTTGGTTTGCAATGAATCATATATTTGTTCTGCATGAACATCAATTTCTATCTCATTCAAATCGTACATTGCAAAAGCGTGATTCACCCATTCAAATCGATCACGTAAATCTGATTTTAAATTTGCCATTGCTAAATAAAGGTCTGGGTGAGCACCATTTTCTAATGCTTTTTGTATAACCGTAATACCTTCTTCAGGTTGACCAATCATATCAAGGAGTTCAGCCTTTATAATAGCAATCCTTCTTAATTGATCTGCGTCTGATTCCCCATCCTCTACTGTTTTCATGTAATCAAGTGCTTTATTCGCATCTGTTTCACTATATTGATTCGCATGCCATAGCACTAGTTCCCATGCCGACATACGTTTAAAGTAAGGAGACTCTACATTTTGCATATAATTTTTTAATTCTTGAAGACCTTGATCTATAAATCCTAAATTATATAGATGGAACTTTATTTGTTTTAACTCTTGTCTCTGCCTATTCTTTTTTCCTAACAATAGTTGCTTTAATTTCTCTTTTTGCTTATCATTAATGGAATTTAATATAAACTTCCGTTGTTTCTCCCCCATTACAGTATATAAAAACCAATCAACAGGACCTTCTATTATTCTTTTTACTTTTGACAATGTAGCCACCACCATTTTGCATTGATTCATTGATACTGTAAGAGGTAATATTTTAATTATTCGTATTGGACCTTTTTACAGTCTTCTTAACTACCCTGTTTTTCTTTATTATACCTAATGATTCTCTATATTTTGCTACTGCCTCTTCCGCAGATCCATCAAAACGTACCTGGCCTTGTTCCATCCAAATACCTCTTGTACATATTTTTTCTACAAATCCCATGCTATGTGACACAATAATTACTGCCTTTGCATGTTCCATCATTTCTTGGATCCGTTCACTTGCTTTCTGCTGAAAAGCTAAGTCTCCAGTAGATAGCGCCTCATCAATAATAAAAATATCCGGCTTCAATATCGCTGCAATACTAAATCCTAGTCTGGATTTCATTCCCGCAGAGTATTGTTTAACTGGTTTATCAATTGCTTTCTTCAGCCCAGAAAACTCTACGATCTCATCATATTTATCATGAACGCGCTGTTTAGAAATCCCTAACAACATTGCATTCAAATAGATATTATCTGTTCCTGTTAGTTGAGCATTAAATCCTGTACCATATCCTAATAATGAAGAGGTTTTTCCAGTAACCTCAATGTTTCCTTCATCTGGTCGTAAAATGTTAGTTAATACTTTACATAATGTACTCTTTCCCGCTCCATTATGTCCGATAATGCCAACAACTTCACCTTCATTAATTTTAAAGTCCACATTTCTAAGTGCCCAGTAATCTTCTTTTTTATTGTTTAACTTAAAGGATACACCTACGTTTTCTGCTCTAACCACCTCTTTGTTCCCGATTGTGGTCTCCGTTTTTGAAAGTTGTAAGCTTCTTTTCCGTTTTGGAGGAGCAGGGACTGTTTTTTTATAGTTTTCTATAATTGTTTTTGGATCTCCACTTTCTCTTACTTCCCCATTATCTAACCACATTAATCGATCGCAATTCCTCTGTGCGTACCTTAAGCTGTGAGTTACGATAATGACCATTTTTGCATTAGATACTAACTCTTTAAGCTTTTCTGCAGCTTTCTTACCAAATTTCGCATCGCCAGTATTTAATGCCTCATCCAGGATAAGAATTTCTGGTTGTAAATGAGAAGCAACGCTAAAACCTAGTCTTGCTTTCATTCCGCTTGAATAATATTTCATCGGCTGTTCAAAGAACTGACCAATTTCTGAGAATTCATGTATCGCATCTATATATTTTGAAATCAGATCTTTGTTTATACCTAACATCATTCCATTTAAATAGACATTTTCTCTACCTGTCAGTTCTTTATTAAAGCCCATACCAAAGGAAAACAAGGCTGTAACATTTCCATCTACATCCATTGTTCCTTTGTCCTGCTGCAAAATTCCTGCAATAATTTTACTTAATGTTGTTTTACCTGCTCCATTCGAGCCAATAATCCCAAGAATTTCACCTTGGTGACCAGTAAAATTAATATCTTTTAATGGCCACACTTTCTCTTTTTTATTTTTTGCTTCTTTTTGTTTAAACATGTTAAAGACAAGGGATTTAATATCATCCTTATGATTATCATTATCAAATGAAACACCAATATTTTTAGAATTAATTACTGCATTTTGATGTTTAATTTGCTTGTCATTATGTTCTACCATAAAAAACCCTCTTTTTTATAAAGCCTTAATAATTTTATGTTCATTTTTACTATAGTGTCTAATCATTACAACTCCTAAAATCACACTAAGAGCAAATATAATTGCGAGTCCAATTAAATTTGGTACTTGATGGTCAATTAAAACATCTCGATAAGAAGTTACTAAAATTGCAATTGGATTATAATCTACAAAAAAGCTCCAGTCATCTGGCAGACGTCCTCCTACCCAAATAATTGGTGACGCATAGAAAAATACTCGAGTAACATAAGTAAGTACATTTTCTAAGTCTCTGACAAATATTGTGATATAACCTAAAATTAGACCCAACATTAATTGAAACACTAACTGAATAAATATAATCATTGGTAAGTACACAATATGCCAATCAGGCATAATTCCATAAACAGCTAAAAATATCGCAATTACAACAAGTCCAAATGCAAAATTAAATAATTGGGTTAGGGTAAACGATATTGGGAACAGGGCCTTCGGTAAGGATACCTGATTGATAATGGAACTATATCTTAAAATAGATTTAGAAGAAGAATTAATACTTGTAGATACCCAACGCCAAGCGACTAATCCAACAACAAGGAATAAAGGATAATTTGGATGATCGTCTCCTCTTCCTAATATAATAATTACTAAGAAGTAATACACCATTACGTTTAATAGTGGATCTAATAGCCACCAAAAATACCCTAAATAACTATTTCTGTGCTCAGCTTTTAATCCAGATTTTACTAAGTAGTACAATAAATCTTTTCTACGTAACATTTCATGAATATAACTTTTCATTTTAACAATGACACCGCCTACTAAACTTAAACAAAAATTTGTCATAAGCTGTTAATAACTTGTTAAGAAAAATAATTCCTAACCTTTATATTATAAAACTAAACTGTAAAAAGATAAAATATCTTTTACAACATCTTAACGCTTGGTTTTCCATTTCCACAAATCCATTAAGGAACGGATAACATAATGGGTAAAATAATACATACTTTTAATCAAACTTTGCTTCTCAATTTCACGGAAAACATACCAGTTTCTTTTCGCCGCTTTCCATTTATTACTTGAAATGGAATTATCAACTAAGCGATACTCCGAGAGTATCTCTGGTAACCCATATGCTAAATAACCTTTTTTTGTAATCTGCAACCAAAAAGCATAATCTTGCCTAGTACGTATATTTACCATACGCATCTCGCCTATTTTATCCCGGTCAAGCATTACAGTGAGGCAACCAATTACACACCTTTTCATTAGATCATCATAGTTTACAGATGCTGGAGTGGTACTAACTGCATTTGTTTTTGTACCATCTTCAAGAATACGAATATACTTTGTAAATGAAAAAGCGATATCTTTTTCTTTCATAAAGGATAGTTGTTTATCCAATTTTTCTGGAAGCCATAAATCATCACTGTCTAAAAACGCTATATATCTGCCTTTCGCATAGTCCATAGCGGTATTTCTAGCAATTGCTGAACCACTATTTTGTTCTAATTCATATAAATGAATACGGTCGTCTTTGTCTTGGTATTCTTTTACTATTTCAACTGTATTATCCGTAGAACAGTCATCGACAATGATCATTTCCCAGTTCGTATATGTTTGAGCTACTACGGATTGAATTGTCTCTGCAATAAATCCACTCGAATTAAATGTTGGTGTGATTACAGAAACCAATGGTGTATTAGATACCATTGCTATCACCATCTCTTTCACCTTGGTTGGACCGTAGTAAATCCGCATACCATGTTTTCAATTTATTTTCTTCTACTTCCCAGTTCAACTCATTCTGAACTGCTTTCTTACCATTTGCACCCATTTCTTCAGCTTTATCAGGATTCTCGACTAAATAAGAAATGGCATCTTTAATTTCCTGATCATTATATGGGTCCACTGTGATTCCACATTGGTGTTTATTTATGAAATTTTCCCATACTGGAAAGTTCGAACATATTACTGGTATACCAGCATTCATATATTCAAAGAACTTGGTCAATTCTTTTTTCATGTAGTGCTCAGTAGGTGGAAAAAGAGCGATCCCAGCTAACCAATTATGTTGTAAATATCTTTCTTCGATATCTTCTTTTTCTACAAACTGATCGATGCCTTCAATTTGAATATTGTCTTTTCTGGTAGCTGCTTTGTTATAGATTTGTTCAGCTAATTGATTTGGACATTTTCCTACATAATAAACTTCCATCCGCTCATCAATAACTGGAATTCTAGCGTGTATTAAAGCACCTCTATCTAAGGTTACATTTCCAGTATAAAGTAATTTATATTCTGGTGTACCAGTTCGGTGATGCTCGCTAATCTTCTGATTTATTGTTGGATAGTTTAAGATACATTTCCCTGTCGGATAAATATCTTGGTAATATTTTTCAGCCAGACAAAGCTCCATATTTTTCGAAAAGAATCTTTCCATTGTTTTATACGTAAAGGCGATTAATTTCCGAATTGGCCGAGACATATAATCTTTCTGCATAATACTTGTTATATAGTCTTCATGGATATCATATATCACATGATTGCTTTTGTTTTTTAATAGCCAACCAACTGGAAGCAATTCTGGGTCGTGAAAATGATAAACATCCGCATTTAATTTTTTGGCTTGCTTATATGCAGCTAACGCCCCGATCGTCATTCTTTTCAACCTGCTGGTATAGCTCTTCAGTTTTATATGCTTGATTGGTACTTCCTTACGTTCGCTATTTTTGTCTTCCTTTGCAAGTAAAAACACTTCAAAACCTGCTTTTTGCAAGGATTTACATTCTTTATGATAAATCCTCGGATCATAAGGATGATGTACGGTTGTTAGCTGAACGACACGATTTGAAGCAGTCATTACTTCTTTTCAACTCCTAATACTAATCATCTATAGTTTCATTAAACAATTGTTCATATTGCTTTACAATTTTACTAGCCTGAAATTCTTTTACTCTCATTAAACCTAATTCTGTAACTATTTTCTTCTGATGCTCGTCCCACTGAAGGACCTTCTCTAAATTAAACGTTAGCGCATCAATATCTCCTACATCGATTAGGAGTCCATATTTTCCGTTATCTAATACTTCTTCTGCACCTGGCTTCGCTCTCGTAGATACTACGGGAACTCCGGTAGCTAGTGCTTCCGTTAATACATGTCCAAAGCCTTCTCTCTTAGAAGTTAGTGCAAATACATCTGAATGATGGAAATAAACGTATGGGTTTTCTTGAAATCCGATGAAATATACTTTATCCTCTATTTTTAATTGCTTTACTAATGAAGTCAGCTTTTCTTCCAATTCGCCTTCACCAAGAATCACCAAGTTAGCTTTAACTTTTTCTTGGAGTTTTTGAAAAGCATTAATTAAAGTGATATGATCTTTATCATCTACAAACCGTCCAGCTGTAATAACAACTTTATTCTCCCCCAAAAAAATGCTTTGATGTTCTTTTGGCAGAAGATTAATGTGAGTCTGTTGCTCGATGCCTTTGATATCAACCGGGTTATAAATTACACATACTTTATTTGAACGTACCTTATATTGTTCAATAATGTTCTCCTTAACTCCATTCGATAGAGCAACTACTTTTTTGGCAAACAGATAAAACAATCCATATATTCTCAATTTAGCTTCCATTTTCTTACTTCCACCTAAAAATGCTGCTTCCCGGACAATATTCTTTGCTTTAGTGAAAGATAGCAGTCTTGCAAGAATAGCAACAATATTATAATTAGGGATTGTACTAAAGACGATATCTGCTTGTTCTTCTCTTATAATTTTTGATAAAGGTAAAATCGCCGATCTCAAACGTTTTGTTGATAGTTTGATAAACTTAATTTCTTCCTTCAAATACTTTTCATAATCACCATTGTAATTGCAAGTCACTAGAACCGGTTCGAACGCTTCTAAATCTATGTTATTTAATATATTAAGCATGGTTCTTGCAGCCCCGCCAGAGCCCATTTGATAAATAAAAAAAACAACTTTTTTTCTTTGCACCATACTTCATTCCTTTTAAAAAAATTGCGTTTACACTGAACGAATTATACCATAGGGGCTTTAATAAATAAATTGTCGATAACATTACAAATATGTCACACAAAAATGAAACCTCCTTGGGTAAAGAGGATCTCGCTTCTCTTTCACAGCATGCTAGTGCTGAAAGGGCTTGACCCAAAGGCTACTGTACAGAATCGGAAAGCTTCGGTCGGTTTACCCTTTTCACATTTATTCTCTTCAACTATATAGCCTTTACAAGAAGAAATTGCTGCCTTATAAATAAGTTAAAATAGTTATCCCAGATAAAGTGAATATAAATGGTAGAAATAGTTTTGGTGATTATTGAGAGGAGGGGATAGAGATTTATAGTGACTGAAAGAGGTTGTTAATTTACACACTAATATGCCTGCGAAAATAATGTGTTTTTGTTTCTGAGTCACAGACTGCTAGGGGCAGATTCTGTTATCTAAAGGTGCTATTGTATAAAAAGAAGTGATAACTATAATAAATTTCCCATAAAAAAAAAGAGAGGTTATCCTCTCTTTTTTATTACTCAATGCTTTCTAGTGCAGATTTATATTCATTATAAGTATCTTCCTCTAAATCTCCGTTAATCTGAACTAATACATTTTTATGTTTAATAGTCCATGAGAACAACATTGCACTTTCTTCACCCATTGAATCATAATGTTCCTTCATTTCATCTAAATCAGATTCATCACTATAAGTAAAAACTCTTCCACCAGAATCTTCGCCAAGTGCCGGAATTAAAAATCTAACTCCTTCATCAGCTTTCATTGGCGCAATTCCGTAATCCTCGTTTGTCATTTCGCTTGGACTTTCTGCTTCTAACCCTGCGTCATTGAATGCACTGATAACATCATCAGTAGTAATTTTATCCTCTCCACCAGCTTCTTCATTATTACAAGCAGCTAAAGTTAAAACAGACAAAATAATAGCAAAAAATAATACTTTTTTCATAATTTACCCCCTAAAACAATTTACCTATATATTACCATATATTCCATATTTTATGAATAATTTTTCGCAAATCAGCTAATTTTTCATTATTTTTAGAGATAAAGTTTACCTTATGAATGTTGATCTATAACTACATTCTGATAGAAGACATAGAAAGAGTTTTTGTATTATGTAGTAAGAGTATGTGCTATATACGAGAGGGCAATCACTGTAGAAGGCAGTGCTAAAACGAGCCTCCGTAATGCCTGTTGAACACACGGAGGCTCGATAGCCAACCAGTAAATAAAACAATTTTGTAGATTTTTATGATAAGTTATTAATTGTTTTTCTACCAATAGAATGATATTCAATTTTGTGTTTTTGAACTTCTTTCATATCAAAGCAGTTTCTTCCGTCCATAATAACAGGAGAAGTCATTAACTCAACATATTTATCAAGCGGGAAATCTTTGATTTGATCCCATTCCGTAACAATTAATGTTGCTTGTTTTCCTTTAATTGCTTCCTCTATACTATTAGTATAGTTCACCTGTTCAGGTAATATTTGCTTCGCTCGTTCCATAGCTACAGGGTCGTAAGCTGTCACTTTCACACCATCATCAACTAATTTACGGATTATAGAGATAGAAGCTGCTTCTCTCATGTCATCAGTATTTGGCTTAAACGACAATCCAAGTATTGCTACTTCTAATCCCTTTAAAGAGGTAAATCGACTTTTAACTTTATCAACAAGAATTTCTCGTTGCTTCTCGTTTACGCTAATTACCTTTTCAATAAGAGAAAGTGGCATGTTAACTGATTCAGCAATCTGAACCATTGCTTTTGTATCTTTCGGAAAGCAAGACCCACCAAATCCGATGCCCGCATTTAAAAATGAAGAGCCAATACGTTTATCCATACCAATTCCTTCAGTTACGGATTCTATATTCGCACCTAACTTTTCAGATAAGTTAGCTACTTCATTAATAAAACTGATTTTCATTGCTAAGAAGGAGTTAGCTGTATATTTAATCATTTCTGCACTTCGAATGTCAGTCACTACAATAGGAAGTTGAAAAGAATGATATAATTCTTCTAATTGTTTTTGGGCGTCTGGATGATTTGCTCCGACAACAATCCTATCTGCGTGAAATGTATCGTATACCGCCGTCCCCTGCCTTAAAAATTCTGGGTTGGAAGCCATTCTTATATTCACACCTGGGCTTACTAATGAATTTAATTTGTCACCAATTTGTTCACCAGTTCCTACAGGTACGGTACTTTTTATTACTACTGTAACATCACGATCTACATAAGAAGCCATGGTTTCACTTGCTTTGTATAAATAAGATAAATCCGCAGAACCGTCTTCTGATTCAGGGGTACCTACAGCAAGAAATACAA
Organism: Oceanobacillus iheyensis HTE831; assembly: GCF_000011245.1. Lineage (NCBI taxonomy): Bacteria > Bacillati > Bacillota > Bacilli > Caryophanales > Bacillaceae > Oceanobacillus > Oceanobacillus iheyensis. The sequence continues at coordinate 3,029,890 of NC_004193.1, forward strand.
TGTCTTTCTGATGTAGTCCTTCTTTATAGTCTGTTGTAAAAAACAGATTATCATTATTTATTCCATTTTTTAAGAGTTCCTCAATTCCTTCTTCGTATATGGGGCTTATTGCATTGTTAAGTTGCTGAACTCTTGATTCATCAATATCAATACAATGAACTCGGTGACCCTTTTCCGCTAAGCAGGCACCTGTAACTAACCCAACATAACCTGTACCAATTACTGCTACATCCATTTCAATCACTCCTAGTTCTACTCCATTGAATCTAATTTTTTCTTCAACAGATGCTTTACATCGTTATGCAAATCATTTCTATTCAAAGCAAAATCTATCGTCGCTTCTATAAAGCCTAACTTATTTCCAACATCATAACGCTTCCCTTGGAAGTTATATGCAATCATTTCCTCTACCTTTTTTAATTCAATTAGCGCATCCGTTAATTGAATTTCATTATCTTTACCTGGGGGAAGCTTTTCTAAGATCGGGAACACTTCAGGTGTTAAAACATACCTTCCCATAATAGCTAAATTAGATGGCGCTTTATCCCTATCTGGTTTTTCAATTAAATCTTCAATAAAATGGATTGATGAAGAATCATCCAAACCTTTACTCGGTTTTACAATTCCGTATTTTGACACATCTTCCCATGGAACATCATGTACTCCAATTACTGACTTTTGATGATTCTCTTCAAATACATTAATTAATTGTTTTAGGCATGGTTCATCTGAAACCACAATATCGTCACCTAATAAAACAGCAAAAGGTTCATTGCCAATGAATGTATGTGCACAATGAATTGCATGTCCCAATCCTTTGGGCTCTTTTTGTCGAATGTAATGAATGTTTGCCAATCCAGAAATCTGTTGAATTTCTTGCAACATATCGTAGTCTTCTTTTTCAGTTAGCTTTTCTTCTAATTCATAAGATTTATCAAAATGATCTTCTATCGCTCTTTTTCCTCTACCAGAAATAATTATTATATCTTCAATTCCTGAGTGAACGGCTTCTTCTACTATATATTGAATCGTTGGTTTATCTACTATCGGCAACATTTCCTTCGGTTGTGCTTTTGTAGCAGGTAAGAATCTAGTTCCTAATCCAGCTGCCGGTATTATAGCTTTTTTTACACTCATTTTCAGGCACTCCTCATTTGTTTACCATTTCGTAATTATAAACTTAATTGTTGAACTCATTCTTTATCGAGTTCATATATAACTATACAAGAATACTATATAATTGTATAATATTGAGCAAAGATATTTCACTTTAATCACTACAAAAAGGTAGGCATATGATAATGAGTTTATTCGAGAAAATTCAAAATAAAACAGAGAAAATTGCGGTAATTGGTTTAGGATATGTAGGGTTACCACTTGCTGTAGAACTCGCAAAAAAATACGATGTTATTGGTCTTGATTTAAACAAAGAAAAGCTAGCACAATATTCAAATGGTATTGACGTGACCGCTGAAGTGGGTAACGAGGCTTTGAAGCAAACGACACTAGAATTTACGAGTGACGAGACTCGATTAAAAGAATGTAAATTTCACATTGTAGCTGTACCTACACCTATAAATACAGACAAAACTCCAAATCTCAAGCCAGTGATTGGAGCTAGTGAATCGGTAGGCAGAAATATATCAAAAGGATCTATTGTTGTGTATGAATCAACTGTATATCCAGGTACAACGGAAGAAATATGTATTCCTATATTAGAAGAAAAATCCGGACTGAAATTTGGACAAGACTTTAAAGTAGGTTATTCACCTGAGAGAATCAATCCTGGTGACAAAGTAAATACATTAGTTAGTATAACTAAGGTTGTCTCTGGTTCTGACGAAGATGCACTGAAAGAGATATCTTCCTTATATGGATCGATCATTGAAGCCGGTGTGTTTGAAGCCGAATCAATTAAAGTAGCTGAAGCTGCAAAAGTAATAGAAAACTCTCAACGTGATATTAATATCGCCTTTATGAATGAATTATCCATGGTCTTTAATAAAATGGATATAGATACAAAGGCAGTATTAGAAGCAGCGGGTACGAAGTGGAATTTCCTGAATTTCACACCTGGATTAGTTGGTGGCCATTGTATAGGTGTCGATCCTTACTACTTCACATATAAAGCGGAACAATTAGGATATCATTCCCAAATCATTCTATCCGGCAGAAAAATTAATGATGATATGGGTAAATATATCGCAGGCAACATTATCAAAAAAATGATTAAATCTAAAATCGAAATTGATGGTGCAAGAGTAGCTATTTTAGGTCTAACATTTAAAGAAAATGTTGGAGATGTAAGAAATACGAAAGTGAATGACATTGTAACCGAATTAGAGGAATACGGTGTAAATGTCATTGTTCATGACCCAGTTGCAGAAGGTCAAGAAGTTAAAAAAGTGTTTGGAATAGAACTAGCTGAAGAAGATGATTTACAGGACCTTGATGCTGTTGTTTTAGCTGTACCGCATCAACACTATAAGGAATTAAATGTAAATAAAATCAATACGATGTATAGACAAGACAATAAAAAAGTATTTATTGATATTAAAGGGTCACTTGATAAGAATGATTTTTATCAAGCTGGCTATAGTTATTGGAGTCTGTAATAGTAAGCTCGTATAGAAACGTAGTAATCTTCGCCTATCTTTTTGAAGAAATTCGAGAATGGGCGGGCTTCATTATATAGTCCTCAATCAAACGTTTGATTGAGGACTTTTTTTCCTAACAAAAAAACAGGAGCACCCACGATAATCGTGAGGTGCTCCTGTTTTAGTTTACCTATCCGAATAAGCTCCAGATAATACTAATGATATTTTTAATACCACCAAATATTTTTTCTAACCAGCTATATTTATCTCCATGATCATCATCGTCATTATCGTCGCCACCATCGCCTTTTCCTGGTTTCTTCTCGATAACGATTTCTTCCACAGTTTCGTTTCCTGCAAGATCTACAACTTTGAATTCAAAAACATTTTCTCCTTCTTCTAAATCGAGATCCACTTCAATTTTTTCCTTAAATTTCTTTTTGCCGTATGGTTCAGAGAGTTCGTTCATATACACATGATTTCCGTTGACGAATAGATCGATTTGATCAAAGTTATCTTTCACATGTGCTTTAACTGTAACCGTATCTTTTTTCGTTTTTTCAGGAGCTTTGACGCTAATTGTTGCAGCTTCAGAATCTACGAAGTAACGGCGCGCAATTTCTGTGTCATTACCGGCATTATCAACTGCGGTAATTTTACTTGTAAAGTATCCATCTTTTGCTTTTGTAATTACTTTAGAGAAATAATAACGATCTTCTTCCTCGTTATACTCTAATTCAACTTCTTCACCGTCAATAGTTACTTGAGCAACACCAGATTCATCTGTTACGTAACCCGTGAATTCAACATCACGAGAACCTTCCACACCTAAAAATTCTGGTGTTTGAAGACGAAGGTCAGGCACCGTTGTATCTGGTACAATTTCCTCTGGCTCAACTTCTGCTGAATTACCAGCATAGTCAGTCGCAACAATTGTTACCGTTTGTTCTTCACCTAGCTCTTCACTTAGTGTATGCTCTGTCTCTCCATTTACATATGGAGCTTCTAATACGGACTCACCGTCTACTAGAACATCCCATGAAGCTACTCCGCTTAATTCATCCGTTACATCCACCGTAATAACATGATCTTCTGGGTGAATCGTAGCCGCTAATTCGGGCTCTGTTAAGTCTAGAATAACTGGTAAATCTAATGTCTGACGTTCTGCATCTTCGTAGTCAATTGCTGCATCAACAGATAGATAGTATTGTCCTTCTTCTGCTAATTTTCCATTTACTTTACCGTCCCATGCTCTTGCAGATGATAGAGAATAATACGGTGCTCTTCCACCATCGTAGTAATTTTTACGAAGTTCTCGCTCCATTCTAATAGTACGAACGACTTTTCCACCTTCATCACGTACTGTAAACTTGGCGTCTTTTGCATTTCTTAAGAATGATAGTACCATTAATGCATTGTCTTGCGTGCCATCACCATCTGGAGAAAAGGCAATTTTCTCTGGATCAATTTCTCCAGTTGCTAGGTCTTCACCGAGGAATCCATAACTTCCTCCACCAAGATCTGTTAAAACCCCGGTCATTTCATAGAAAGTATCATCTTCCCATAATGGCGAATCAAAGATTGGAGCTTGGTCCCATTCACCTTTAAATCCTACATATGGTACCGATAACTCTGGATTTGTATCCGTTGGGTCTGTCAATGTTACAAATCCTTCTAACCAATATCCATTTGTATAAATCTCATTTAAATCTGCATCCACGGAACTTAAGTCGATTGTTACTGTAAATGTTTCTTCTCCGTTCGCAGGAATTTCAATTGTATTCGTTGCTTCTCCATTAATGGTAGCCAGTTCCCCTAGATCTGTGGCAGGGAAAAGATTAGGTGCATTGACTAATACCCCTCCACCATCAGCTGGTGTATCCGTTTGAACATTTGCTTCTACGTCATAGCTCACTGCTGTGTCTGTAACGTTTTCTGCAGTTAATTCAAAACTGATTTCATTTTCGTTAATTTCTTTAAGTGCTACTTTTGCTTCATCTGTTTCTGATTCCGTTACAACTACTGGAGTAGAAAGTGCTGCGTGAAGCTGCATCATTCCAGCACCTTGACGGCGTGGAGATACATATTCTCCTTCAAATTCAACTTTTTCAGATGTGTTCATCATAAAGTTTTTCGCTAAGTGAACACGATTTGCATTTTCATAGCCAAACTCTTCGTCCACACGTTGTAATACTAATGCTCCCCCACCTGCAACATGAGGTGCAGCCATGGAAGTTCCACTCATTAATCCGTACTCATTATCATTTAATGTGGATAGAATTTGTCCACCTGGTGCCGTAATTTCTGGTTTGAAATCAAGGTTAGGTGTTAGTCCCCAAGACGTAAATGCACTCATTTGTCCTGCACTTGGATTTTCCATTTGTGTAGTTTCACCATTAAATGTAATCGATACTGCTTGTCCATCTTGTAACGCTTGTGCTAATTGATCTCCATTCGATTTCAACATGAATAGTTGAGGAATGGTGATTGCTGGATCTGTTGCCATATTTACAATTCCGTCAGTGTTATTGTAAATAATCGCACCTACTGCACCTGCTTGTTGGGCATTTAATGCTTTTTCAGTAAATGGATTTCCTCCACGCTGAATTAGCGCATATTTACCTTCTACATCAATACCTTCAAAGTCCTCTGGGAGACCAAGTCCGGCATCTACTAAGTCAAATGTCTTCTCATCCACATCATTTGGATGGACATTGCCGGCTGACAAGAAACCAGACATACCAGGTTCGCCATCAATCTCGTAATCTAATCCATCTACCTCCATATAGGTATTTTCAAAGGATGCTACTTGAAGAGATTCATAGGATACACCAGGCGATCCGGTAACTCCATAGTCTGGATTAGAGGTATACGGATGGAAATATCCATCTGCAAATAATGCAGAGTTCCCAGCAGAAATGGACATTAATATCCCATTATCCACAGCTCGTGCAACTGCAATTTGTTCTGGTGACTCTGCATTTACAAATCCTGCTGGTGATCCAAGACTCATATTTAATGCATCTGCACCTAATTTAATCGCATCATCAATCGCTTTAATGTAAATATCTCCATAAGTCGATTGCATTTCTGGATCGTTTCCAAATACTTTTAATGCAAGCAATTGCGCTTCTGGAGCAATCCCTTTAATTCCTCCATTTTCTTCATCACCATTTGCGCCAACAGTTCCAGCTACGTGCATTCCATGATAATTTGCACCTGCATGGATTTCACGTATTTCATCGTTTTCATCCATATAGTTATAACCGTAAGGAACTTTCTCCGAATAGAATTGCCCTGGTAAATCTTCTTCATTAATTTGTTGATTTACAAATTCTTCGGATAGCGCAGCTTCGTTACCTTCACTTAAAATCATATCTTGGTGAGTTGGGTCGATTCCTGTATCGATAACACCGACAACAAAACCTTCCCCTTTATAACCGTAATCGCGCCAAGCCTGCTGCGCTTCTACTAAGTCTTTACTATATTTCATATCTGGTTTTACTTCTGGACGTTCATACTCATTGACGATGTGTACTGTTTTTACACCTTTAAGTTGTTCAATTTCCTCAATGTCCTTTTGTTTTACTTCCACACTAAAGCCATTCACTACAGTTGTAAATTCTTGTAAAACTCTAGCATCTAGTTTTTTCGCTTTCATTTCTTTTTTAACTTCTTGTTGTTGTGCCTTCGCTTTCTTTTCTAGTTGCTGCTTCTCTGTTTCTTTGAGTGTCTTGTACGTTATTCCGCGTTTTGTCGCGATTTCGATAGGTGCTTCTTCCTCCATCTCCACAACCACTCGTACTTCTTGCTCTGGATCTTCCGTGCCTGTCAGTTCATCCGAAAGATTTCCTTTCGTTAAATTTTGTCCTGACAACGATTGTATTGCCGCTGCACTTGACAGAGCAAAATTGGAAAAAATAAGTAGAAATGCTAAAAATAATATTCCGACCTTTTTCCGCATACTTCTCCCCCTCTACCAAAATTGTAGTATACCTGATACATTCGTCTCTATTTTTAGAAATTTAAGAGACTTAATATTCAGATATATTAATCATATAGCAATTATTTCATAGGTAACAGGGGACAAAGTCATAGTTCTATTCTATCGGAAAATTCAGATGGAAGATTCGATTAAAGGTAAAAAAAGACTAGCTATTTATAACAATAGCTAGTCTACTTCTTCATTAATCCTTTTTCACTTTAATTTCTTTAGATCCTAAAATAAGATAGTTCATTTCTTCTTTGTCGAGATTTTTATAATCTTTATATTTCATGATGTAGAAAATGATTCCTAGTACAATCCATACAACTAATGCAATGCGTGATTCCAGGCCAAGAAATGCAGGTGACCCTGGAATGAGCAATAAACCGAGGAAGGAGATACTAGCAACCATTCCTAGTAAAGCAAATATCTTCTTGCCTGGGGCTACAACATGCTTATTCGTATTAAATCCATGGTTGTCATTCCATTTAAATAATGAAAAAGCTGTATAACAAGTGTAGAAATATGCGATTGTTACACCCACTGATGACATATCCACGACCCAAGTTAATGCTTGTCTCCCAAACCATGGAGCCACCATTGCGACAATAACTGTAAAGATAATGCTGATATATGGTGTTTCATTTTTACCAAGTTTTGAGAAAGATCTTGGGATGAATTTTGCACGAGACATTGCGAATAGTAAACGACTTGTAGAAATAATAAAACCATTCAGTCCTGTGAAAATCCCCATTAACAATGCTATAGCTAATATAGCTACTCCTACCGTGCCTAGTATGTCTTGTAATGCTTCAGCAGTTCCCCAGTTATGGCCAGCTGCAACTAATCCTTCCCAAGGTTGGGCCATTGCCGTTGCAAATATCATGAGGCAATAAAGTATGGTCGCAAACAAGATTGCTAAAATAATTAACCGGAATGCTTTTTTCGAGGAAAAATTAAATTCTTCAGCGGCTTGTGGAATATTGTCAAAACCAACAAAAGCCCACGGTGCAATTGCTACTATCGATAAAATTGCCGCTATAGCAGTTTTGTCTGATGGAAATAGTGGTGCTACATTACTAATATCAGCGGATGGATTGATTCCTACTAGTGTTGTTAGTAGTAATACTCCGCCAACCATAATAATACAAAAAATAAATTGCGCACTTCCTGTAAATCCTCCACCTCGTATATTTAAATATCCAAAAATGATAAGTGCGATCGATGCAATGATAATTTCCATACCATATACATCCCAATCAGCAATTTGGTACATATAGAAATTCTCTAATACAGATGGAAAGACGAATTTAAACATTAGTGCGAGAGCAGAAGCATTTAATGCAACAATACAAATGTAACCTAACGTAAGAAACCAACCGCTAATAAAGGCATGAGTCCTTCCTAAGCTAATAAATGCGTATGCAAATTCACCGCCTGATACCGGAAAGCTTTTAATAAGGAACCCGTAGCTAACTGCAATCAGCATCATTAGAAGTCCACCAATACCAAATCCAATCATTGCTCCCAAAGGTCCAGCTGTCCCCATCCATGCTGCAGGCTGTACAAAAGCCCCCCAACCAATCGAGGATCCTAACGCAATTGCCCAAACCCAATGTGGCTTTAGCGTCTTCTTTAAGGTGGTACGTTTTTCCATATAATGAATACTCCTTCTATTTTGTATTTGTAACTTAAGCTCTAATTAATTTTCCTACATATGAACAAAGTTACAAAAAAGTACAAAAAACACTCTACCATATACAAAGAAAGTTTACCATTATTTAAATTTTCCTACTAATAAAAAGAGTGTAGGAAAAGGCTACTTATACTAATTGAATGAGTGACCGAATTTCTATTCTACTATCTATTTTGGGCACTCATCCCTGTTATCAGTGACCGAATTCCCACCCTTCTCTTTATTTTCGGCACTCATCCAAAAGGATAAAGATCATTATTGTGAACGTCTTCTAAATAATCTCATCACTTTTTGCTTCAACTTCCTTAATGCTGTAACTACTGGACGTTTCCCTCCAAGCACTAAGCCAGCTAATTCGGCAAATATATGAAGTAAGCCTAGTAGTATGACTGTACAAACTAGTGACAAGATTTCACTTGCTTCTGAAAACAAAATGCCAATAAAGCCAAATAGTGTACTAAATATGTAGATAATAATAACCGTTTTTCGATGACTATATCCTGCATCAATTAATTGGTAATGAATATGCCTGCGGTCAGCAGCCATAATACTTTCTTTATTATATAACCTGCGAATAATCGCAACTACTGTATCAAAAATGGGGACTGCCAAAATAACAATTGGAATGATAAAACTAAAAAATGTAATATTTTTAAATAACCCTAATACGGATATCACAGCCATAATATACCCAAGTAAATTTGATCCTGTGTCCCCCATATATATTTTTGCTGGGTAAAAATTATGGTAGAGGAAGCCGATATTTGCTCCAATAAATGTCACACAGAGATAAGCAACCATCACTTGCATATCGACTAGCGCCATTGCGAATATACTAGTCATCGCGATCGTAGTGACGCCTGTGGCGAGTCCATCTAGACCATCAATAAGATTAATCGCATTTGTAATTCCTATAATCCAAAAGAATGTTAGAACTGGTCCTAAATATCCTAACTCAATCATACCAATAAATGGAATGGTTACTCGTTCAATAATTAATCCTGCATAAATGAGCAGACCTGCGGCAACAATTTGACCAGTTAATTTCATGTAAGGTTTTAGTGTGTACTTATCATCTAATGCCCCTGTTATTAGGATGATTAAGGAACCAATCAGGATTTCATCCATATAAATATGATACGGTTGGAGATAAATCATCCCTACAAAAGCACCAATAAATATAGCTAATCCTCCCAGACGCGGGGTTAATTCTTTATGTATCTTACGACTATTTGGCGCATCCATCACACCGATTTTAATCGCAAACCTACGAACAGGGTATGTGACGAGTAAGGTTGCTACCAATGAGATTGTAAAAGCAATAAATAAATCTACATAGTTAAACATAATATTCTCCTATTTAATCTTGATGTTAATTCTTAAGTTGAGTTTTTCTACATTTTTCCTATATTTTGTCTATAATTGTCTTAAATTATATCGAACATACAATAGGTTTAGCAAACTTTTCTCCTAGTAAATCATGCAACATTTGACGTAATATGCTAAGATTAAACGGAATTTTGAATTATTTGAATGGAAAGGAGGATTAACGATGATACCTTATTTATTTGTGGTAGCGGCTGCTATCGCTGCATTAGGAATTATCCGTGCATACAAAAAAGCCCATAATTCCATCTTAGAAGGCCGAGGTGATGCTGCAAAAATACAAAGCAAATTCTTTTTACATGTGGCAATTATCGAAGCTCTACCAATTATTCTTCTTGTTATTGGATTAGTGCTTGCAGAAGAACAGACTTTTTCCATGGAAGATATTTATATTCCGTTAGCAATCGTTATTGGTCTTTTTATTTTTAATGCTATTATTGTCTTTTCACAAATTTCTCAAGTGAAACATTTACGAAACTCCAAACAAATCGAGGAGCATACCTTACATGCAGCTAGAGGTATATCCTTCATTGCTATCGCTCTTTCCAATGCCGTTCCGATCATTAGCTTGGTATTTATGATCATGATTACTAGTTAAAGCATATAGAGGAGTACATATAAATTTCAGTGGGAGTGTCTAACACCCCGCTGGAATTCACTTCCTAGCATTCCTACCATCCCCCTCCTACATTCAAACAAATTCCACTTCATTCAGCATAACCGGTATTGCTTTTCATATAATCAAAGCTTGCATATAATAGATATGATTAGAGTGCTTTAGCAAATATCATATTTAATTTTTTGACATCGAAGTGAGTGATGATGAATGAAAGAGGAATTAATTACCGTAGAAAAAATATGCCTAATCGCTGGAAAAATAATGCTAATTAGTGGTGCTGAGACGCATCGTGTGGAAGATACGATGAATCGAATTGCTCGAGCATATGGTATTACCAATCCACAAAGTTATGCAACTCCAACAGGAATTAATTTTTCGATTGACTTAGCAACGACAACTAATTTTTTACGTATTACCAGTCGATCAACCGATCTACATAAAATTGCAGAAGTAAATCATGTTTCCAGACAAATTGTAGATGGAGCTATATCAAAACAACAGGCATACTATGAACTTCAACATATAGAGAAGAGTAAGTTAACGTTCTCTCCAACTGTTCAAATAATTGCTGCCATGCTTGTAAGCGGTGGTTTCACTATGATGTTCGGGGGATCCTGGCAGGATTTCATACCAGCACTTTTAGCTGGCGGAATAGGGTATGCAGGAATGTTAGCCTTCGGAAAACTCGTAGAAATTCGATTTCTTGCTGACTTTTTTGGTGGGTTCGTCATTGGCGTATCGTCTTTCTTGTTTTTATGGCTTGGGCTAGGTGAAACAATTGATAGTGTGATTATCGGTGCAGTTATGCCACTCGTTCCTGGCTTACATATCACAAATGCAATACGTGATTTAATGGCAGGACACCTCGTCTCCGGTATATCCAAGGGGATAGAAGCACTTTTAACATCATTCGCGATTGGTGCGGGTGTAGCTATCATGTATGCATTTTTCTAAAGGCACACCTAATTTATATCATTCATGAATAAAAGACGTAATTGGAAAGGAGAATAAAAGTTGATAACGCAAATCGTCATGAGTTTTATTGCAGCTGCAGGATTCGGAATTCTATTTAATGCTCCTCGCAACGCGTTGATCCAATGTGGAACAGTCGGGATGCTTGGTTGGATTCTATACTATTCCTTAGTTCAACAAGGAATGGATGTTGTTCCAGCAACAACATTCGCAGCAATGCTCGTTGCCATCTTAAGTCATTTATGCGCCCGCTTCTTTCAAAAACCAATTATCGTTTTTACCGTTTCTGGCATCATTCCACTTGTACCTGGAGGAATTGCTTATAACGCGATGCGTCATTTTGTAGAAAATGATTATAATACTGCCATACAATTATCTACGCAAGTCATGTTATTAGCCGGTGGAATTGCTATTGGATTAATGTTTTCTGAAGTGTTGAATCAAATCTTGAAAAAAATCGTAAAGCTTCAGCGCACTTAATTACGGTGAAAGAAGTTAATATATTATAGTTCATATGTTTGGTACGTGTTTATCTTTTGGATTATAATGTGAAATGTCTTACAATGAAATTATATTTTGAAAAAGAATTGAGGAAATTAACGATGGAACAAACTATACAGCCAAGAGCCGTTATTGTAATCTTCGGAGCAACTGGAGATTTAGCAAAGCGTAAATTATTCCCTTCCATTTATCGTTTGTACCGAAGCGGAAAATTAGATGAGCATTTTGCAGTAATTGGTTTAGCACGTCGTCCTTGGACAGATGAAGTACTTAGAGAAAATGTGGAAAATTCCATACAAGATGCTCTTTCTCCGGATGAGGATTTATCCGAATTTATTTCCCATTTCTATTATAAATCTTTTGATGTGACGGAAAAAGAATCGTATCAAGGACTTAATGAAATCATTCAAAACCTTGAAGGTCAATACCAAACAGAAGGAAATAGACTATTTTATCTGGCAATGGCTCCAGATTTCTTTGGTGCTATTGCAAATCAACTCAATGATTATGGATTAAAGAACACGAGTGGTTGGACTAGACTTGTGATCGAAAAACCATTTGGACATGATTTACCTTCTGCTAAAAAGTTAAACCATGAATTACAAGCCGCATTTCGTGAAGATCAAATTTATCGTATCGACCACTATCTAGGTAAAGAGATGGTGCAAAATATTGAAGTAATCCGTTTTGCCAACGGTATTTTTGAACATTTGTGGAATAATCGCTTTATCTCAAACATCCAAATTACGAGTAGCGAAACGCTTGGAGTAGAGGAACGAGCACGTTATTATGACACTTCTGGTGCTACGCGGGATATGGTTCAAAATCATATGTTACAAATGGTTGCTCTACTGGCGATGGAACCTCCGATTAGTTTAACAACAGAGGAAGTACGCTCTGAAAAAATTAAAGTATTGCGTGCCTTAAGAATGATGGAGACAAATGAAATAGATGATTATTTCATTCGCGGTCAATACGGTGCTGGTACAGTTAAAGGTAATTCTGTTATTGGTTATCAAGACGAAGATGAACAACTAGAAAATTCTCGTACTGAAACATTTGTAGCTGGAAAACTTCTCATTGACAATTACCGATGGGCAGGCGTTCCTTTCTATATTCGTACAGGAAAGCGCATGACAGAAAAATCCACAAAAATTGTAATTGAGTTCAAAGACATTCCAATGAATCTTTATTACCAAAAAGATGATCAAAGGAATCCAAATTTATTGGTTATTAATATTCAACCAAATGAAGGAATTACGCTTTGCTTGAATGCACGTAAATCAGGTGAAGGTGCACTAGCAGAGCCAATTCAATTAGCATACCACCAAAATGCTGTATCTGGAATCAATACACCAGAAGCATATGAAAAACTAATTTACGATAGTATGCTTGGTGATGCGACTAACTTTACCCATTGGGATGAAGTTGCTTTATCTTGGCAATTTGTCGATAAGATTTTGGAAAACTGGTCAGAAAATCAACCAGCATTCCCTAATTATCGTTCTGGATCGATGGGACCAGAAGCATCTGATGAACTGTTGAAAAAAGATGGTTTCCATTGGTGGCCAATCTAAACGTCCTATATGAAGTAAGATTCCTAAAATCGAACTGTTTTACGAACCATTTTAAAAAGGTATTGTTATTTATAGCATGTGAGGGTTCCCTACTGTCTATAAAAACAATACCTTTTTTATTATTGATATATTATGTTTTCATCATCTTTTTTATTGGATTGCATACCTGAGATGATCAACGCTAAAGCTGATATCCAGTGCATGATCATACCAACTATTGGTATCCAGGCAATAACACTCGTAATAATACCAATTACACTTCCTGCGATCCACCGTCCATCACGTTTGGCTAATATAAGCGTTAATATATGAAGTAACAGCATGACGAATAAAGGAGTGTACGCATTAGAAAAAATATAAATGCCACCTATAAAAGGAATACCTAATAAAGCTTCTGCTCCCCCTGTTACCCACTGCATAATTCTAGATAATGACATATCTGGTCCCCCCTTTTGCGTTATATTTTCTTTTAAATGTATCATACCCGGTTTATTTAAAAATCATGTCTAATCTTGGTGAATAATAATTTACCGTAAAGTCGTTATTAGTTAGTATGGGGTGCTCTCCCATGACCTTACATCTTTCCTCGGGTTTCAGTCATATCAGCCAACCAGCCACCAAAATAAAACCGCATGGTCAAGGTTCTATCGTAAGTTGAGTAAGATTAACCCTCCCTACTATACGAATCCTATCCCCATACGGTTTCAAATCATTTAATTATTTTTATGCTTCTTTCTTTTTCCTTCTAAATTTCGTTGTCATATTATCAAACATTAAGTAGATAACAGGAACAAATAATAAGGTAAAGAAGCTGGATACTGTAAGGCCAAATATAATGGTAACCGCGAGCGGTTGTTGTAATTCGGCTCCTTCTCCAATTCCTAATCCCAATGGTACCATCGCTAAAATAGTTGTTAAAGTCGTCATTAGAATTGGACGGAGTCGAGATTTACCTGCTTCAATTATTGATTCGATGCGATCTGTTCCTCGTCTTCGTAAAATATTTATATAGTCGACAAGTACAATCGAATTATTCACCACTATACCGGCTAGCATAATTACACCGATAAATGCTGGAATACTTAACGATAATCCTGTAATCCAAAGTCCACCGATAACTCCAATAACTGTTGTAGGTAAAGCAAACATGATAATAAATGGCTGCAATAGATTTTCAAATTGGATTGCCATCACTGCATATACGAGGAATATAGAGAATACTAATGCAATCGCTAATTCCGCAAATGCCTCTTCCATGTCTGCAGCTTGACCTCCAATTGAATAGCTATACCCTTCAGGAAAATGAATATTATCTAATGCTGATTCTACATCAGAAACGACACTTCCTAAATCTCGATCAACAACATCTGAAGTGATATTCATTTGTGGTTGTTGATTTTCTCTGAGTAATGATTCAGGTCCTTGCTCTTGTTCTAATTCCACTAATTCATCCAACGGCACTTTTGCACCTGATGGTGACTGAATAGACATATCTTGTAAATCATTAATGGTGTTTCGTTCTTCTTGAGGATATACAAGCGTTACATCCATTTCCTGTCCATCCTCACGGTATTGTGTCACCACTTGTCCGGAGAACTTCATTCGGATTTGACTACTCACTTGATCTGAAGTGAGCCCGTAACTTCTTGCAACGGCATCATCTACCGTAATCGTCATTTGTGGAATACCCTCTGAAGCAGCAGAAGATGCATTAAATACACCATCAACTTGATTTATTTCCTGTAGTACTTCTTCGGATAAATCACTTAACACTTCATGCTCTTGTCCATTTAATTGAATCGTAATGGGATCACCCATTTGCATTCCGCCGTCCATTGCACTGGCTACAATTTCAGCACCAGCAATATGCTGTAATTCATCATCAAGATTTTGGACGATTTGTGTCGTTGTCTGCTCACGTTCTGCTACTGGGGTCATCTGAATCGTATACGAAGCCTGATTCCCAGATTCAAAACCTGTTGCACCGACAGTAACATAGCTTGTTTCGATAACATCATCATACTGACTTAGGACTTCGTTTACTTGATCAGAGATGGTTTGGGTATAAGCTAGACTACTTCCTGGAGCAGTCTCAACCGTAATTTGTGCCTGACCTTGATCGGAAGACGGCATAAATTCTGCACCCATGCGCGGGATTAGAGCAAGACTTCCTGCTATTGCAAGAATGACTACGAGTACGGTCGTCTTTCTAAACTTCAGTACGCGACTTAAACCACCACTATAAAGTTCTCGTAACCAATCAAGAAAACGATCGAACCAATATCTTCTACCTTTGTCTTCCATTGCTTTCGATAACAATTTAGAGGATAACATCGGTACTAAGGTAATTGCTACAACAAGGGAAGCAATTAATGAGAATGACACTGCTAGTGCTAATGGAGCGAATAAATCCGCAGATAACCCTTCTACAAAAATAATTGGTAAAAATACAACTAACGTAGTCGTTGTAGAGGCGATAACTGCTGGTGCTAATTCAGATGCACCCTTTGTAGCAGAATCAAACAGATTATATCCTCTTCTTTTATACGAATATATATTTTCTAAGATAATGATTGAACTATCTACCATCATCCCAATTCCAAGTGCTAACCCACCTAATGTTAATACATTCAACGTTTGTCCTGTAAAATACATTAATGTGAATGTAGAAATTAGCGCAATTGGAATCGACAATCCGATAACGATTGTCGCTCGGAAACTTTTCAAGAATAATAATAGAATAAGAAAAGCAATTGCTCCACCGATTAAAATATTATTAATAACAGAGTCAATCGACATTTCAATAAAATCAGATGTATCAATTACTGTTTTTAAATTCGCTCCTTCTGGAAGATCTCCTTTCAAGTCTTCCATAGAAGATTCAATATTACTAGCTACTTCTACTGTATTGGCATCGGTTTGTTTCATTACCGATAATACAATAGCGGGTTCTCCATCCACTAATGTATCGGAGCTTCTATCTTTAAAATCATCATTTACTGTAGCTACATCCGATACTTGAATAACATCGCCAGCTTCCGTTTGAATTCTTGTTTCTTCTATATCATTTATAGATTCAAATTCTCCCGTTACACGTAATTGCAAGTCTTGATTCCCTTGCTCTACCGTTCCAACTGAAGAAGAGTTATTGGAATCTGAGATAGCTTGCATGACGGATTGAGAGGTGATTCCATATTGTGACATGCGCGCTTCATCCAGTTCAACCTGAATCTCTCGTTCTAGGCCACCTTCGACCGATACAGAAGCAACCCCTGCTTGTCTTTCAAAATAAGGAACAATTTGCTCATTAGCAATTTCGGTTAATTCAGCTGTATCTCCTCCAGTTAATCCTAAATAAACTACTGGCATAGCTTCTGGGCTAAAACGGAGTATATTAGGATCACCAGCCTGATCAGGCAACATACCTTTTACTTGATCAACTTGCTCCCGGACATCTAATAATGCCTGATCTAAGTCTGTCCCATTTTGAAACATCATCATTACCATTGATGAGCCTGATTGAGACTGAGACTGTACAGTGTCAATTCCCTCCACGGAACTTACAGATGATTCAATTGGTCTACTTATTAAATTTTCGACATCTTCAGGAGCAGCATCTTGATAACTTGTTGCTACAACAGCTACTGGTAAATCAATCTCAGGAAAAAGATCTACAGCTAAGTTTCTCAATGAGACGACGCCTAAAGCAATGATTGCTAAAACAACCATAATCACTCCGATTGGTCGTTTTACGGATGTATTTACTAGCTTCAAGATCTATTCTCCTTTCACAACTTCTACAGAATCTCCATCCTGTAAGGTTAATTGTCCAGATGTAACGATTTCATCTCCTGGCTCTAATTCACCTTCAACCGCTGTTTTTGCGGATTGCATTTCATTTACGGTTACTTTTTTTCTTTCTACTTGATTATCGTTTACTATATAGACATACGATTCATTATTTTCTTCTACTATTGAGGCTGTAGGAACAAGCAATGAATCAGAAACCACCGTCTCTGGAATGGCTAATGTCGCTACTGTTCCAGTAAGTATATCTTGATCTTGTTCATCATCTATCGTAGCTACAACTGGGTATAGGCCCGTATCATCTGGCATGGAATCAATTTGTGTGATTGTCGCTTCAAATTCATCTCCATTGATCGTAGCTGTAAAAGTATCATCTTTATTTATTAATTCTAAAATTCTTGCGGTTGCAGTAAACTGTAATTTCCAAGATGATGTATCTGCTATTATGGCAAACGGCTCTTCTGGATTTATCATTTCTCCTTCACCAGCTTGAAGTTGCATTAATTCCCCATCTGAAGGAGCATTAATCGTTTGTGTACCAGCTGGAGTTGAAATAGTTGCAATCTTATCATCTTCTTCTACACTAGCTCCACTTTCCACTTCTAGCGTTTCAATTTCTCCTGGTTGTTCAACTGTAATTGGCGTTGTCTTATTGGGTTCTACTCGTCCAGAAATGGTACGATCAATATCTAAATCCCCTTCTTCAATTTCGCCAGTTTCTACCGATACAATGCGATCCTCTTCTTCTTGGTTAGCACTCTCATCTTCTTCCGTACATGCAGCGAGTATAAAAACCAAAAAAATTATTCCTAAAAATAGTGTTGCTTTTCTCATGTTAATCTCCTTTCTAAACCATGTAATTTTATCTTAAAAATGATTCAATTCTCCCAAATCAATTCCTGATTTATTTTGATAGTTCGAATACTATTTTAGTATACCGACCCAGACTAGACCTCGCAAATTCAAAGGCTGGCTAATGACATTTAGTTATAAGTTTTATTTGGGACACAACTTCTGCAAGTTTTAAAAAACGCTGTATTTATTATTCGACTAAGATAAGAGAATCATGTCGAATAATTTCTGCAAATATTCGAATACAAGTGAAATTATCGACAATTTCTGAGTATTTCCGAGCATTCGCCTATAAATATATAGGAATTATAGTTCTTATTACTCTAGGTCGTAATAACTTATGTATTTCACGAGATATCGTATTTTAAGCCGTTTGAGACAACTATAACAATTCGGTACAATAAATGAATGTAAGCGCAACGAGTTATCTCGGTAAAAATCTCTCCAGATCAGATTTGATTATCTTCCTTATCGGATTCTTCATACTTACGTTGTATGTAACTCGAATACGTTCACGGTATATTATTTCACTATTGATAAATTTCATTTTTTTCAGTCGAAGAAAATAATGATTTACTTTTTCAACAAACATACGAACGGATGGATTGATTGGAAGACCATCAATTCCTCTTTACTGTGGAATCAAGTAGGAAAGTCACGTCCGATATTAGCATTCCGATCTAGAGATGGCTATTCATTCCGTTTAGCCAATTTTTATTCGGTTTACTTGAGTCAGTTTCATCTTTGTCTAGTTCTACGTAGTAAAAATGTTCGGAATTAAAGGAATTCCTTAGACTTGATTTAGATTGTAATGGAAGATGATAAATAGGGATCAAAATAACTAGAAAAAAGTGATTTTTATCGCTCGAATGCGTAGAATCGATGCCTGCTGAAAAGCAAATAAATCAATCTCGAAACATTCGAATTTCATGTAATAGTTCTTAATTATGAAATTGATTTTAAAAAAATATATTAAAAGGGGACATAGAAAATGAGAAAAACGCTTTTATTACTTATGACTGCTGTAGCATTAGTACTTGCTGCCTGTGGCGATGCTTCAAGCGATAGCGAAATCGATACTATCGTATTAGCAGATGCAGGTTGGGATAGTATTAAAGTGCATAACAGTATTGCACAACGAATTATCGAAGAAGGATATGATTACAATACCGATGTTACATCTGGTTCCACCGCTGCAACCGTACAAGGTTTACGTGAGGGAGATATCAATGTCTACACAGAAGTTTGGACAGATAACATTAAAGAATTATATGAAGAGTCTATTGAATCTGGCGATATCGAAAAGCTTTCCGTAAACTTTGATGATAATGTTCAAGGACTTTATGTACCGTCTTATGTTATCGAGGGTGATCCAGAAAGAGGAATTGAACCGCTTGCTCCCGACCTTGAAACAGTAGAAGATTTAAAAAATTATCCAGAAGTTTTTCAAGACCCGGAGGATCCTTCTAAAGGACGTCTAATAAATGCTCCGAGTGGTTGGGCTGTTGAACAATCAATTAATGAAAAATTCGAGACTTACGGTTTAGGAGAGACATTTAATAACTTTGGACCTGGTTCCGATGCTGCAATTGTAGCAGACTTAGCAAGTGCTTATGAAGCAGGAGAAGGTTGGGTTGGTTACTACTGGTCTCCAACGGCAATTACTGCAAAATATGACCTAACGTTATTAAAAGAAGATCCATATGAAGAAGATCAATGGAACGAAGACAAAAGTACAGAATTCCCTCCAAATGATGTAGTCGTAGCTGTTCATAAAGATTTTCCTGAACAAGCTCCCGAAGTAACGGAATTCTTGAAAAACTATGAGACAAGTAGTGCGCTAACAGAAGAAGCATTAAATTATATGGAAGAGAATGGTGCATCACCTGAGGAAGCAGCTGAATGGTGGATGAACGAACATGAAGATGTTTGGACGAGTTGGGTTCCTGAAGATGTAGCAACGGCAGTAAAAGAATCATTACAGTAATGAAATGGAGCAGCTTGCCACTTGGTTGGCTGTTCTTTCTATTTAAAATATCATTTATTAATGAAAGAGAGGTGTAGAACTGCTAGACGCAGTATCGACGCTTATGGGAATATTTCCAGATATAGAGTTTGAAGCTGGTAAGTATGTAGATCAAGCCGTTAGTTTTATTGATTCTACATTTGAAGCTTTTTTTGATTTTATTTTCTTTATTGCATCCCGTTCTATTAATCTAATTACAGATGCATTAATGTTTTTGCCTTGGTGGTTATTCATTATTATTATTATTGCATTAGGATGGTACTTTAAGTCGGCCTTTTCCGGTATTCTTTATGGTGCGTTTATCTTTATCATCGGAACATTTGGATTATGGGAAGATATGATGATTACCATCTCCATTATTCTCACAGCAGTAATTATATGTTTACTTATCGGCATTCCAATTGGTGTAGCAATGTCATTTAGTAAACTATTCTCGACTATTGCCCGCCCAGTACTTGATGCAATGCAGACAATGCCTAGTTTTGTCTACCTCATTCCAGCGATTTTCTTCTTTGGCTTAGGTAATGTTTCTGCTATTTTTGCAACGCTGATTTATGCTTTACCTCCTGTTATTCGTTTAACGGAGCTTGCTATTCGTGGAGTAGATAAGGAGATTATCGAATCTGCACATTCCTTTGGTTCATCAAAATGGCAAACATTAAAAAAAGTACAATTACCACAGGCAACACCTACAATTATGGCTGGTGTGAACCAAACAACTATGATGGCATTATCAATGGTCGTAATCGCTTCGATGGTTGGTGCATCTGGATTAGGTGAACAAGTACTTGTATCAATTAATCGCATAGATATCGCACTAGGATTCGAAGCTGGAATCAGTATCGTGTTCTTAGCGGTTATCATTGACCGTATTACTAACGGTGTTGCACAAAAATTCCAAAGACAGGGTGATAGAGCATGACAACCCATATTAAAGTAGAAAATGTATCGAAAATATTTGGTCCAAAACCTAAATCCGTGATTCCAATGGTGAAAGAAGGAATGTCAAAGGCAGACATACTTAAAAAAACCAATCATACGGTCGGTGTATATAATGCTTCTTTTGAAATTGAAAAAGGAGAAGTCTTTGTTATTATGGGCCTTTCTGGTAGTGGAAAGTCGACATTAATCCGTTGTTTTAACCTTCTAAATAAACCAACGGATGGCTCGATTTTCATTGATGGTGAGGACATCACCAAACATAACAAAGATCAATTAAAGAAAGTGCGCCAAGAAAAAGTAGCGATGGTATTTCAGCATTTTGGATTATTTAATCATCGTACCATTTTAGCTAATGTCGAATATGGATTGGAAATACGTAACTTCTCTAAAGAAGAGCGCAGAGAAATTGCACTAAAAAACATTGAAACTGTTGGATTAAAAGGATACGAAGACAAATACCCGGATGAACTATCTGGTGGGATGCAACAACGAGTCGGACTAGCTCGAGCATTAACCAATGATCCTGATATTCTACTCATGGACGAGCCTTTCAGTGCACTTGATCCACTTATTCGCCGTGAAATGCAATTAGAGCTTCTTGATATTCAAGAACGTTTGCAAAAAACAATTATTTTCATTACACATGATGTGAATGAGGCATTTAAAATTGGGGATCGCGTAGCTGTGATGAAAGACGGACACGTGGAGCAGGTCGGCACTCCGGAAGATATTATCGCTACTCCTGCAAATGAGTATATTTCTGAATTTATCAAGGATATTGATCGCTCCAAAGTATTCCAAGCTTCACATATCATGACGAAGCCAAATGCACTTGTTTCTATGAAGGATGGCCTCAATGTAGCTGTTCGTGAAATGAAAGAGAATGGAATCTCCAGTGTATTTGTTGTTGAACGAGGTAGACATATTAAAGGAATTGTTACCATCGATGATGCAATTAAAGGAATTAAGGAGCAACAATCATTAGAAGATATTATTCGTACAGATATTTCGATTGTTAAGGAAGATGAATATATTAATGATTTAATTCCTAAAGCATTGGAATCGATGTTCCCGTTAGCAGTCGTCAATGAAGAGAATAAATTAATTGGTTATATTCTACGTGTTCACGTACTTTCTGGATTAACTTCTGATGATGTGGACGAGAGCGATGAATATCACGGATAGCAAGTACAAAAGCGCAAGGGCATAAGTGCGACTATGCCTCACAAAGAACATTAGGCCCAATAGTTGACGGGCCGGGCGCTTGCGCTGGACGTCACTAAATAACTTCGTACGTTTATCCACAGCCCAAAGATTTTATAATTTCCTAGAAAACAATAAAAGAAGCTTGTAGAGTTCTAGTCAGTCTCTACAAGCTTCTCCTTTTTTATTGGTTATCTTGTTCGTCTTGCATTTCGCCATCTTCAGGTTGGTTACCTTCTAATCCACCATTTTGACCGTCTTGTTCATTTGGTTCATCCATACCTTCTTGATCAGATGGAACTTCTTCTTCAATTGGGTCTTGGTTATCCATTGGCTCTTCTTCATCTGTAGTTCCACAAGCAGTGATTAACGATAACGCTAACGCTGCTGTACCAAACTGCATAAGAAATTTCTTCATGTATTTTTCCTCCTTTGATAATCAACTTTCGTGATTAGATTAACCAAAGATAGAAAAAAAATACATTTTATAAAAAATCAAGATGTTATTTGGTTACACTTTCGACAAAGAATGATTATTTGATAGCAAAGGTAATTTCAGCCTCGCATGCTACTTCACCATCTACAGTCGCAATTCCTTTTCCTTTTCCGATTGGACCCTTCATTCTTATAATTTCTACTTGTAAATTTAATTGGTCTCCGGGTTTTACTTGACGTTTAAATCGGCATTTGTCAACACCTGCAAGAAAGCCAATTTTCCCTTTATTCTCCTCTATATTTAAAACAGCAATTGCTCCTGTTTGCGCAAGAGCTTCCAAAATTAGTACACCTGGCATCACAGGATACTCTGGAAAATGCCCCTGGAAAAATGGTTCATTTACCGATACATTTTTTAATGCAGTCACTTTTTCGCCTTCTTGTATTTCTACCACTTTATCCACTAATAAAAATGGATAACGGTGTGGAATGATTTCTTTAACTTGTTCCACGTCCATCATTGTATACAGCTCCTTCTATGTAGCATTTATCCCTATTATAGCGAATATAGATAGGGAAAGAAATACTTGTATATGTTTTGGAATAATGTAAAGATGGGTAAATACGTTATACAATCATTAAATTAGAAAGGTTGGATAGATCATGTCAGAACAAAATCAACAAATAAAATTAACTAAGCGTCCGGAAGGTACTCCTACAAATGAACATTTTGAAATTGTAGATATACCGATTAATAACCCAAATGATGGTGAAGTCCTTATAAAAACTATTTATCTTTCTGTTGACCCTTATATGCGAGGCCGAATGAGTGCTGGAAAATCATACGTGAAGCCATTTGAGGTTGATAAGCCAATGAATGGCACGATTGTTGGGGAAGTAGTAACTTCTGAATCAGAGTCATTTTCTAAAGGTGACCTCGTTCGCGGGATGTTACCATGGCAACGATATAATGTAGTTTCTGCATCATATGTTGAAAAAATCGATCCTTCAGTAGCACCATTAACAGCATATTTAAGTGTGCTAGGTCTAACCGGCCTCACTGCTTATTTTGGTTTGTTAGACATTGGTCAGCCTAAAGAGGGCGAGACGGTAGTAGTATCCGCAGCTGCTGGAGCAGTAGGTTCTTCAGTAGGACAAATCGCGAAAATTAAAGGTGCTCATGTAGTCGGAATTGCAGGTACAGATGAAAAAATAGATTATCTAGAAAATCAATTAGGATTCGATAAAGCAGTAAATTATAAAGATGCAGACTTTAAGCAACAACTAAAAGAAGCTTGTCCAAATGGCGTAGACGTCTATTTCGATAATGTAGGCGGAGAAGTAACAGACAATGTAATAAGCCTATTAAATGATTTTGCTCGTATACCATTATGTGGTGCGATATCCACGTACAACCTGAAACCAGGTGAGGATCATGGTCCAAGTATATTGCCAAAAATCCTTAAAACACGTACTACCATGAAAGGATTTATCGTAAGCGATTATCAAGAACAATTCCCAGAAGCAATCAAAGATCTAGCAAAATGGGTTGCTGAAGATAAATTATCATATGAAGTAACAACTGTTGATGGTTTTGAAAATACACCAACTGCATTTTTAGACTTATTCGAAGGAAAAAACAAAGGAAAACAGCTTGTAAAAGTAAGCGAAATTTCCTCTTAAGAACAAAAACGTAAGCGTTCGTTTAGCCTCATAAGGAACAGCTGCATCATTTTCTAGACCATAAAAAATGTCCGAGCTAACTGCTAGTTCGGACATTTTGCTTACATTAACTATTATTTTTAAATTGTAGCCTGCTTTAGACGTGCTAATGCACTTTCCACTAAAATTGTTACTCCTAATACGAGCGATGACTCATCAATATCAAAGACAGGCGTATGCAAATCACGGGAATAATCTTCCTCTAATGCACAGCCTAGAAAAAACATGGTAGCTGGCAATTTCTGTGACACATATCCAAAGTCTTCTCCGCCCATTCCAAAATTATCTTCAAATAAATCTATGTGTGTCTGTATTTTCCTCACTGAATGACGTACAATCTGATTCAAGTATGGGTCATTATATAAAGCTGGCTCTCCTCTTGAAACATTCAATCGATATTCTCCACCTAAAGAATGTACCATTTGAAACACTTGATGTAACTCTCTTTCTAGTTGATCTCGAATGGTTGGAGTATAACTTCGAATCGTCCCGCGAATACTTGCCTTGGCAGGTATAATATTGGTCGCATTTCCTGCTTGAATTTCTCCTACTGAAATAACACCCTTTTCTGCTGCAGCTATTCGACGAGAAATGATTCCATATAGACCTGGGAGTACAAGTGATAACATCCAGATGGGATCGGTAGATTTTTCAGGGTAACCACCGTGTCCGCCTGTCGCATAAATAGTTGCTTCAAATTCATCAACGCTCGCCATGCTAAATCCATCATTGATGAGAAGCTGACCTGTTTTTTTCCACGGACACATATGAAGTGCAAATGCTGCTTCGACTTGATCATATACGCCTGCTTGTAGTAGATATGGAGATCCTGATAAGCCATGCTCATCCTGTGCCTCTTCTGCAGGTTGAAAAATGAGTTTAATTGTACCCTCCCAGGCCTTTGATTGAGCGAGGACGGATATAACCTTTGCCGCTCCTAATAATATTGCTGTATGTGCATCATGCCCACACGCATGCATTACTCCCGGATTCTGCGATTCATAAGGAGTATGCGTTTGTTCTTGAATTGGCAAAGCATCCATATCTGCTCTTAATGCTACAACCGGCCCTTCTCCAGTTGTAATAGTTGCGATTACGCTCGTAGGTGTTCCCAACCCTTTTTCTATTTGTATATGATTCATCGTCTGTAAGATTTCTACTATTCGCTTAGAAGTATGAAATTCTTCAAAACTTAATTCTGGAAACCGATGAAACTCTCTCCTCCATTCGATCAATTGATCTTCATATTCAAGTACCTTTCGATATACACTCACATTCGCATCCCTTCCTTTTTATGTTCTGTTGATAAGGAAGATGTTGGGACAAAAAGTATTTACGCAATAGATAAATCTGAATGAATGGCCTTTAAAAAACCCGCTTCAGCAATATACTGCGCTTATCCAACGGCACCTTTAAGAGCATCTTATGCTTATCCTATCGATCACTCATCATTTGACTAAACCATTGGTGTTTTGCCCCAACCTCGTTCTGCTAAGAAATTTCTAAGCTATTTTCTATATGAGCAAATGCTTGAGCAAAGTCTTCCAATATATCATCAATATATTCAATACCACAGGACACGCGAATAAGCCCTTCTGGAATTCCCATTGCTGCCCGTTCCTCTGGTGTACATTCGACATGACTTGTTGTACGTGCAGGGCCGACTGTTGTTTCCACTGCACCTAGATTTGCTGCTCGATGTGCATACTGCAGCTTCGGTAACAATTCTCTTACCGTGTCCACGCCGCCTTTTACTGAAAAACTTAACATACCGCCAAAGTCTTTCATTTGTTCTTTTGCAATATCATGATTCGGATGTGTCGTTAATCCTGGGTAAAACACTTCTTCTACAATATCTTGCTGCTGTAGGAACTTTGCTAATTGCATTGCATTAAATGATTGTTCCCTTACCCGTAGATGCAATGTCTTCATGCCACGTAATGTTAAATAAGCAGCCATTGGATCCATTGTTGCTCCATTTATTTCACGAAAATGGTAAATTTGCTCTACATAATCTTCAGGGCCACAAACTACTCCTCCTAACGCATCTGCATGACCACCTAGAAATTTTGTAGCACTATGAATAACCAAATCGGCTCCAAGTGCTAATGGATTTTGATTTATTGGAGTACCGAACGTGTTATCGACGATCACAATGGCTCCTGCTCGTTTTCCTACTTCCGCCATTTTCTTCAGATCGGTAATTTTCACAGTAGGATTTGTTGGTGATTCTAAATATAGAATCTTACAGCCTTTATTCACTTCTTTTTCAATTTGTTCATGATCTCCAGTCTCACATAACGTTACTTCTACTTGCTGACGAGGAAGAAATTCAGTAAATATTTTATTCGTTCCACCATACGTGTCTTTAATCGAAACAATGCGATCTCCTGGTAATAAAAACGTAGAGAGTGTATTACTTATTGCTGCCATTCCTGTAGAAAAACTAGTAGCAGCCTCTGCTCCTTCTAACTGCTTCACTTTATCTTCAAAAGCTTGAACTGTTGGGTTTGTGTTTCGTCCATAAATATGCCCCTTCTTTTTTCCAATTGCTACATCATACCATTCATCCATATCGTCATAATTGTAGGCAACACTAAGGACAACAGGTACTTGCGTTGCTCCATGTACAAGATATTCCTTTTCTCCCGCCCAAACTGCTTCTGTACCTACGTTTACTTTCTTCTTATCTGTCATATAATCACTTCCTTTTTTAAATTGTTTGTTACGATACTTGCATCCACGCCACCATATACTTTTATTCCTAACCGACAAAATCTAGGTTAGCAAACCCATCTTTAATCATCAGTTCTCTAGGCAGATTTACAAAGGTCTCACAACCACTATCTGTTACACGGAATGATTCACTGATCTCAAAACTATCGCCTTCGGACCAGATCGCTGGTATTAAATGAAAAGTCATATTTGGTACAAGGATTGTTTTATCTCCGGTTCGGATACTTGCTGTATGCTCTCCCCAATCTGGCGGATAATTTAATCCCATCGAATATCCTAATCTCGACTCTTTCGTAACGCCGTGTTTCTCCACCGTTTTCCTCCAAACTGCTTCAATTTCTTCACAAGCTACTCCTGGCTGTATAAAGTCTAGACAAGCATTCAACCCTTCGATAACTACTTCGGATAAGTTCTTCATATTTGTCGACGGTTGACCAATTTGAACAGTTCGAGCTACTGGAGCATGATAGCGTTGATAACAACCTGCCAATTCTAAAATTACTGTTTCACCGTGCTGATATGGTTCATCTGTCCATGTAAGATGCGGGGTTGAAGTCCTCTCTCCTGCTGGTAGTAAAGGTACAATCGCTGGATAATCTCCCCCAAACTCAGGCGTACCACTTAATTGTGCATGGCTTATCTTAGCAGCAACATCACAACCTCTAACCCCTGCATTTACCATTTCGATTCCTTCACGCATAGCACGTTCTCCAATAACCCCAGCTTTTTGCATCTTCATTATTTCTGCAGGTGACTTAATGATACGTACCCAGTTTACGATCAGTGAACCATCCAAAAATGTTGCATTCGGCAGACCGTTATTCAATTGTTGAAAACATTTTGCTGAAAAATAATAACTATCCATCTCGACACCAATATGTCGTTTATCTTGACCAATCTGAGTTAAGATTTCTGCTACAAAGTCCATAGGGTGCCTCGTTTGAGAATGAACATAGGTATCTGGATAAGGAATAACATTTTCATGAAACAGCCATGTCGTTACCTTTGCCGCATTTGCATCTGCTGTTCTTCCTATCCAAATCGGTTGCTCCTCATCATCCATCAATACCAACATTTGATCGACATAGAATGACCAGCCATCGAATCCCGTTAAATAGTTCATATTTGCCGGGTCTGTAATTAGTAGTACTTCTATTCCTTTCTCAGCCATCTTTGCTTTCGTACGCTTCATCCTATCCATATACTCTGCAACTTCTACATTCACGTCAAACACCACCTTCTTATTTTTTTGATTGTTAATTCATTATATTTTCAAAATATTTAAAATGATATTCACCATTTTGTATGAAAGTTTTTAGAAGTTTGTAGTCAGTTTAAAAATAATACTGATTTGATGATAAGCGTTTTTATCGCAAAGGGTAATTTAACACATACGTATATCCAGTGGAATTTTCTTAACATAGAGGTTCTCGTTGTTCCTACCACTTATTTTTTGCTACCTTCATTGTCTTTAAGTGATGGTATTACCGCCGTTTTACAAGTAGATAAAAAAAGATTGAGACAAAATATTTTGTCCCAACCTCTTCATCTTTGTTTCATTAATTTATGTTTTGATTTAATATTTCTTGAATTGTTTCTTGCACAGTAGAACTATCTGAGCTTGTTACTGTAAATCTTACGTAAGATTCGTCCTGATCCATTGCTTCTTTGAATAAACCAGATAATCCTCTTGCTTTTCTATCAATCTGCATAAGAACCTCAACCTGATCTTCACTTGGTATGAAGATTAGTTCAATTTCATCTAATAATCCTTTATATTCTCCGCTTCTTGGTTTATATTCGAATTCTTGTACGAACGGAAGTTTTCCAAATGAACGATGGACTTCTTTCGATTCTACTTCAACTAACTTAAAGCCAAGTGAATCAACAGCTTCTAGTATCGCACCGACGATTAACGATGGATTCACTTGAATGTAATCAATATCACCCGGGTCAACTGCTTTTTTAATATCTAATCCTGTATCAATCCAAACATTTTTATCTCTTACTGTTAAAGGAGTTTGAGGTGACAAGTCAAAGTTAAATGGAATCTCCTTGGCTTCACCAGGTTGAATCGTAAATGATTCAGCTATTTTAAATTTATCGATGATAAGGTTAACGTGATACCTTTTATCATCATCACTTTCTTTTATATACTTTGTATTTACAGACAGATAGATTTGATCAATTTCTTGTTCGACCTTCCCTCCAGTAACCAATATCTTACCTGTTACTGTTTCACCTGCCATATAAATTTCCTTATCTAATTGAGTATCTAATTTTGTGCTTCCAATTCCTATACTTGATAACATTTTGTTAAACATATTCAAAATCCCCTCCCATTATATTTCGGTTCATTCAGATAATCTTTGAAACAATTTTTACAATGATATGTGAGATTAAAACAACTTTTATCTCACTCTATTGTTTCCTTAATCCACATATACGGAATCAACAATGGTTCTCGTAAATGTTTCTCCTGTTTTTGTTAAACCTTTTAGTTCAATTGTAATATTATATACGCTACTCTTCTTATCTACTGACAACTCCTTTGCTAAATTGAAATTTCCTTTCGTCCTATACGTTTTGGTATTGTCCGTGCCAGACTCCGTTATGTGATACGTTGCTTGTAAAGTTTTTTCCTGAACCGCTTCTGCATTCACTTGCAAATTATAACGAGGCTGTTGTTTTGCACTTAACTCTACATTATTATTAAGAATTAATTTTCCCTTTGTTTTATAATCAACTACCATTAAGAAGGCATCTTGTTGATCTGAAATAAGTTCTAGTTTCCAATTTCCGGCTTTGGGTTTATTAATAAAAATCATTTGGTTGAAGGAGCCTGCAAAAACTCCTTCTTCATTTTTTGTGGTTGTCACATCTGGCTTGATTTTCTTCCCGTTTGGATCTATGAGATTTATTTCTGCTAAATTACCCGTAGTCATTAAGTGCAGAGAAATTTCATTAACATCATTTTCAACTGCAACAGTTGTAGTAGCCTTCTTCTGACTCTCTAAAGGTCCTCCGGAGATCCATTGATTGTTGTTAGAGGAAGACAAATTCGCACTTTGAGTAGGTGTGATTAAACTATCTACTGTTTCATTACCCATTAGGTAATTTTCAAATGTGGAGAAACTTTCACCGGTTCTTATCGAAGTATGATTCCAATCTTCTACCGCCAGTTGCTGCCCGTCCGGTAGACTGCTACTTTCACTCGTTACTACACCATCATTGGACCCAAACTGGGATAAATACATGCCTCCAAACCATGTAGAGGAAAATACAGAACCCCAGCCCGTTCCACCTAATGTGTAATAATTATTGTGATATGCCAAGGGTTGATTATCCATTTCAGCGCGAAAATTTTCCATATATCCTAGTTGCATGGAATATGTTCCATCACCTTGAGCGCCAAGGAGGTCTGCTAACCACCCTGCAGAAGAACTGTACGCTAAATCGGCAAGTTGTGACCCATGATGAGGGCTAGATAATGTAATAACATTGTCTACATATTGCCATGCACCATAATACGCTAATGCCGTCTGCGTATCGACTCCACCTTTACTATAAGCAACTACTGTTACAGGTCGATCAAAATGTGTAGAAATTTCTCTTATTTTTTCTGCAAGTAATTCCCCATTATCCCACATTGTTGCAGAGGCTCCACCGGCATCATATAACTGTACAAAAGCAGTTTGATATCCGGCATCAAGCACTGTTTGGTACATATCATTCTCTTCCCAGAAAATCTGCGCCACATTGTTCAGTCCTGGTACAAATAAAATAACAGGCGCTTCTGAAATTGGATTTGATGGTGTTGAACCAGCGTACCATTCACCTGGAGTCTCTTCGTTCCCGTTACCTACTTTTCCAGATATGACATTTTCATTTGATTCGCCTTTTAATTTTTGGGGAGCGATTCCTGAAGCCGAAGCATTATAGACTGTAGCAAACGTGAATATGAAAAAGAAAACGATAAATACAACTTTCTTCATGTTGAGTTGCATGTTTTTCCTCCTCATTCGTTTTTTACTTCACAGAATATGTATGTCAAGATGTCTTGTCTGATGAGGGTATACATATATTCAGGTGCGGTTTTTACGTTTTACGCATAATCGATGTTTTGTAATGTTTGTTAGTATGGAGCATCCATGTCTTCATTTCCTATTTTCCATGTTTTCAAGCAAAGCTCTAATAGAAATAGATGATCAGAATTATTTAAAGAAAGCCCAGTTAAAGATTCAATTTTGCGTAAGCGATACAGAAGCGACTGTCGATGTAAATGTAATGATCTCGCTGTTTGACTAACATTTCCACGATATTGATGAAATGCTGTGAATGTTCCAATCAAATCCATTTGTCTCTCTGCTTCATACTTTATCAAAGGAGTTATCGTATTTTTCATCATTTCCTGCATATCGTCAAATTCATAAAGATTTAAAAGAATTCGATCGAGACCGGTTTGATCATACCAAGTACGTCGCTTTTCTTTTCGGTAGCCGATTTTTAGTGCAGTACGAGCCTGCTGATAACTGACGTGGTAATCGGAGAAGTGTTTGACTCGCTTGCCTAGTCCCCATATCATTTCAATATCTGGCA
The DNA here is from genome assembly GCF_000011245.1 of Oceanobacillus iheyensis HTE831. Taxonomy (NCBI): domain Bacteria; kingdom Bacillati; phylum Bacillota; class Bacilli; order Caryophanales; family Bacillaceae; genus Oceanobacillus; species Oceanobacillus iheyensis. Next base: position 3,061,545 of record NC_004193.1, read on the forward strand.
GAAGATGCTGCAAGCGACGGTCTATCATATCTAAAAAATCGGTCGCATACTCATGATCAGTTTGATGTTCCACTTGCAAGTAAATAAGAAATACTTCTTCATTTCGTGTTAATAACCATTGACGTTCCAGTGTTGTTGCCGCATAAATTATTTCTTCTTCTATATATCTGTGCATACTTTTCTTCCATGATTCAAACGTATGCCCCTCTTGAACTCTTCTCTCAAATATCCGCCCCATATTTTCCGCAAAACCAACAATACAAACATATTCGTTATGCAATTCATATCCAAGTAAGCCTGCACGTGATACAGCTTCTTCATATGATTGAAAGTAACCTTTCGCTAATTCATCGACAAAATCACTGCGGAGTCGAATTTTTGTTTCTTCTATAGCATTTCTTTTCGATAACCATAGAGCAATGGTTGTAGCTGCATGTTCAATAATATGAACTCGATTCGTCGTTAAAAAGGATTCCTTTTCTTCACCTTCTGGAAGTGAAACAAAAAGATAACCTTGTGGCTCCCCAGAAACTTGTAGAATTGGTATTTGTACGAGCGCATGTTCCGATTGCGTTTCTTCTATGAGGTCAAATTTTTGAATAAGGGGATCGTTATTGTTTTGAACAGTCTGTTGGCGTGGGACCTTACCATTTACTACATTCTGCTTCCACCGTTCTTGAACTTGTTCTGTATAAAGCTCCCTATCAAATAGGTTTCCATATCGATCGGATAAATAAATAGTTGCTTCCATCTCCTCTTGAATGAAGCTAAGAATATGATTTAAATCGTGTTCTGCTAAAATAAGATTTAACAACTTTTGTTGAACCCGTTCAGACCGTTTTCGTTCTTCGCTACCCGCATCAGTTAATTGCAGCATAACCGTTTCTACAATATTGGCAAACCGGATTTCCCAAGGCAAAACAATAATAACGAAGTCGTGTTGCTTCGCCATATCGATCACTTCTTTTGGTATATCATAGATAAATCGCCCAAGTGCAATCATAAGTGCAGCAGCTTTTGATTCAATCACATCTTTTACAAACTCAATAAACAGATCGGGATCATTTTTACAGCCAATTGCTGTCGTTAACACGATTTCATTTTTCCGAACAAAATTTTCTACAGGCAATTCAATTACAGATATCCATTGAACATCTTTCTTACTCGTTAGTAATTTACCAGTCACTACCTTAGCATCTATTAACAACTCTTCACGAAGAACTTCTTCCACGGTTAATCCCATTAACAACCTCTCCTCTCCACCCCAAATTGAAATAGAAAAGATTATATTTATCGAAATAGCGCTTTTTTCATATTTTAACAGATTGAATCAAGATTGAGGAGTTATTTTTGGATTAGTTTGACATTTTAAGACGCAGGTTGTTTACGATATCAAATTAAAACAGCAAATCCATAATCACTGCTGCTTCTTTATTGTAAATTTGATACATGAAAACCATTAATATAATTAATCCAAATAAGCGATGGTCTGGAGATATCTGTTCATCTATTTTAAATACCGATTTCCCGGAAAATTTTGCAGGACGGATTACTGCTACTTTTTGTTTATTCACTTTAACAATAATATCCTCTTTCCAGTTCTCTTCTATAAATATATCATCGTTTTCGATTACACCTGTCACACAAAAATAAAGGAGATTATCACCAAGTTTATCCTTTAATGTGTATGTATGCTCTGCATGAATGACGCCATACGAAGGTTGTATCACATTCTTCCAACTTCTTTTCTTTATTCCTACGATCGTAGAACTTCCTTCCACTGGTTTAAAATTAAATACATTTTTTCGCTCGTATCCTTCTTTTCGAATACCGGTAACCTCACCAATAATTTTTTCATTTTCGTCTACAAGGTGAATTCCCTTATTCGAGAAGAATTTCTCAGTTAATGTATATTGCTTCATAAATATATTTCCTTTCTAATGAATTATCGACCGGAATTTCTTGGTTCCTCCGATTATGGGCACTTATCTTTTTTATGAGTTACCTTTTTCTTGTTTCCTTTCTAATTATGGGCACTCATCTCCTCTATTATGTTACCGCTACCATTAAAAATCCTCCTCTCCACCACCGTATGTTGAAGTGTCGAGAGCTGGTGTTATTCCATTTAAAAAGCATGCATTTCAATTAAATTTTAGAATGCATGCTTACTGTTTATGATTTATTTTATTCGGATTTATAGACAATATCAATAATATGCTGCCATGTTTCCTTCTTTAGTACTTCAGTTGGTGGTCCATCTCCAATAACTCCATATCCCACCATGAGTCCAATCACGAGAGCGGAGACACAAAAAATAGAAATTACAATAATGCGCAGCCAGATAGGAAATACACGAATTCTGGGAAATTTTGCATCTCGTTTCTCTTTTTTTTGTAATTTCTTTTGCTTTTTACGGGTGTCCTGATTTTTCTCTTTATTCTGAGCCACTTGTGCCTCGCTGCTAGTTGCAGCTTTTTCATTTTTGGCACGGCGTTTTTGTTGTTTTTCAGTTTCATTAGTAGACATGATTGTTTCTCCTAACTCAAATACAAATCAACATATTGACCAAATTACGTTTCTTAGTTTACGCAGAATTAGAACGAACTGCAAGAGAGATGCGATTTGGAATTACGAGCGAATTTGATTGACTAGTCCCATCATTTGATCGCCCATTGTAATTGTACGTGAATTAAATTGATACAATCGTTGTGTCATTAATAAATCTGACATTTCTTTAGAAATATCTACATTTGATTGTTCCAATGCTTTAGATTGTAAAATCGCAGTTTGCGGATTCGTTTCTTGAATGATCTCTTCTGCATTAAATCCTAGTGCTTCTAAATTGGGTAGTTGAAATAAATTCTGACCGGTTGATTCTAATAAACGTGGGCGAATTGCTTCAACGACCGAAAGCTGATCTTCTATTGCTTGTTGTCCATTACGCTCAACTAGCAGTTGACCATATTCATTTATTTCAATGGAATCAAAACCATCTTGTATTAAAATCGGGCCGTTATTACCGATAACTGGATTACCATCCGATGTCGAGAGCATCATTTGACCATTCTCCATTGGACTGAGATAAAACGATCCATCACGAGTATAACGTGTTCCAACCTGTCCATTTTCGGTTACTTCAACTTGGAATAATAGGTTTTCACTTGTTAATGCTACATCAAGATCTCGATTTGTTTCTTGAATAGCTCCTTGATTCAGATTCATATTCGTAGAACCCAGTCTTGACCCTGAACCCACACGAATACCATCTGGAGTTAATCGACCTTGTGCATTAGCCGGATCCGTTAAATTATTCACCTGTTGTGTAAGTAAGGATGAAAATTCAGCTTGTCTACTTTTATAGCCAGTAGTTTGGCTATTTGCCATATTATTACCAATTAAATCAAGCTTATTTTGCAATTGATTCATTGTAACAGCAGCCTGTATCATCATTTGTGACATCGTTTATATCCCTCCAGAACCTTATCCAAGACGACCTATTTCATTTACTGTTTTTCCTAAACTTTCATCATATGCACGTAAAACACGTTGGTTTGTTTCAAATAATCGGTACGCATTCATCATGTCTGTCATTGTTTGCATGGTATTCACATTTGATTGTTCTAAAGCACCTTGTTGCAATGAAAATGTCGCAGCAGCTGGTACATCTATTGATTCTCCTGCAAATAAATCATTTCCTTCTTTTACAAGCTGATTCGAATCTTCCACATAGCGAATACCTAATGGGAACGTACCATCTGCTGTCTGAACAAAACCTTCTGGTGTTACAACATAATCTAAACCATTTGTCTGAATCGGGTTGCCTGCTTCATCAAGAACATAATTTCCTTGATTGGTTACAAGAAAGCCTTCTCCATCAACAGTAAAATTACCATTACGTGTGAGTCTTTCTTCGCCATTCTCGTTTTGAACAGAAAAGAATAGAAATCCATTTTCATCAGGAACTTGTCCTTGAATTATTGCTACGTCTGTAGATAATCCAGTCTCCTGAACATCACCTTGAGCAAAGTTAGGTACAGTTTCTTGAACATAGACCCCCGTATTGATCGGACCAATCGTCTGACTTATCGGGAAGTTCATTCCACCTTGTGATGTTGGAATTTGACTACTGGAACCTGTCTGTTGCAATAATAGTTCTGGAAATGCTCGGATAGTTGTTTGATCTGCTTTATATCCAGGAGTATTCGCATTTGCGATATTATTCGATAGTGATTCTTGCTGCCGTTGTTGTGTAATCATACCACTGGCAGCTGTATATAAACCTCTTAACATGGTATTCTCTCCCGTCAATTTAGAAAGTACATACTTATTTCTAATTTCGGTATGAACGGTCGAAACGTTTAGCTAATATTTCGTTTTTCTACTTTATCAATATTTTCTAGCATAATGCCTGTACCTTTGGCTACACAATCCATTGGATCTTCAGCGATGAACACAGGAACTTTTAATTCTTCTGCTAGTAATTGATCAATTCCATGAAGTAATGCTCCTCCACCAGTCAAGATTACCCCTCTGTCTATAATATCAGCAGACAACTCTGGTGGTGTGCGTTCTAATACTGATTTTGCAGCTTGGACAATTAAAGATACAGATTCGCCTAAAGCAGATTGTATTTCTTCAGACCCAATAGAGATAGTTCTTGGAAGACCTGATACCATATCTCTTCCTCGAATATCCATGGATTCGTTACGTGAATTTTTAAAAACGGTAGCAACATTTATTTTGATCTCTTCTGCTGTACGTTCTCCAATTAATAATTTGTATTTCTTCTTAATGTATTGCATAATTTCTATATCAAACTTGTCACCGGCCATTTTAATTGATTCAGAAGTAACGATGCCTCCCATAGAAAGTACGGCTACATCGGTCGTACCTCCACCAATATCCACTACCATGTTTCCGCTCGGTTGATAAATTTCCATTCCTGCACCAATGGCAGCTACTTTTGGTTCTTCTTCTAGATAAACTTTTTTACCGCCAGATTTTTCAGCTGCTTCCTTAATCGCTTTTTGCTCAACTTTTGTAATATTCGTCGGACAGCAAATAAGCATTCTAGGTTTAGATAGAACACCTTTGACATTAATCTTATTTATAAAATGCTTCAGCATAGCTTCTGTTACATCAAAGTCTGCGATTACACCGTCTTTCAAGGGGCGAAGCGCTTCGATATTTCCTGGTGTACGTCCAACCATTCTTCTCGCGTCTTCACCAACCTCAAGTACTTTACCAGTATTGCGGTCCATCGCTACGACAGATGGTTCATTAAGAACAATTCCCTTACCTTTTACATGAATCAATACATTGGCAGTACCAAGGTCGATTCCAATATCTCTGGAAAACATGAATCAAAATCCTCCTAGCGTTACAATCTTGCACCGTCCGAAGACATAATGCTACTATTATAATATTTTACCACAAAAATCCACAATTAACTGCATATTGATTAATATTTTGTCTAAAAAGTAGGAGAGATGGTGTATTGAGCAATAAAGAAAAACAGTAGGTTGACCTATATAACGTCATTTTACCTACTGTTTATAAATGAAATTGGATCTTATGGATTATTCTTTGTACACACTCCTTTCTTAAGTAAATACCTTATCCTGCTGGCTTCTTCTCTGTCTCTAACGGCTTACCATCAATTTTATATTTTTGTCTAGTGGCCTCACCCCCACGCAGGTGTCGAATTGCTTTATGATATTCAAGTATTTCTTTCACTTGAATCGCTAACTCAGGATTGATTTCTGGTAATCGTTCGGTAAGGTCTTTATGAACTGTACTTTTTGAAACACCGAACTCTTTTGCGATTGTTCGGACGGTTTTTCTTGTTTCTACGACATGTCTTCCTATCCTGATTGTTCTCTCTTTGATGTAATCATGCACACCGTTCGCCTCCCTAAGTTGTAATTCCGAGGTGTAATTTGAGACAGGGTGTTATACGTTGTTATGTTTGTCTAAATAGAAAAGTATGCTAAATAGATCGGATATGTAGCTGCTTGAAAAATATAAGTAGCCCAATGTTCCTTGTGGAGCAAGAAGTAGACAACGCAAGCTCTCACCTCAGAAAGTTCGATTGCATGGTTTGTAACATTTTATTACTTAAGGCTGGTATTTATGATTAATTTTGAACAATTCAGAATTTGGACAGGGTGTTTTTTTCCATATCATGGCTAATGACAAATTTCTATTACAAATACTGCTTATATTTATGCGAAAACTTAGACTCCGATGAATGAATTCTTTTTGGGTATAAATAACAAAAAACCAAACTATCATCGGCACAGACCAGATCATAATTTGGTTACTCTTCATTTTATAAATCGAGTGCCTCCAACGGCAATCGGCTATAGAAAAAATCATTATTATTTAAAATAAACTCATTATAAGATTGAATTAATATATCCTTATCTTGTTTCGCTAAACCAAGATAATATCGTTGAAGTGGTGTTTCGATACGGACGGTTTCTAAAAGATCCAATGCTTTATCATAGTCACCTCTTGCGACCTCAAGATGGGCTTGTTCTGCTTTATCCATAGATTGTACTTCATCTACTTTCTTAAACTTGCCTGAAAGTAACGGGATAAAATTATTCTCAACTCGATGCTTGTACAATCTAATGTTATGTTTTTGGGAAATTTGTTGCGCTTTTTTCAAATGATACATACCTTTTTCATAAGTATCGAAGGTATAGGATAACCCAAGGTGACTATGGATGGCAGCCTCAAGTAGGATACTTTCATTTATATTTAAAGCTTTATACGCATATTTTCTTGCAATAATCAATTCATTTCTTGCCATATGAAAAACAGTGTAAAATCGATAGATACGCACTTTAAAAAAGTTGACTAAAATGCGTTCTTTTACCTCGTCTAAGTGTGTTTCATATGTAGCGATAAGGTCTCCGAGTCTTCTATAATTTCTTTTATAATAGAAGCATGTTTCTCTTATTAACTTTATTAATAATGTAATTTCAGGTTCTTTTATCGTGTATCGAGTTTTGAAATAGTCTAAGTAGTGAAGCGTTTTATCAGGGGATGTGTGCTGATTAAATAAATCAATCATAAGCCTATATATATTACCCCAAAGCCTATTAGAAGGGTTAATTGATTCACGATTTTTTTCTATTAGCTGATCTAACTCACGAAAATATGCATTCATGTAGAGGTATTCCATTCCTGTCTTCTGAATTTCGCTAGACGGGCTATTTAAACAAATCGATTTCATTATATCCCTTGCAACAGTTAAATCATATTCATGGTAAACTCTTGAAGCAATATCGGTCAACGAGTCTTCTGTATGAGATTCCATCAAATTCGTGAGGATCACTTCGCTTCATCCTTTTCCTTTTTAGGGAAAATTCCCTCTATTTTTAAAACAATACTATCTTACCACAAATATTTATAAAAAAAATAATATATCGTTCGACAATTTATGCAGAATCATTGATACATAGGAACAAAGTCTGGGAGTTTTCGAATATATCCTCCATGAACTGGCAATAATACCCTCTTCAAAAGAAATAGCCTTAACGAGAGAGGTAAAGTGAGGATAAACTGCTGTACGTAACAATCAATAAACAAAAGCGCAAGCGTCCGCCTGCTATAGAAATCAAACCGCACGACAATCGGGATCATATACCAATGTGAATAATGAAATTGATTCACACATAAAAAAAAGAGCCTGATAGAAATCAGGCCCTCATCTATTATTCTTCAGTATTTTCTTCTGATTCTGGCTCTTCATCTGTATTTGATTCTGAATCAGAATCTTCTTCTACAGGTTGTTCCCCAGCATTATCTTCTTGTTCTACTTCATTAGAAGATTCTTCACTTGATTCATCTGTTTCGCCTTCTTCGGTTACTGCAGAGTCTTCTTCTACATTTGCAAGACTACTAACTGGTTGATTAAAGTAACTTTCTGGATTTAATTCCGCACCAGATTTACGGATTTCAAAATGGACATGTGTTCCATTATCTTTTCCAAAAATATTTTTACCAGCTGTACCTAGCTTGTCTCCTTGAGTAAGCTTGTCTCCTGCTGAAACGGAAACTTCTTCAAGACTAGCATAATACGTTTTGATGTCTTCATCATGGGCTAGTACAACAACATTACCTAACAATGGATCTTCTTTTACTTCTTCTACAGTACCACTGATCGCTGCAAGTACTTCAAATGTCTCTGCATTTGCTGCTGCAATATCTACACCAGTACTTTGATAGTATCGATTATTATATAGTACTAGTGCGTTTTGACGATCTTCTTGATCTGCGTCGTAGTCAAAAAATTTAGTTACGATTTCTGCTTCTTCTGCATTTGCTACTGGCATTGCGATTACTTCTTGTTGATCTAATACTGGTTCTGCATCTTCATCGTTCATTACTGGAGTGTAATGATCTTCTGCAGATCTTTCTTCCGCTGTATCAGAATCAATATTTTGATACCAGACTACGGCGGTTAATAAAACTGCTGCAATGGTTAAATACAGTGCTGGGAAAAACCACTTCTTACGGAAAATTTGGCGCCATTTATTTTTTGGCCCTTTGAATTCCTCATTCATTTTTCATCACCTCTGCAACCATTGTGAGCAGAAAAATCAAAATATATACATACAGAGGGAAAAAATTTAAAATTTTGTGGATGATTTAAATAATTTTGGGTAAAGTAAATGGTTACATCCCTGTTTATCCATACATTTCAAGAGTTTTATAGTTTTTATACAAAAAGGATAATTTCAAAGATAAAATTCGTACATGTTTTATAAGTATTGAACGATCGGACAAGAAAAAACCCCTCGTCTCACCTTGAAACGAGGGTTGGTGCTGTTTCATCTACAGAATTTATTTCAACATCCTTATAATAATAATGGATGATATCTTCATATGTTTTTCCTTCTTTTGCCATTCCATTGGCACCATATTGACTCATTCCAATACCGTGTCCAAACCCTTCTGTTGTAAATACTAAATGATTATTCTTTTGTTCTACCGTAAAATCGCTTGATAGAAGGTCTAGCTCTTCACGAACAATTCTTCCTGAGATTGTCTTTCCGGCTATAACTAAGTTTTTCACTCTGCCACTTTCTGTTCGTGTTATTTCCATTGGTACTGCTTGATCTTCAGCTAATTCCACATCTAATGCACTTGAAACTTCTTCAAGTGTAAACATAGATTGACTGGTGTATTTTGGAGATTCTTCTTTATCCCATGGACTTTCCACACTTCTTAAGTAGGATACTTCCGTTTCCCAATAATCTTCTGAGTTCTCCGTATATCCATTACTTGTTGAGAAAAAGGCGGCAGTAATTGGAGCATCATTATGCGTGATGATTTGTCCCTTTGTTTCTTTTACCGCACTATTTATTTTATTCATATTTTCTTCATACTTATCTTTCCATAATTCCTTTAATTCATTTGGGCTTTTATACACTTGATGGTTTACAGTGTCGGTTAGATCATACGGATTATTATCTTTCCCATGTAGTAATAGATTCACTGTAAATGTTCTGGCAGCTACTGCTTGAGCTTTTAAAGCCTCTAATTCAAATTCAGTGGGCATCTCGGATGCGACTACTCCGGCGACATATTCTTCTAAAGGTACATCCTCAACCGTCTCTTGTTTGTCTCGCATGACCGCCACTGAAAAAGGAGAACCACCTACCTCGACGACTTCTTGTTCTGTATCCTGAGCAGCTGCTTGATTTTCTTTAGCTTGTGAGTATGTTTCGCTATTATCTTTGGAGAGGTTGACGACAGTAGCAGGCACAACAAGGATAAATAAGATAAGGATACCAAAAAAACTGAGCATCGTTAATCTCCAAGGCACAGGTGATTTATTTTGGAAGTATCGTGATTTTCGATTACGGAAAGGCACAATTTTTTTCAGACCTGGTTCTTGATGGCTGGCATATGGTTGTTTTTTTTGTTTGAGCATCATAATTTTCTTTTGGATAGATGGTTTTCTTCTTTTTATATACTTTTTTTGCACAGCTTCCCTCCTTTGCCAATAAGGTCTGATGCTAATCTAGCATCCCTACTAATAAATCTATACAGTCACTCGAAAAAATAGACCTTAAATTTAGCTAAGAAGAAAAACTTCATTTTCCTGTAACATTTATATATAGAATATAGCAAAAATATAAATTATCCCCAGCACACAAATTTAATCATTATTAATGCAACAAAAAACTAGCCCCGTTCAGATCAAGAACAGAACTAGTATCATAGCGATTTAACGAATAGCCCCTTCTTTCAATTGTGGGCCTGTATGAGGACTATTCTCCTTTGACTTATCGTACAGATGACAGGCAACATAATGACCTTTTTCCACTTCTTGCCACACAGGACGATCGCTTGCACATACTTCCATCGCCATCGGGCATCGTGTTCGAAACACACAACCACTTGGAGGATGAATCGGACTTGGTAGCTCTCCTTCTAATATAATACGTTCCCGCTGATCCTCGATATCCGGATCGGGAATAGGTATCGCTGATAACAATGCCTTCGTATATGGATGTAAAGGATTATCATATAAATGTTCACTTTGAGTTTCTTCCACCATATTGCCCAAATACATAACCCCAATCCGATCTGAAAACTGTTTTACCATCGATAAATCATGGGCAATAAATAAAAACGTCAATCCTTTTTCTTGTTGCAACCGCTTCATAAGGTTAACTACCTGTGCTTGTACGGAAACATCGAGTGCTGAAATAGGCTCATCTGCAATTATAAACTCTGGATCTAACGCGAGGGCTCGAGCTATACCAATTCGTTGCCGCTGTCCACCACTAAATTCATGAGGATAACGATTGGCATGATCCCTGTTCAAGCCTACCTCTTCTAACAATTCATATACACGTTGTAATCTCTCTTTTTTAGTTGAATATAAGTTATGCACTTCCATCGGTTCAGATATTATCTCTTTAATCGTAGAACGAGGATTTAAGGATGCATATGGATCTTGAAAGATCATTTGCATTTTACGATAAAAAGAAAAACGTTCTTTTTCACTCAGTTCGTGTACATTTTCATGATCAAAAATAACTTCTCCATCTGTCTTATTATATAGACCAAGAATGGTTCTTCCAATCGTTGATTTACCACAGCCTGATTCCCCAACGAGCCCATAGGTTTCCCCTGGTTTTACATGAAAAGTGATATCATCAACTGCTTTTAATAAACTTCCCTTGCCAACTTGAAAATACTTTTTTAAGTTACGAACTTCTAGAATATGATCTTGCATTCTCAACCCTCCTATTTACCAATATCTTCGTGCTGCACATAATTCTTTTTCATATTTGGTTCCTTCTAATGGAGTGATTTCGATTCCTTTACCTGTTTGTGGTGAATGTAACATTTCACCATTTCCTTTATATATTCCTACATGATGAATATTTCCTTTTCCTTCTTCATAGGCAAAAAACAGTAAATCTCCAGCTTGTACCTCATCAAACGGTATTTCTTTTCCACCGACTGCTTGATCACCTGCATCTCTGGCGATCCAATATCCATTCGCCTTATGAGCCGCATAAGCCAGACCGGAACAATCGTAGCCAAAAGAGCTCATTCCTCCCCAGAAATAATCTAATTGTAAAAATAGCATTCCGGTTCGAACGATGTCCTCTCCAGTTCGAGTAGGTACTCCTTCCTTTGTAGGAAAAATAAGTACATCTTCTTTAGCTATATATTGTATACCATGTGGAGTTTGCACTTGTATCATCTCTTGTTCAGTTACTACAGGTAGAATGGTTGCAAAGCTAATTTCAAGTGTTTTTTCACCTTCTTGGGTTTCTAACCAACTCTTGTTTTTTATAACCATCGCCATAGAATCTCTTACCCAATGTGTTTTCGTTGTCATGGTTAATTGTTGCTTTGGCACCCAGCCAGGATATCCTCTTTTATCTTTCTTCGAAGCTTGAAATGGCAAGATAACTTCCGCCCAATCATCTAATTCATTAATTACTATAACTGGTTCGCCATATAATGCTTGTGTTTGTACTCTATTTTCATTACAAAGCGCTAATCGTTCATCATAGGAAAGTTGCTCATACCATTGATTTACATTTGTCGGATTCGTTCGCCCATCTTTATCTATATCCCTGGCCGACTGTGGATTCGTCCATACTGTTGCCACTTGTACATCGGTCACCCAAAAATCTTCGGATAATTGATCAAACGTTTGTTTCATATTTCAGCTCCCCCATTCTGAAATTATTTCATTGTGTTTTGTCTCAAAAACTCAGAGCGAATTCCGCAGATTCCTAATCCATAATCCTCACTAAAAGATAGATGACTTCCTTTATAAATTACTCCACCATGGACCAAATCTCCTGATAGCATTAGCGGGGCATCGAAATCAAACCTTGTGACAACTGGATGACTTGCAGCAAAATGAGCAGCCGCACTAATTCCTAGTTTCGTTTCTATCATGCTACCAACCATACATTCTATTCCATAGCTTTGCGCTAAAGTTGCTATTTTTCTAGCTTGATGGATTCCACCTGATTTCATTAATTTGATGTTAATTAGATCAGCTGCCTTATTTTCTAGAACTTGTCTTGCATCGTGGATAGAGAATACCGCTTCATCTGCCATGATTGGAGTTTCTGTTCGATCGGTTACAAACTTTAATCCTTCTAAATCTTTGGCTATAACTGGTTGTTCAACAAGCTCAATATTTAGTTGCAGATCTTCCATTTTCTGAATTACCTTAACAGCTTCTTTGGGGTTCCAACCCTGGTTCGCATCGAGTCGAATACGAACTTCATTTCCTACTGATTGACGAATCGCTTTGATTCGTTCCATATCTGTTTCAATTTGATCTTTGCCAACCTTTACCTTCAATATCGAGAATCCATTTAATTTATATTGGTTCGCATCTCTTACCATTTCTTCCACAGTATTTACACTGACGGTATAATCCGTTTCAATTTCCGAATGGTATCCTCCTAAATACTGATAAAGTGGTAGTTTTGCATATTGTGCTAATAAGTCATAAATCGCCATATCAACAGCTGCTTTGGCACTCGTATTACCAATCATACATGCTTGCAGTTGTTCAAAAATACGTTCATAAGTCGACAATGAATTTCCAATTAAAAATGGTTTGATCACATGATGAATAGCGTATTCAATACTTGCGAGACTCTCTCCTGTTATAACATGGGTAGGAGGAGCTTCTCCCCACCCTACATAACCATCTTCGCTTGTTATTTTGACGATAATGGATTCAGCTACTGTTACGGTACGTAATGCTGTTTTAAATGGAGTGTGTAATGGCACAGATCCTATAAAGGTTTCTACACTTGTTATCTTCATGTCCTCTCTCCCTTTATTTCACACCTGGATCAATTGTCAACGATTTGCTTTCTGAAGATAATTCCGCCACAACTCCTAATGGCATTGAAAAATGAGGAAAACAATGTCCAATTTTAAACCCTCCGATAACAGGTTTTCCGAGTGGTCGAAAATAATCATCAAACACATCTGTTAAAGAAAGACTTGGTTGGACAGTAGGTTCCGCTTCAGAAAAGTCTCCTACAATAATTCCAGCTGCATCTTCTAACTTACCGGCAAGTCGTAGTTGATTAAGCATACTATCTACACGATAAGGTTCTTCTCCTATATCTTCTATTAATAATAGTTTATTTTTTGTATCAATCTCATAAGATGTTCCCATGGAACTCACTAATAACGAGAGATTCCCCCCAACAACTTCTCCTTTTGCAATTCCCTTTGTATATACGTAAAGCGGAGAGACTTTTTCTGAGTAAATTAATTGAGTAGGTTTAAATAATTGTTTAAATAATTGACCTGAGAAACGATCAAAATCGGCTTTCACAATATCAGATGCGGCCATCGGGCCATGAAAGGAGACCAATCCAGTAGCTTGGCGTATAGCCGTATGTAAATACGTTATATCACTATAACCCCATATAATTTTGGGGTTATTTCCAATTAAATTCATATCTAATTGATCAACGATACGAGCGGTTCCATATCCACCTCTCGCGAAAAAAATAGCTTTAATACTACTATCTGCAATCATCTCATGAAAATCTTCCAATCGTTGTTCATCACCAGCCGACAAATAACCTCTTTCGTCATAAAGGTACTTACCAAACTGCACGGAAAGGCCTAACTGTTCAAAAAAGGTTACAGATTTATTTACCTTTTCTCGGTTAGGTGGTCCTGCTGGGGCAACTATCCCAACTTTATCCCCTTCTTTAAGACGTTTAGGAAGTATCATGAAAAACCCTCTTTCTTATGTATTCCATTTAATAAATGCACATGCGAATAATTTTTTTGAAAATCCTGCACATATATAGAAGTGGCTGGTGAGCCTCTGTTGCTCATGCCTCAGGACTCACCTATGCCTCACTTCCACAAGATTCTCTGTATATTTATTATTCTAGCTATCTTTCAACTTACGAAATAAAATATCTTTTGTTATGTTTTAGAAGTATGATTTACTCTGTTACGTCAGCATATTTCAGATCAAAATAACCAACTGGATGACGTAGAATTCCTTCCACATGATCCGCTTCTAGAACTACCGTATTATAGTAACGAATTGGCATTGCAACCATTTCTTCTGCAAGCAATCTTTCCGCTTCATATAGATATTCGTAGCGTTGTTCTTCATCTGTTTCTGTTTTTCCTTTTTCAATTAATGCATCGTATTCTTCATTCGACCAACCAGTACGGTTCATGTAAGAGTCCGTAATAAAGCTCTCTAAGAAGTTTACCGGATCACTGTAGTCATTAATAAATGAACTACGTGATAATTGCAATTCTAAGTTTTGCTGTGCTTCAGCAAATACATTCCATTCTTGGTTTTCTAATGTTACTTCCACACCAAGATTTTCATTCAACATATTTTGAATGGATTCCGCAACAGCTTTATTCGTGTCGCTTGTGTTATAAGATAAAACAATGCTTGGAAGTTCACTATAGCCTTCTTCTTCCATCCCTTGTTCTAATAGTTCTTTTGCAGTCTCTGGATCAAACTCTACTAAATTTCCATTTTCATCACGGAAATCCCCACCATCTGGCGTAGTAAATCCAGGCGATACAAATCCATATGCCGGCTCTACACCATTTTTCACGACATAGGTAGCAATATCATCACGATTAATGGCATAGGCAAATGCCTTACGAATATTTTTATTTTGGAATGGTTCTTCTGTCGTGTTAAAACGGAAGAATTCTAATCCACCATAATCGCCGATAAATACATTATCACCATCAATTAATTCATCTGACATTTCTGGAGGGATTGTTGCTGTATCGAGCTCTCCAGTTTCAAACATTTGGTATTGTGTATTCGTATCATTTACCATTGCAAAATGGATCTTATCTAAATTCACAGCATCAGCATCCCAATACTCTGGATTTTTGGCAAATACCATTTCACTATCATGCTCCCAAGATTCTAATTGAAATGGGCCGTTTGCTACGAATGAATCAGCTTCTGCATGCCAATCAGGATTTTCTTCTGCCACTTTATGATTTACTGGGAAGAATGCCGGATTGGTTAACACATCTAGGAAAAATCCAGTTGGTGCTTCCAATACTACTTCTAATGTCTTTTCATCTACAGCAGTAATATTGACATCATCTGCTGAACCTTCCCCAGTATTAAATGCTTCTGCACCTTCAATAAAATATGCTAAAAAGGCAGCTGATGAAGCATTCGCTGGATCCAACATATACTTCCATGCATATACAAAGTCTTCTGCAACTACCGGATCTCCATTCGACCAGTTTGCATCTTCACGTAAATGGAATGTGTACGTTAATCCGTCTTCTGATATGTCCCAACTCTCCGCCACACCCGGACCGGCAACATGTTCTTGATCTAATCTAGTCAGACCCTCCATTAAGTTGTTTAATGGATCCCAAGAAACCTGATCAAACCCTATCGATGGATCAAGGGATGTTGGTTCTACTCCATTATTTACACGAAGAACTTTTTCACCTGCAGCTTCTCCTTCTTGACCTTCCCCTTCTTCCGTTTCCCCTGCATCAGCATCATCTGGCTCTCCCGCATCTTCATTTGCAGTACAAGCTGCTAATACAAATGCAGTTAATAAAGCCAACAAAAACAACAGTAATTTCTTGTTCTTCATACCATTTTCCCCCTTTTTTAATATTGAAAAGAACTTTCAGCTAATAGCTGTTGTGCCCGTTCATCTTGAAGCCAACAATCCACATTATGTGATGATGTTAACTCAGTATGAACTGGATAAACTTTATCACACACCTCCATCGCAAACGGACACCTTGCTGCAAAAGGACATCCTTGTGGAGGTGAGAATAAATCAGGTGGAGTACCATCAATTGGCGTTAATTTATCTTCCTTTATATCCAGCCGAGGTACTGATTTTAACAATCCCTTTGTATATGGGTGCTGTGGTTGATAGAAAATTTCTCGTTTCGTTCCTGTCTCGATAATTTTCCCTGCATACATCACCGCAATCCGATCAGCAATTTTAGCAACTACACCTAAATCATGTGTAATTAAAATAATTGAAACACCCATCTTTTCTTGTATCTTTTCAAACAACTCCAGTATTTGTGCTTGAATCGTTACATCAAGAGCTGTCGTTGGTTCGTCAGCTATAAGCAGGTCTGGATCACAAATCAAGGCAATTGCAATAACGATTCGTTGTCTCATCCCTCCACTGAATTGATGTGGATACTGCTTCAAGCGTTCTTCTGGACTCGGTATTCCAACGAGTTCCATCATTTCAATTGCTTTTTCTTTCGCTTGCTTTCCAGAAATTCCTTTATGCTCTTTTAACCCTTCCATTAGTTGTGTACCGATAGTAAGAGTTGGATTTAAGGCTGTCATCGGATCTTGAAAAATCATCGAAATATCAACACCACGAATCGATCGCATCTTTTTCTCTCGAAATTGAATTAAGTCTTGCCCTTTAAAATAAATATTTCCTTTGGTGATTTCCCCTGGTGGGTTAGGAATCAATCGCATGATTGCGTTCGATGTAACACTTTTTCCACAACCAGATTCTCCTACAATCGCTAGAGTCTCGCCTTTATTTAAATGAAAATTTACTCCACGTACAGCCTGGACAGAACCACCATAGGTTGTAAACGTCACATGAAGATCTTTCACTTCGAGTATTTTGTCCAAATGGTTCACCTACTTCCTTAATTTCGGATCCAATGCATCCTGAAGTCCATCTCCAAGTACATTAAACGCAAACATCGTAAAAGATATAAAGAAGGCCGGGAAGAACAGCGTCCACCAGTTACCGGATAGAATCGCACCTAATGAATCGTTGGCCATCACACCCCAACTTGCAAAAGGAGCTTGGATTCCAAGTCCAATAAAACTCAGGAAAGCTTCGGCAAAAATGGCAGATGGAACGGTTAATGTCATTTGGACAATAATCGGTCCCATCGTGTTTGGCAATAAATTTCGCCGGATAATTCTCGATGACTTTGTACCAAATGCCCGTGAAGCGAGGACAAATTCATAATTTTTAATTTGTAAGACCTGTCCTCGCACAATTCGGGCCATCCCAACCCAGCCGGTAATCGTCAGAGCAAGTATTATCGTACCTAAGCTTGGTCCTAATACCACCAGAAGTAAAATAACAACTAATAAATACGGCAAACCGTATAATATCTCAATAATACGCATCATCACATTATCTGTGCGACCGTCTTTATATCCGGAGATACCACCCCAAATAATTCCTACCGTAACATCGATGAGTGCTGCCATTAATCCAACAAACAGAGAGATTCGAGCACCATACCATGTTCGTGTAAATACATCCCTACCAGCACTATCTGTACCAAACCAGTGCTCACTGGAAGGTGGCTGATACTGATTGGGCAAGTCTTGTTTATTAACTTCATATGGTGAAATCATTGGCCCAAATATTGCCATGACTGAAAGTAACACTAAGAATATCAAACCGAGCATTGCCATTTTATTTTTAACCAGCCTTTTCCAGGCATCTTGCCAATAGGAAAGAGAAGGTCTGGAAACAGACTCTGCTTCCAACGTATCTTTTCCTTTCCATGCAAACCATTCATCAGGAACTGCAGAAGGGGTTTTATGTGTATTGTTTTCATTTGAACTCATGACACTTCCCCTCCCTTACTATTCATTTTTATTCGAGGATCGAGGATTCCATATGCAATATCTACAAGAAAAAGCATAAAAATTAGAAAAGCACTATAGAATACCGTCGTTCCCATAATTACTGGATAATCACGTTGATTAATACTTTCCACAAAATATTTACCCATTCCCGGGATCGCAAATATCTGCTCAATGACAAATGTTCCCGTCAAAATACCCGCTAATAATGTTCCCATGATCGTAACGACAGGCATTAGCGCATTTCGAAGTGCATGCTTAAAAACGATTTTCCATGGGGATAACCCTTTTGCCTTGGCCATTTTTATGTAGTCCTGTGTAAGAACTTCCAACATGGTTGAGCGAGTAAGTCTCGCGATAATTGCCATCGGACCTGTTGCTAACGCTAATACAGGCAGAACCATATGTGCTGGACTTTTCCATGTCGCAGTCGGAAATATCTCCCAATTAACTGCAAGTTGCTGTATAAGTAATGTAGCTAAAATAAAGTTTGGAATAGAGATGCCTAATACCGCTATCCCCATCGTTAAATAATCTAATATTCCATTATGTCGTAACGCAGCGACAATACCTATTAAGATTCCTGAAATAACTGCGACAACGATGGTAACTATCCCTAGCTCAAAAGAAATCGGAAATCCTCTCGATAATAAATCGTTAACAGTTTGATTTGGTTGTTTAATGGACGGTCCAAATTCAAACGTAACAATCGATTTTAAATAGAGTAAATATTGTACATGTGGTGGCTTATCTAGATTATAATGTGCTTCTAGGTTTGCACGAATTGTTTCATTGGAAGACTGATCGCTGTTAAATGGTGAACCTGGTATACTTGTCATTAGTACAAAGGTAAGTGTAATAATAATCCAAAGCGTTACAGCCATAATGGCTAATCTTTTTAATATGTATTTCAGCAAACGAGGCACCCCCTAATTATTTTTCTGTTCTCTGTCTGTTTTGTTTAAGAGAATGTAGTATGCATTGCCAGTTCAGTCATAACTAACATGGCTTGATAAGCTTCTTTCATATTTTTTGCAGGAAAACTAACCTTTGTTGTTCCTTCTATCAACGCTGTTCCTGGCATAAGATTCGCCCATTCTGCCTGACCATAATTACAAAACTCTATGGTTAATGTAGGTTGTTCTGGAGGTGTTAAGGGCGCTACATTACCTGCACTTTTTAATGCTTGTTTTACTTTTTCCTCTAATAATACTCCTGCCTTCGATGGGGTAAGACTTTTCACTGAAGACCTTGAAATTGACTCTTTGACGATGGCAGTTGTAACCCCAGGAATCAATTCCTCTGCTTCCATCGCTGTGTAATCATCGCCAGTAACTAATAAAATAGGGACGTTATAATATCCTGCTAAGTAAGCGTTCATCCCCATTTCACCAATACAATGATCATTAATGAAGAAATTTCTCACTGCATGAATCATTGAATGAGACATAACTCCTGGTCTACCAGCCTGTGAATGGTAACCAACCAAAAAAGCCCCCGTCAATGATTGATCCAAACCTTGTACCATAGAAAAAGGCTTCACTTCTCCAGTAATTAAATGGCAATCTGGATGAATATCCTCAATCAAAAGATTGTTCATTTTCGAGTGACTGTCATTTACTAACACTTCTTTACAACCATTATCGAAAGCAGCTTGAATCACGTAATTTACTTCTTTTGTCATGATTTTCCTAGAACGTTCATAATTATGACTTTTTGCATCAACAAAGGTAAAGTCGGGTAGTCCAGTAATACCTTCCATGTCAACCGAAATGTATATTTTCATGTCGTCTCACCACCCAAACTTTTGTTAATTTTCTATTAATTTTATCATGTTTTTTAAATTATGAGAAGTTTTATATTTGTTATTAATCTGAATATTTTATATATAAATGGGCATGATAGAAGTCAGATGGTTATAAGGCCTGCTTTTCATAAGGAAAATTTTTCTTGAAACACGAAAAGGTAGATGCGTAATAACACATCTACCTTAGAAATAACTATTATAAAATTTTTATTAATCCGCTGCTATTTCATTTGATTCTTTTGCAGCAGTTACGTAGAGTGGTTGTACAACTACTCCGTTCTCATCCACTCTCTTGATATCTGCACCAAGTGCCGCTAACTTATCAACAATATCAACATAGCCACGGTCTAGATGCTTAAGCTCCGTCACACGTGTGTATCCATCGCTTACAAGACCTGCTAAAATAAGTGCCGCTGCCGCACGAAGATCTGTTGCTGCTACTTCAGCGCCTTGCAACTCTGAAATACCTTCAATAATCACACTGCGTCCTTCAATTTTGATATTCGCATTCATGCGTCGAAATTCTTCTACATGCATAAAACGATTTTCGAAAACAGTCTCCGTAATCACACCTGTGCCTTCTGCACGAAGCATTAATGACATCATTTGTGATTGCATATCTGTAGGAAAACCAGGATGCGGTAATGTTTTAATATCTGTTGATTTTAATTTCTCTGGCCCTATGATTCGTAGACCGCCATTCTCATCAATTACATCAACATTCATTTCTTCTAACTTTGAAATTACAGAGCGTAAATGTTCACGCATTGCATTCTCAATGAATACATTACCTCCAGTAATTGCAGAGGCAACCATAAAGGTACCAGCTTCAATACGATCAGGTATAATCATGTGCTCCGTACCGCGAAGTTTTTCTACACCAATAATACGGATTGTTTCCGTACCTGCTCCAACGATATTCGCACCCATCTTATTAAGATAATTTGCTAAATCAACTATTTCTGGTTCTTTTGCTGCATTTTCAATTACTGTCTTACCCTCTGCAAGTGCTGCAGCCATCATAATGTTTTCCGTCGCACCTACACTTGGCATATCAAGATAAATCTTCGCACCTTGTAATCTGCCATTCACATTTGCTTCCACATAGCCGTTACCTACATGGATTTCTGCTCCCATTGCTTCGAAACCTTTAAGGTGTAAATCAATTGGTCGAGAACCAATCGCACATCCTCCTGGCATAGCAACTTTCGCGTGTCCATAACGGGCCAAAAGTGGTCCCAAAACAAGTACAGATGCACGCATTTTTCTTACATATTCAAATGGGGCTTCTGTCTCTAATTGTTGTGATGCATTAATATTCACTGTCTTTGTTGTTGAATCAAATTCAACTTCTGCGTTTAGATTACGTAATACTTCATTAATTGTGTACACGTCTGCTAAAACTGGTACTTCTTTAATAACGCTTTCCCCTTCACTCGCAATTAAACTTGCAGCTAAAACAGGTAGTACAGCGTTTTTAGCACCTTCAAGCCGTACGGTGCCATTCAATTGGTGTCCGCCACTTACGATGATTTTTTCCATGTTATAAATCCCCTTCAGATCCAATTTCCCTATATTAATATTCATGTATTAGGATAGGTGTTCCTATCGTGTATTTCTCATTTCCTGCTTCGTCTTCTATAATAGCTATTTGTACATTTATCGGTTTATTGTCTACAGAATAAAAAGCATCCCATAAATCTGTATACCCATAAAATGACTTTTTAATCGTGGACTTTGCTATGTTGTCGTATTGTGTTGTTGTATGTCGCAAATTGAAATAATTTATTGCCTTTTCTATAAAAACATCACCATTTATTATATCATTATCTACTGAGGTCAGACAAGTATATGATTGAGCTAATTTTGTAAACAATTTATGAACTATTTCATTCTTAGTAATTAAATATGATTCCTTTACCTCTTCGCTCCAATCAGCTCCCTCAAAAAGAGCAATAACTTCTGCCTGAGATGATGATTCAGTTGGCAAAATTACCTTATACAGTACGTCCAACCCATTCGTTTTATGATCGTTTTTAAATAAATATATTATACTTTTTTCAGTCGATTTTTTCTCATAAGAATACTCATTTTTAAGTAGTTCAATTGACTTTTCTGCTTTAACTACAGATACAGATTCCTTTATCGTAACTTGCCAGTTTTCAATCTCTAATTGCTGCTCTGTTGCAAAATTACCAAGAGCTATCATTTCGTCTGTATTTAATTCAGATGCATGTGTAGTTGTTAAAAATAAAGAAATACATATAAAAAATAATATAAGTCTATAAAACATGAAAAATCCTCCTATCAAATCTATTAATCTTAGTTTTGACAGAAGGATAATTTTACATACGATACAAATTTCGACATTAATGAAAATGGAAACGCGAAATTCCACAAATCAAGCTGGACGTTTAGAAGAGATACGATAAGTCCCCGGACCACTGTAGTACTTCTAAAAAGAATCTACTTACTCCAGACCCGATAACAATAGTTAAAAACAATAGAAAGACTCTAGCTTCTCCAGATCTTCCTTTTTTAAAAATATAGTCAATGTTCAACGCCATTACAAGACGCCAAGTCATATATATAAAAAATAAATGAGAAAATATACTTATCAATGCCATTTGTCCAACGGAAAACATATGAACCACCTTTCTTTCTAATAATTACTTTGACAGGCAAGCTATAAAAAGTCAATTTATTAATACTATCAAGGCCATAGGCGAGTTTACATTTCCCGGGAAATATCGACAATTTATTGTTTATCATCTAGTTTTTAGTGATTACTGGGATTATTGATGTGGATAGGAGGAAGTTTCTACGGTTTGGGTAATCTACTCTATCACTTTTGGAGGATTCTGAAGCAAGGTTTTATAGAGATAGTATATTTACCACTTTTCTGTATTTCTCTTGCTTTTTTGGTTTAGAGAGCGCCTCTATTCACTACATTTTCCGATTTCTTATGCTTATTTGGTTTAGAGAGCAGCTCTATTCACTACTTTTTCCGATTTCTCTTGCTTTTTTGGGTTAGAGAAGCTGCCTATTCACCACTTTTTCCGATTTCTCTTGCATTTTTGGTTTAGAGAGCAGCTCTATTCACCACTTTTTCCGTTTTCTTATGCTTATTTGGTTTTGAGAGCAGCTCTATTCACTACTTTTTGCGGTTTCTCCTGCTTTTTTCGTTGATAGAAAATGGCTATTCACTGATCCCAGATCATTCGATGATTCTATGCTCCGCAATAGAAATAAGCTGCCTTATTAATTATTGTTATTATATCTGCATGTTACTAGGCAAGCTGGTCCAAGCCCATATAAAGTCTTTCTTAAAAGCAAAAAAACTCCCGCAATAATAATTGCAGGAGTTTTTTAGTATTACTTGCCTACGTCGAGGCGATTAATTGCTCTTTTGAGTGCTAATTCGGCCCGAGTTTTATCGATATTATCCTTTTTTGCCTGAAGACGTCTTTCCGCACGATCTTTTGCTTCTTTTGCACGTTGAACATTAATATCACTTGCAGTTTCAGCAGATTGTGCAAGAATGGTTACTTTCTCAGGCTGCACTTCCATAAATCCACCACTTATTGCTAAATATTTAGTATCATTTCCTTTTTTCAAACGAACTGCACTAATTTGTAGTGGAGAAACTAATGGAATGTGTCCAGGTAAAATACCGATTTCACCGGTTTCAGCTTTACAAACTACCATTTCAAAGCTTTCCTCTAAAACCGGGCCACCAGGAGTAACAACACTCACTTCTAGTGTTCTCAATGTAACCCCTCCTAAGAGACGGGATGGAAGTGCCCAAAAATTAATTCAGGCAATAAAAGATTTTCTTTCCAAAATCCCTACTTCCACGACCGAATATTATTCCATTCCTTTTGCTTTTTCTACTACTTCTTCAATACGTCCAACTAGACGGAAAGCATCCTCTGGAAGATCGTCATATTTACCTTCAAGAATCTCTTTAAATCCTTTTACAGTCTCTTGAACAGGAACATAAGATCCAGGTTGTCCAGTAAATTGCTCCGCTACGTGGAAGTTTTGTGATAGGAAGAACTGAATTCGACGCGCACGAGCAACGACTAATTTATCTTCATCACTTAACTCATCCATACCTAATATTGCGATAATATCTTGAAGTTCACGATATTTTTGTAGTGTTTGCTGTACCTCAGTTGCTACTTCATAGTGCTCTTTTCCAACTACTTCTGGATCGAGTGCACGTGAGGTAGACTCTAAAGGATCCACCGCAGGGTAGATACCTTGCTCAGATAATTTACGATCAAGGTTTGTTGTTGCATCTAAGTGAGCAAATGTTGTAGCAGGCGCCGGATCCGTATAGTCATCCGCTGGTACATAAATTGCTTGAATAGATGTTACAGAACCTTTGTCTGTAGATGTAATACGCTCTTGTAATTGTCCCATTTCTGTAGCTAGAGTAGGTTGATAACCTACCGCTGATGGCATACGACCAAGTAGTGCGGATACCTCAGAACCTGCTTGTGTGAAACGGAAGATATTATCAACGAACAATAATACATCCTGTCCTTGCTCATCACGGAAGTATTCTGCCATGGTTAAGCCAGTTAATGCTACACGCATACGTGCACCAGGTGGCTCGTTCATTTGTCCAAATACCATCGCTGTTTTAGCAATAACTCCAGAATCGCTCATTTCATAGTAAAGGTCATTCCCTTCACGAGTACGTTCACCAACACCCGCGAATACAGAAATACCACCATGTTCTTGTGCGATATTATTAATTAATTCCTGGATTAATACGGTTTTACCTACACCAGCTCCACCAAACAGTCCAATTTTACCACCTTTGATATATGGTGCTAACAGGTCAACTACTTTAATACCTGTCTCTAAAATTTCTGTTTCTGTAGATAAGTTTTCAAAGTCTGGTGCTTCACGGTGAATCGGATCGCGACGAACTCCCTCTTCTAAAGGTTCGTCTAAATCGATTTTTTCACCTAATACGTTAAATACACGGCCTAGTGTTACGTCACCAACTGGTACTGAGATTGGACGACCAAGGTTTTCCACCTCTGCACCACGTTTGAAACCATCTGTTGAAGACATAGCGATGGTACGTACACTATTGTCACCTAAATGAAGAGCTACTTCTAGTGTTAGTTCTTCACCACTGTCACTACGGACAACTAAAGCATTATTTACTGCTGGGAGTTCAGCGTCTTCAAAACGTACATCGACTACTGGTCCCATTAATTGTGTAACGCGTCCTTTGCTCATCTATTTCCCTCCTAACTTACTGTCCACACGGTGTTAAACCTATTCGAGTGCTGCTACGCCACCAACAATCTCTGTGATTTCTTGTGTAATTGCTGCTTGACGTGCACGGTTATATGATAGGGATAAATCATCAATTAGATCCGAAGCATTATCCGTTGCACTACGCATCGCAGTCATACTAGCCGCATGTTCACTTGCTTTCCCGTCAAGTAATGCACCAAAGATTAGACTTTCTGCATACTGAGGTAAAAGTACTTCCAAGATTTGCTCCTGGTTTGGATCAAACTCATAGTCAGATGTAGCTGCACCGCTCTCATCTAAATTATCAATAGGAAGTAATTGTTTATTTGTTACCACTTGCGAAATCGCACTAACATAGTGGTTGTATATAATATTTAACTCGTCAATATCTCCATCTGCATACATTTGAACAGTTTCAGACGCAAGCTCTTTTACATCTGCAAATGTTGGATGATCAGGTACACCTAGCACACTTTTGGATACCGGTAACCCACGTTTTCGACAATAATCATATCCTTTTCTCCCAAGTACGATGATCGTATATTCATCCTTACTTGTATGATTCTTTTCAATTGTATTGACTAGATTTTTTAGGATGTGACTATTATATGCCCCAACAAGACCGCGGTCTGAAGTTATAATTAAATAACCTGTCTTTTTCACTTCACGTTTCATTAACATTGGATGTTGTGCATCCGTATTCGCATTAGCAATACTGCTAACAACCTCTTGAAGTTTATCTGCATAAGGAACAAATCCTCGGGCATTTTGTTCCGCTTTTGACATTTTAGAAGCCGAAACAAGTTGCATTGCTCCCGTGATTTGTTTTGTTTTTTTCGTAGATTCAATTCTACCTTTTAATTCTCTTAGTGATGCCAAGCTCTTTCACCACACTTTCCTGTCAGGAGTGAGGGTCGAGAATAATTATTCGACCCATTATACTCTATACCGAACTTCATCATTTCACTTATTAGTTATTAGATGGTAGAAATGTTTTCTTGAATGAATCAATCGCATCATTAAACTCGCTCTCGTCTGGTAAATTACCAGTTTCACGAATAGAAGTAAGTAATTCATTACGATTGCTTTCTAACCAAATGTTCAATTCTTCTTCAAAACGTTGGATATCTTCTACAGGGATATCATCTAGGAAACCACGCGTTAATGAGTAGATAATAGCTACCTGTTTTTCAACTACCATCGGTTTATGAAGACCTTGCTTCAACACTTCAACTGTACGTTGACCGCGATTTAGTTTCGCTTGTGTAGATTTATCCAAGTCTGAACCAAATTGAGAGAATGCTTCTAATTCACGGAAAGATGCAAGATCAAGACGCAATGTCCCTGCTACTTTTTTCATTGCTTTGATTTGTGCAGATCCCCCTACACGTGATACAGATAAACCAGGGTTGATCGCTGGACGAACCCCAGAGAAAAATAGATCCGATTGTAAGAAAATCTGTCCATCAGTAATGGAAATTACGTTCGTTGGAATGTAAGCTGCAATATCACCAGCTTGTGTTTCAACAAATGGTAATGCAGTTAATGAACCGCCACCTTTTGCATCACTTAATTTAGCTGCACGCTCTAATAAACGAGAGTGTAGGTAGAATACATCCCCAGGGAATGCTTCACGGCCCGGTGGACGACGTAATAATAAGGAAAGTTCACGATATGCTACTGCTTGTTTAGATAAATCATCATATATAACTAAAACGTGTTTTCCGTTATACATGAACTCTTCACCCATTGCTACACCAGCATACGGAGATAAGTACAATAGTGGTGCAGGATCTGAAGCACCTGCAGTAACTACAATTGTGTTTTCAAGTGCACCGTGCTTACGGAAAGTTTCTACTGTATTACGCACAGTTGATTCTTTTTGTCCGATAGCTACATAAATACAAATCATATCTTGATCTTTTTGGTTCAAGATTGTATCTACTGCTACAGTAGTTTTCCCAGTTTGACGGTCTCCGATGATTAACTCACGTTGACCACGACCAATTGGAACTAATGCATCAATTGCTTTAATACCTGTTTGAAGTGGCTCATCAACGGATTTACGATCCATAACTCCTGGAGCAGCCGCTTCGATTGGACGAGTTTTAGATGTTTCAATTGGGCCTTTGCCATCAATTGGTTGACCTAGTGGGTTTACCACACGTCCTAACAATTCCTCTCCTACAGGTACTTGCATGATACGACCAGTACGACGAACTTCATCGCCTTCTTTAATTTCCGTATAAGGTCCAAGGATAACGATACCTACATTACTTTCTTCTAAGTTCTGTGCTAATCCCATAACACCATTTGAGAATTCAAGTAATTCTCCAGCCATAGCATTATCAAGACCATGAGCACGCGCGATACCGTCACCGACTTCAATAACTGTCCCAACATCACTTACTTCGATGTCAGAATCAAAGTTTTCAATTTGCTGTTTAATCAGTGTGCTAATTTCTTCAGCATTAATGCTCATACCATTTCACCCCTATCATCATTTGTTAGCAGACACGATACTACGTGAAATTCGGTTTAACTTATTACTTACCGTTCCATCGTATATCGTATTTCCGACTCTTATTTTCATACCGCCGAGAATCTTAGGATCCACAACATTCGTAATTTGAACACTTCTTTTCCCTAAACGTTTAGCAAAGGATGTTTGAAGTTGTTCCTTTTCATCGGTATTTAATTCTCGAATGGAATAGACGGTTGCGTCTGCAATTCCTTTTGTATCGTTTACCAAAGCGACTAGGTGATCAACAATAGATGGAATGGTTGATGTGCGATGACGATCTACAAGTAACTTCAGCGTATTTATTACAACTGGATCCGCACCTTTAAACACATCAGCTAAAAACTGTTTCTTTTTCTCATTGTCAATCTTTGGATGCTTCAGGAAAACATTTAATTTTTGATCATTTGTAAATATTTGTCGAACCTCAAGAAAATCTGCTACTAATTGGTCTAATGAATTCTTCTCTCTACCAAGCTGAAAAAGCGCATCTGCATAACGTTTTGCTACTACGGAGTTACTCATCGATCTTCCCCAACTTCTTGAATGTATTCATTAATTAGTTTTTCTTGATCTTGTTCGCTAAGTTCTTTTTCAATTACCTTACTTGCAATTAATACAGATAAGGATGCAACTTTATCTTGTAACGCTTGAATAGCTCGTTCTTTTTCATTTTGAATATCTGCTTGCGCTGCTTCTTTAATACGATCTGCTTCTTCCCTCGCTGAATCGATGATGGCTTGCTCTTGTTTTGCTCCTGCAGCCTTCGCATCTTCTATCATTTTTTGCGCTTCTGCTTTTACTTGATTTAATTGCTCAGCTGCATCTTTGGAAGCCTTTTCTGCTTCCGCACGACTTTGCTCAGCTGATTCAATTTCATTTGCTACGTAGTTCTCACGCTCTTCCATTTTGCTCATTAATGGTCCCCAAGCAAATTTCTTCAGTAATGCTAGAAGAATAAGGAAGAAGAATAATTGAACTAACATATCTGGCCAACGTAAACCACCGACACTAGCTCCAATGTTTAACAAGTCAATGTATGAATGCACCGATCCCACTCCTTTCGCTAATAAATCACATCTATGGTCTGATGTATAAAATTCTACATCGTTACTCTTGCATAAAGGAATGGCGAAGATTCTTTGTTACTGAACTTCGCCATTATAATTCTAGGAAAAATTGCGATTTACATTACCATAAACGCGATAACTGCTGCGATGATTGGAATCGCCTCTACAAGTGCTACCCCGATAAACATTGTACCTTGTAATGCACCACGTAATTCTGGTTGACGTGCAATACCTTCTACTGTTTTACTTACGATCATACCGTTACCAAGACCTGCTCCTAATGCTGCTAAACCGATTGCTATTGCTGCTGCTAAAGCTCCCATTGATAATTTCCTCCTTTTATAATAAACCTAATAAATTATTTTTTATTAATGGTCACTGCTCACTTTGTGAGACATATAAACCATTGTTAACATTACGAATACGTAGGACTGGATGGCTCCAATAAACACACTAAAAGTTTGCCATGCCAGCATCGGAAGTGCTGCTCCGAAGAATCCAAAAATACTTGTTGTTGCTAGTCCTACTAATAAACTTAATAAAATTTCACCTGCATAAATATTACCAAACAAACGAAGACCCAACGTTAATGTGTTGGTGAATTCCTCTACTATTTTAAACGGTAACATCAGTGGTACTGGGCTTACATATGTTTTTAAATAAGCTTTTGTACCTCTTAACTTAATACCATAATAGTGTGTTAATGCAATGATCATTGTTGATAGTGTTAATGTCATAACCGCATCTGCTGTAGGTGATTTCCACCATAAGTCATGTTCAACTACCCCAACCGTTGCAACACCTATTAAGTTACTAACTAAAATATAGAATATTAGAGTTAGTCCAAGCGGAAGAAATATTCTTCCTGTTTTCCAATCCATGTTGTCTTGGATGATACCCCTAACGAATTCTACAGCCCATTCCATGAAGTTCTGTATTCCCTTAGGTTTCATCTGTAACTTTCTGCTTCCCCACACACAGAAAACAAAGACAATAAGACACACGATAAATGTCATCATGAGGTTAGAAAGGTTAAGATTCGCACCCGGTATCCCAAAGATATCATGCACTATTGGATTTTCGTGATCCAAGATTATCACCCCTTTACTAAAACTATTTGTAAGTAAAAATGGAATACTGGAAAAGATTAGTCTTCTTCCTGCTTGCGTAAAGATAATTGATACACAATGATATCTAACGCGATAACAAAATAAGAAGAAAGAATCCCAATGATTACAGACATTACGTGGAAGTATTCTTCAAATCGCATCGCAATCAACACTCCCAACACTGCGGCGGCCATTCTTGTAAACGTACCTAATCCTCCTCTGGCCTTCCCACCTGCTGCAACTGTTTCCCCAAGTTTTGCTGTCTTGCTCTGTAGTAACCACAAGTTATAAAGACTAATGATACTACCTAGGATTAATCCGAAAAAAACACGGGGATATGGTAGAAACCCAGCGCAAAGCACTAATACTGCTAGTAAATAAAACATCCATTGACGCTGTCGGGTTATCATTTTATCATAATTAGACATTATATTTGCTACACTCCTAAACCCGGTACAATAGATACTAAACAGACTACCAACTCACATTTGCATCCGTTTTCAATCAAATCGGGGAAAATCTCTTGCTAGGTAATATTACTTGTAGTTTTAGATGCGGAGGTGTTACATTCATTGCATCTATGTAGTTGAAGTCAGAAGCAACCATTATCCGCTGTATCATAACAGGGGATTATTTCGCGAATAAAGGGCTAAAAAGCTATTTTCTCCTTACTCCACACTAAACAAGTTTACATTAGCCAAGCTGGGATTGTCAATTAGTAATAGGCATTAATCATATTAATTTTATTACATTTAAAAACATTGACATATTAGTGTTTCATACCTTGTTTTTCCTCATTGTGCACTGTATCACATATCAATTCCTTCATGTTATTTAACAACTTTCGTTTTATGACTTTTTTGTGAACAATAATAATTCTACTTGATGTAGACCATTGCTTCTGAACTTTCATACGTTCCATCATCTAAGTATACCGTCACAATAGCTAAATATAATCCTTCTTTTCCTGCTTCTTTCGCCGTCAGTTCACCATTGTGTAGACCTTGATCGATGTCTTTTTCTTCCAACAATCTTCGCTTATACACAAGGGTATCTGGATCATATAGATCAACTTCCAGCTTTCGAGCAGACTCTGTCATATATAGTTGATATTGATATAAATCGTCAGAGAGCGCTTTTAGCGAGAACTCAAATCCAGCTGTTTTTGGTTGGTCTGCTTCTTTGTTTACGATAATGTACGGTAGTTGATATGCTGCATCCCCTTCCTCTAAAGCAATCCAGCCTTGGTGAACCCCTTTTTCTAATTGCAGTCCCGTAACAGATGCTTCTATTGGAATTTCCTTCTTTTCAAAAGGTTCTAACTGAAAAGCCTTCGGTAACTTCCATGATATCCCTTTGTCTTTATATGGAATATCGAATCGATAAGACTGCGTTTCATCGGTCATATTCTCTATAATAAGCTGATGCTGAAACTCGTCACGGTAGTTGTCCACTTTACCAAACTGTAGCTGACCATTGTGAATTATCGTACTTGTATCAATAGCTTTGTTTACATCAATAACTCCCATGCCTTGTTCCGTTGAAGTTACTAGCTCCTCATCATTCATAAGTTGATCTGCAGATGTTTGGATCGCTCCAATAATTTGATCATTTGTCCAATTTGGTTTCGCTTCCTTGATAACTGCTGCTGCTCCTGCCACGTGAGGGGTAGCCATACTCGTCCCATTCATAGCTTGATATCCACCTGGAACGGTACTCCAAATGTCAGTACCTGGCGCAATAATATCTGGTTTTATCTGCCAGTTAATTGTCACTGGCCCCCTTGAACTAAATGGTGCTACTTGAATTGGTTGATCTACACGTGTTGCATCAATGAAATAATGATTATTTTCCTCCACTTGTTGCTTTAACCATTCCCCATCTTCTTTGGAAATTGCTGCTACAGGGATTTGGACAGGATCATCACGAAACTCTACAGATCCCTGGAAAGGACCAGCTTCATTATTATATATAAGAACTGCTTCTGCTCCTAATTCTTCCGCTTTCTTCGCTAATTGGTAAAAAGGTATCTTCCCTCGTTGTACAAGAGCTATTTTTCCAGAAAGAGAACCGATTGCTTCCTCATCTATTGAGGTAATATTATAATCTTTTTCCAAATCCCATTCCGGGGAACCAAGCATCTCTAACAACGGAATTGATTTACCTTCAAACGAATCATTTAATACCGGAACGGTTGAAGGAGTGGTTGAAGCACCCACAGAAAAGGCTTTGTTTGCTGTAGCAGGTGAACCTACAGTCCATGCATCAGGACCACTATTTCCATTCGCAATTACTACGAATATTCCTAATTCAGCAGCACGATTTACCGCTTGACTCGTTGGATAGTCTGGAACATTGACATTGTTACCTAATGAAAGATTAATAATATCTACTTCATCTTCAATCGCTTTTTCCATGGCAGCTAATACTTGCACGGAAGTCCCTGCCCCACCTGGGCCAAGAGCACGATATGCATATATTTCTGCATCAGGAGCCATGCCCTTTAAATCACCGTTTGCAGCGATTATACCTGCTACATGAGTTCCATGAGATGTAGGTACTCCTTGTTCAGGCTGTGTCTCCATAGGATCTTCATCAAGGTCTACTAAATCATATCCGTTCATATAATTCGCTTGTAAATCTGGATGATCATAATCAATTCCCGTGTCGATGACCCCTACTTTTACACCTTTGCCTGTGTAAGAAGTATGATTCCACGAATACGGTTCTAACTCTGTAATTGACGGTTGTAATTCCGATAATACTGAAGTTTTCGTAGTTGGTATAGCTTGATATTGTTGTACGGAATGGATACCTTTAATGAATTCTAAGGATTCCATTTTCTGAAGTTGTTCCGGGGAACCTCGCAGGGCAATTCCATTAAAAATCGTATCATACACTGAAATTACTTCAATAAAAGGATGGTAATCTTTAATATATTCAACTTGTTCATGTGGATCACCTTCCACTTCAATAATAATGGATTCCTTCTGATTATATTCTGCAAATGTTGTTAATTGTGGATAACTAAATATCAATAATAAAATTATATAAAGAAATATGGGGATAAGTTTTCCGATATGCATCCGAGCACCACCTTATTTCCATAGCTTTTGAAGTTTTTGCTGTATTTATACGGATGAACTTATCTAATTTATTTTCATTAATATTCATATTAATTTTCTTACATAAAAACGGTTAACTCCCTTGAGCAATCAATTACTTTTAGAGAAAAGATTCTCATGTAAATTGCTATACCAAAGGAATTAACCGTAATTTAAATGAAATTATCAATTTGTTTCTTTATTTTGTACCGAATAAGCGATCTCCGGCATCTCCAAGACCAGGAATAATGTAACCATGATCATCTAGACGTTCATCCATAGCCGCTAAATAAATATCCACATCTGGATGTGCTTCTTTCACTACTTCAACACCTTCTGGAGCAGCGATTAAACACATGAGACGAATATTTTTAGCACCTCGTTTTTTGATTGCTGCAATGGCATCATTTGCAGAACCACCTGTTGCTAACATTGGATCAATCACAATGATTTCACGTTCTTCAATATCGTTTGGAAGTTTGACATAATACTCCACAGGTTTGAATGTTTCTGGATCACGATATAGACCAACATGTCCAACTTTTGCAGCCGGGATTAACTTACGAACACCATCTACCATCCCAAGTCCCGCACGCAAAATAGGAACTAATCCTAACTTTTTCCCAGCAAGTACTTTTGAAGGCGCCGTAGTTACTGGAGTATCGACATTGACTTCTTTCACGGGAAGATCACGTGTAATTTCAAAAGCCATCAACATCGCAACTTCATCAACAAGTTCACGAAATTCTTTTGTTCCCGTGTTTTTGTCACGTATGTACGTTAATTTATGTTGAATTAACGGATGATCAAATACAAATACATTACCCATCTTAAGATCACTCCTTATATTAAAAGATATATCTTTAAAATTGTACTGAAAATCTCCTCTGCTTTCAAGTATTGTTATTAAGTTGGTAAGTCTTTACAAATTTTTGATTTTAATGACAATTATTCATTTCATCAAGGGCACGTTGTTTGATTTCCATTGCAGACAGACGCTTTTTAGCAGGCACGGCCTCAGCTAACTTGAAAAGAAGAGCACTTTTCAATCTTCTCATTAAGTAAAAAAACGAACAATAGTGGATAATGTAGTATCATCCAATTATTGTTCGTTTCTATTATTTAAGCATATAGCGTGAATTTTTCTGTAAGTGCTTGTACACGTTGTGCTGCTTCTTTTAACTTCGCTTCATCTTCATGGTGTTTTAACGTTAAAGAAATAATAGAAGCAATTTCTTTCATTTCTTCTTCACCAAATCCACGTGTAGTTACTGCAGCAGTACCAATACGGATACCACTTGTTACAAAAGGACTTTCTTGATCAAAAGGAATCGTGTTTTTATTCGTTGTAATACCGATATCATCTAGTGCTTTTTCAGCTACTTTTCCGGTTAATTGTAATGGAGTAACATCTAATAATAGTAGATGGTTATCTGTACCTCCAGATACAATACGAATTCCTTCTTTATTGAGAGCTTCCCCTAGTAATTTTGCATTTGCAACAATTTGCTTTGAATATGCTTTAAAGTCATCTGACAATGCTTCTTTAAAGGATACAGCTTTTGCAGCAATAACATGCATTAACGGTCCACCTTGGATTCCAGGGAAAATCGCTTTATCTACTTTTTTGGCAAATTCTTCTTTACAAAGAATCATACCACCACGAGGTCCGCGCAATGTTTTATGGGTTGTAGTAGTAACAAAATCTGCATGAGGAACTGGATTTTCATGTTCACCAGTAGCAACTAAACCAGCAATATGTGCCATATCTACCATTAGATATGCATCTACTGCATCAGCAATTTCACGGAATTTAGCAAAATTAATAGAACGGGAGTATGCACTTGCTCCAGCCACGATTAATTTAGGTTTTACTTCCTTTGCTTTTTCCAATACAGCATCATAATCAAGTTGTTCTGTCTCTTTGTCTACACCATAGTCAACAAAATTATACAATTGACCGCTAAAGTTCACTGGGCTACCATGAGTTAAATGTCCACCATGATTTAGATTCATACCTAGTACCGTATCACCAGGCTCAAGTACCGCAGAATAAACTGCCATATTTGCTTGTGCTCCTGAATGAGGTTGTACATTTGCGTGATCAGCACCAAATAATTCTTTCGCACGATCACGAGCAAGATTTTCCACTACATCAACATGCTCACAACCACCATAATAACGCTTGCCTGGATAACCTTCTGCATATTTATTGGTAAGAATAGATCCCATCGCATCCATTACTGCTTTTGTTACAAAATTTTCGGATGCAATTAACTCAATCTTATCTTGCTGGCGATTTTTTTCGGCTTGCATTGCTTCAAACACTTCGGTATCTGCTTGTTTCACAAATTCCATCATTGGTATAGCCCCCTATGTAATAAGATTTTAAATATTTACTGATGAAGATGGTAGTTATAATGACTACTTGCCATAGTAAGCTCTACTTCCCCCTACTAGCTTTGGACGCGTACGAGCAGCTCTTACACGAGCATAATTAATAAATCGTTGTTTGAATTTAAGTGGTACAGCTACATGTTTTAAATGCATACCAATCATCGTTTCTCCAATATCCATTCCTGCTTCGGCTGTGATTTTCTCTACAACAACAGGATCAATCATATGTTGATAAGCATAGGCAGCCATCGCTCCACCAGCTTCCCTGACAGGTATAGCAGTAACTTCTGGTAAGGAATAAGTTGTTGCTATTGTCCTCTCTACAACAATTGCACGGTTTAGGTGTTCACAACATTGAAATGCTAGATTTATGCCTGTAGCATTTTGTAAAGATTGAAGCTGTTGATAAATGGTAGAAGCAATTTCTTCACTTCCAGCTGTTCCAATGGGCTGACCAGCAACTTCACTCGTTGAACAGCCAACAACAAAAATATCATTTTCTCGTAGAATTCTAGCATCTGTCCATTCTTTGACAATACACTTTAAATCTTGTGCAAGTCTATCATTTGTCATTATTCTTTCACCTAGTTTCTTAAAAAGTAAAAAAACGTTTGACCCATCAGTAAAAATCAGTTTACATCTAACTAAAGCGCACAGCAATTTTTAAACTTCAGACTTCTTCTATGATAAAGTGAGACTTCATCGGATCCTTATTCCAATAAAAAACACTATTAAATAAAGTTTTTACATTGCTTCACTGACGTTTATACGTTGTAAAACGGGTGCTTGCGCCTTCATTATAAGCATACCATGATTTTTGTTAATTTACGAAACTTCTTTATTCCTATTTTTTTCAGAAGTAGATTCACTTTTTTCAAGAAAAGATTGTTCCTGCTCTGCCTTAAAAGGCTCAACATTGCTTTCTTCCTCTTGTTTTCTTACCTTAAATTGGTTAATTTGTGATTTTAAATTAGTTGCATGTTGTTCCATTTCATAAGCTAATTGATCGACTTGCTCCATTGTTATTACTTGTTCTTGAATAGCAGCGTTAACTTCCTCTGTTCCTGCTGATGTTTCTTCTGCAATAGCCGCAACTTCTTGTGATTGCTGTACAGTATCTTGAATAGAATGAAGTTGCTGATCTACTAACTGATGAATCGTTTCAATTTCATTCGCAACATCGGTGATGGAATCAGCCATCTCTTCAATTGTGCGGTTTGTTCCTTCTCCTTGTTTTGCTTCTTCCTTTGCATACTGCACATTTTCATTTATTTTTTCAACAACTTGAGTAACATCATGCTGTATCGCTCCAATTAATTCCGATATCTGCTGCACTGCTTGGGCACTTTGATCAGCAAGTTTACGAATTTCCTCAGCAACAACAGCAAAACCTTTTCCATGTTCACCAGCCCGTGCTGCTTCTATTGATGCATTTAAAGCTAGAAGATTCGTCTGTTCCGCAATTTCTCCGACTAACGTAATGATTGTTTCCACTTGTTTTGCATTCTGCTTTAAATGATTAACATCTTTAAGTGATAATTCTTGTTCATTTGTCAATTTTTGAATACCAGCTACTAACTGTCCAACAACGCGTTGGCCTTCCTGTAAGGTAACAAGCATTGATTTCGATTTATCTGTAGACTGTTCTGCTTTTCCTTGTACTTTTCGAGCTAAATCTGTAGCTAATTCAACCGAAGCAGCCGTTTGTTGGGTAGCTTCTGAAGAGCTCTCTGCACCATTTGAAATATCAACGATAGAGTGACCAATCGCTGTAGAATGTTGAGATGCTTTATGAGATGCATTCTTTAATTGAACTACCGTCTCATTCGTTTTTTCAAAATGTGTATCAATATTATGTACCATGCGGTTCAGATTTAGCAGCATACCATTGACTGCTAAAGAAAGAGAACGAATTTCATCGTCCGAGCGTGGTATATGCACGTGTTGATCCAAATTCCCTAGAGAAGCTTCCGTTGCAACTTTTTCTAGATTTTCCATTGGCTTCGTAATCCATTTAGCCGCAAAAAATGCGAGTAATCCTGACCAAAAGATTCCTAATAGTAATATGATTGTCAAGTACAACTCATCGGAAACACTCCAAAATTGCTGTACATAGTCATTTACAACATAAATAAATAGCGCGCTAAATCCATAAGTAATCATTGCTAATACAGTTATTAAAACAACAAGCTTCAAGCGTAGACTGAACCGATACTTTTTCTTCATAATTTCCTCCTGCATTACGTATGTTTTTGAACAAAAAGGTCTATGCAGTCTTCAATTTCTTTCATCGTATTACGATATTGATCTAATCCACCTCCAAATGGATCAGAAATATCATAATTGATTAGTTTGGATTCCAAACGCTGTATTTCATTAATTTCTGTCTGAAATTCCTTTGAAACTGATTGATGCAGCTGAAAGTTGTTCATCATATGTTGATGCTTCTGAATAAATAAAGCACGCTTTTCTTCTAAATCAGCATAGGCCTTTTGTATCTGTCCCCATATTTCTTTATCGGCTTCTGAAACATATTCTTTAAGGGTAAAATACTTGCTTTGTTGCTCTGGGAATTGAATAATTAACGATTGTTTATGTGAAGTAGTCATCGTAAGGACGATATCTGCCCACTCTAATAACTCTTCATTTACAGATTGAGAATAATGGTGCATGTCAATGCCTTTTTCAGATAATGCCTGCATGGTATGGTTTGACGCAGGGCTTCGATCCATTGCTGCCGTTCCTGCAGATTTCACATTGAAGGCTGGCATCTTACTTTTTAACAACCCCTCTGCCATTGGACTTCGGCAAGTATTTCCTGTGCATATAAATAAAACATTCATAATTAACCCTCCACTTATTTTTAAAACAATAATATATTATATGATGTATGTACACATTCACCTTAATTTTCTTATATAGCCATTATAACCTACCAAAAAAGAACTATAAATGAGTTAACATTTTTAATAACTCATTTATAGTTCTTCCTCCGTGCGATTATTCTATTTCGAATATGGTTTTCTACCTGTGTAGATTCATTATACAGTGTATTAATGTCGAGCTCATGACATTTTTACAGGTGTTTGTTTATCGATTATTTTATGGAACAAGTAGAAAAGCATTGAGACTGGTATCTATTTTTATCCTCATGTTAATTGTTAATACTCCATTTATTCCAGTCAAAACAATGTTAGATAAGGATCATATAACAAA
Organism: Oceanobacillus iheyensis HTE831; assembly: GCF_000011245.1. Lineage (NCBI taxonomy): Bacteria > Bacillati > Bacillota > Bacilli > Caryophanales > Bacillaceae > Oceanobacillus > Oceanobacillus iheyensis. The sequence continues at coordinate 3,100,209 of NC_004193.1, forward strand.
ATTCTTAATTGTAAACTAAAATTTTCGCACCTAGAAATTTAGGTGCAAGCCTGTAGTGATTAGCCATTGGTGTAATTTCCGATGTATTAGATGTTAAGTTGTAACAAAAATATTAATAATTTTTAATACAATTAAGCGGTTTTACTAAACAGGAAAATTTATTCATAATAAAAATAAGAACACGGATATTATTATCCATGTTCAAAATACTTTTGAATATTTATTTGGTAAATCTTTTTCTTCGTGAGATTCGCCAGGAGGAATCTCATCGTCTCCCGGGTCAATCTCGTCTTTTGGAATAGGATTCTTAGGCAATTCAGTTTCTCCTTCTGGTGGAGGATCTTCTTCACTTTCAGGTGAACTCTCATCTTCAGGGGAATTTTCTTTATTAGATGGATCATATTCTTCTGGAAGTTCCACATCACCATTGCCACATCCAATAACACCCACAAGAATAATAAAGCTAATTAAGACGAGATATAATCTTTTAAAGGATACTGACATTCATAAGCTCCTTCCTTTATTTTAATCTATCTATCTTCCATACCCTCAAACAAGTCACGATAATCTGAAGTAAATGGTCTAGCATATAGAGTACCTCGCGGGTCAGATCTCCTAGAAGTTACAGCAAATATCTGCCCTAAATTCTCACTAGACATAGTTCTAAACCATGCTCCACCACTCGCTCCACCAGTAAATCCACAAGAAATTTGTGCATCATTACTTAAGAATCTTTTAGAAGTATCTCCATAACAAGAATATGGGATATCTCCGGGGTAAGGATCTGCTGCTGGATAACCAGTAACACGCACGTCAGATTGATTCTGACTATAATTGAAACTTAACCCATTACCTCCGACGACATTAACGAGATTTCTTCCATCATTCTGAAATACTGTTAGAAATGCTTGATCATAGTCATAATTACCATTGTCCGTCCAGCCTCTAAAAGTAACTTTCCAATTTACATTCCATCTTCCGTATGGCGCGTTCCCTTCATAATATGCTGGTACAAATACGATATTCGTGTAAAAATCTCCACCGCTACCTTCATGCATACAGTGGCCAGCAGTAGATACTAGATTCTTATTTGGATTGTTGACTGCTGAAGCTGAACAAACATAATTATTTCCATCATTCGGATTGTAAAAGAATAGCTTTCCTGTAGTACTAGGAACAACTGCATTTGGGCTGAAGTCTAATGCATTATTATACTTGGGACTAGCAGGTTCTGTGTTGTAGGATTTTTCGCTTGTTTGGATCTTATTTGCTTCTTCTGAGTTTGTTAGGCTTTTTGACTCCGTAGCATCGAAATGCTTATCCATTGGAATTGCATTTTCCATTTTTTCTTTTGTCCAATATTCCTCTGAGTTATCAAACATTTGATACTTTGTATCTTCTTGTTCTGAAATAATCTCAGCTTCATTAGCCATAACAGAAGGTGTAATTATTAGAAACGTAATGAAGGCAATAAATACTGATAATAAATTCTTTCTACTCATACAATCAATCCTCTCTAGTTTTTTATTAAGTGATTCATGATGTAATTTCGATAAGAATATTCACCTCCTAATTTGTAATAAATACAACTCATTTGTAACATATTAGAAAGTGAATATCTATAATTTTGTAAATTTTCATCAAATTAGAAAAAATACTGTTTATTATATGTAAATATCAATACCATAGTAAGAATACAAAAATTATTGTTTGATTACAGGAAAGTCTTGGCTTTGATTGTAATGGAAGACGGCGACTCCAGCTCAGAATAACAGAGCTTGAAGATCCACTTGAAAAGCGGTCTTCTTTTCAAGTTAGCTGAGGCCGTGCCTGCTAAAAAGCGTCCGTCTGCAATGGAAATCAAACAGCGCAAAATTCGGATTTTATAATAAAATTGGAAATTGATTCTGCACTAACTAAATAAAATGAATATACCAAATCCACATAGTATACTTCCTCCAAGGAGTTCGCTATACACCCCTAAAAATCTATACACTTTTCTGCCGATCAGCATTCCTAACCATGTGAGAAAACAGCTAACAATACCAAATGCAAATAGTGTAACAAAAATTTGAACACCAGATATACCAAGTCCGAGTCCAACAGTAAAACTATCTAAACTAACGCTAAACGCTATTATCCAAAGTCCAACACCCACAGGTTGCCAACGAAATCCTTCCGTTAAACGAAATGCAGAAAAAAACATATGAGCACCAATTAAAAATAATAATACACCGCCAGCAAATGATGTCCATTGACCAATTTGCTCTGAAATAACTTGTCCAAGCAACATGCCAGCTAGAGGCATTAACATGTGTAAAAATCCAATCGTTAACCCAATGTAAGCGATCCGTTTTAACCTTAATTGTTGCATTCCCAGACCTAAACTAACTGAAAATCCATCCATGCTTAGGCCAATTGCTAATAAAATAATTGATATAATTTCCGATGTAAAAGGCATTCAACTTCCTCCTAGGACATGCTAATAAACTATATGCATGAATAAGAAGTCTTATGAATGCCTGTTGCTTACATTTTTAGATATTCTATTAACTTTACGTAATTGTTGAGTCAGAAGCTTTACGTAATCGATTCATAATTGCCTGTCCAATTCCACTCTCCGGGAAAGACTCACAAATAATAACATCTACTGCCTGTTGCTTAAAATAACGCAAGCCGTCGTAAAGACTTGATGCAATCTCTTCCATCGAGTCTCCTAACTGATAGATATTATCATGAGATAACTGAACCGCAAATTGATTGGAGCATAATACACCTACTCTATGATTGCTTTGTTGTTCTTTCTCGATCAACTCTTGGAATCCATTACTATCACCTTCGAAAATCCACAAGGGGACTTCAGGTGCATAGTGTTTATACTTCATTCCTGGGGATTTTGGTTTCCCTTCCCCATCAATAATCCCAGGGTCTACCAAAACATGCCCGATTACACTTTCTAAATTCTCTTTCGTAACTCCACCCGGACGAAGTATCACCGGAATCTCTTGTGTACAATCTATAACGGTGGATTCTAATCCAACCCCTGTTGGCCCACCATCTACAAGCCCTGCAATTCTACCTTCGAGATCGTTAAAGACATGATCAGCTGTTGTTGGGCTAGGTTTTCCAGAAATATTTGCACTTGGTGCTGCGATCGGGATATCTACTTCCTTTAATAATTGTAATGCTACAGGATGGTTCGGTATACGTACACCAATGGTATCAAGTCCTGCTGTTACATTTGAAGCACATATCCCGTTACTCGGTAAAATAAACGTCAGCGGTCCAGGAGAGAAAGCCGCAATTAATTTATCCACATAGCCAGGTATAGAAGTAACTAAGCGTTGTAGTTGTTCTTTTGTAGCCACATGAGCTATCAGTGGATTATCTTCCGGTCGGCCTTTTGCTTGAAAAATTTTAGAAACGGCTTGTGGATTTGTAGCATCGGCTCCTAATCCATAGACTGTTTCTGTTGGAAAAGCGACTGTTTGACCAGCTTGCAGAATACCTGCAGCTTCCTTTATATAACTTTGATTCTTGTCTATATCATTCATATTCCATCGTTTCGTAGTCATTCTGTAACCTCTTTTCTACGTTTCTATTTTAGTAGAAGCCGACTAGAAACGCAAAAAAGTGGATAATCCGTCATGATTATCCACTTTTCCACATATAATTATCCACAGTTGTATATTTGTTCACAGGTTATCCCTGGTTATACACAGCGTCCTGTGTATATTGTGTGTAACTCCAATTATGACACGTTATATGTCCACCAATTTCCTTTTTTATGCTGATCTATTTTTCTGACTTCAATCTGCTCTTCACGCTTAAACTGTAATGCTTCCAGAAGGATATCCACAACTGGCTGATGACTATGCACATATACACATCTAGCTTCAATTTTTCTGGCGATTACAAGAATTCCTTCTAATAAAACAGGAAGTTTTCTTGCTTCCGATTGAGTTATATACAATTGTTTTAACCAAAACGCATGGTTCTCCATCGGCTCTAGCACAAAACAACCATCAATTCTTCCATTCATTTCAACTACATACCCGTGTGACAAAAGACTAACCTTCGATACATTTTCATTTCTATCAAGAAAATCATTCACCGCCTGCTTATCCGCTTCTTCTACTTTTAAAATTTGCATGTGATCACCTCTATTAAAAGTTTAGTAGATAATCTTCTATCTAATTATTGTTATTCTATGCAACTAATAGAGAAACTATGACCATCCTAACCATTCAAATAAAAAGAATTTTACTTCGGTCTCTTCTTCTTCTACTTCATCTACTTCTTGCTCTTCACCTTCAGCTGCAACAGAGGTTCCGTTAAAGAAATCGAGAAAGCATAACGGCGGGAATAACACACACCACCAGTTTGAACCTGAACCTTCACCTAGTGTTACTAGAATTGCCTCATATTCTCCTGCTGGGTATAAATAATTCCCATATAATTTTGCTGGGAAGGATATATTGTCACCGTATTCTACAGCATACCCAACTTCTTCTCCTTCTTCGTTCAACACCTCATCAACCACTGTTTCTAATTCTGATATTCTCGATTGAATTAATTGTCTCGCTTCTTCAATATCATCAATATCTTGCACCCATTCTGTAACTACTTCATTAATTTCATCACGTACTTTGTGTTTTATTTCTTGATCTCTATCATTATCACTATTTGCTAAAATCCGAAGACGAATAGCTTCGTCAGGAATGACTTGAAATTCGTTATTTTCTTCCGAACTAGATGTAAAAGCAACTAACGGTATAAGAAAAAATAATCCTACTAATAATCCAAATAATAACCAAAGCTTTTTCATAAAAAAATCTCCCTTCCATCTGTTCATCAACAGTCTGGACAAGAAGATAATTATTTATACTATGAATCTATCAATTTTTTTTAACTAGTTTTTAGTCAATTTCATAATTAATCTATTTGGTATAAGATCCGAATGTTGTGCGTTTGATTTTCATTGCAGACGGACGCTTTTTAGCAGGAACGGCCTCAGCTAACTTGAAAAGAAGAGCACTTTTCAAGTGGATCTTCAGCCCATGCTATTCCTCCAAGAGTCGCCGTCTTCCATTACAATCAAAGCCAAGAATCCCTGTAGTCCATACATTGACCTTTATAATCTTACTAATCATTCGTTTTTAATTAGAACTTACATTATAAAATTAGCTCAGATCAAGAAAGTATTTACGCAAAGATAAATCTCAATAAATGATCTTTGAAAAGCCGCTTCAGAAATATACTCTACTTATCCAACTGGTGAGCATCCTTTTATTTCTTACGCTTATTCTAGTTATCATCCGACATTTTACCAAACTTTTGATTTCTCTTTTTGTAATTTTATTTTTAACCTCTTATAACATAAGCTAACAGAATTCGGTCTTTGTCATTTATATCTTTTACCGTAAATACTTCTCTTGAAGGTAGGTTCTGTCTAATCATATTGGTAATTGCTTCTGACTGATCAAATCCGATTTCAAAAGCTAAGATAGATTGATCAGATAATTTCATCGTCTTCATTTGTCTTAAAATAGCATGATAGGCTGCTAAGCCATTATTCTCTGCAAATAATGCTAATTCAGGGTCAAAATTTTTAACGGTATCTTGTAACTCTTCAGATTGTGACCAAGGTATATAGGGTGGATTGGAAACAATGATATCTGCTGTTTGATTTATATCTAAAAATGGCTCTAGAAAGTTCCCTTCCAGGAAAGTTACGTCCGCCTTCATCGCTTGAGCATTTCTTTTGGCAACAGCTAATGCTTTTTCTGAAATATCCGTCGCAAAAACGCGTGAGCCTGGAAGCTCAAGTGCTAATGTTATTGCAATAACTCCGCTACCCGTTCCAACATCAACAATGGTTATTGGTTGCTCCATTGTCTTGGCTTGTTGGATTACTTGTTGGACTAACTCTTCTGTTTCCGGACGAGGAATTAATACATGCTGATTAACCTCGAATACGCGACCATAAAAATGTTCTTCTTTGGTTAAATGTTGAACTGGAACACCAGTCTCTACATGGGTAAGAATATCTTTCTCAATTGCTTCAACGCTACTTTCTTGAATGGAATCTCTCCATTTCATTAACAATTGCTCTTTTGATATTTGTAAATGATGTAATAGGAGTATCTCTGCAACTTTTGGTTCGCGCCCAGCCTTTTCTAAAAAAAGAGAAGCCCGTTGAAGGACTTCAAAATATTTCTCGCTCATTTAATTACTCACCTATCTGCTCTAATTTATTCGTTTGTTCTTCCATTACTAAAGCATCAATAAATTCATCTAACTTCCCTTGCATAATTTGATCCAATTTTTGAATCGTTAAGCCAATTCGGTGATCCGTTACACGATTTTGCGGGAAATTATACGTACGAATTCGTTCAGAACGGTCGCCTGAACCAACCGCAGATTTACGATTTTCATCATACTCCGCTTGTGCTTCTTGTTGAAATTTATCATAGATACGTGCACGTAATACTTTCATTGCTTTTTCTTTATTTTTAATTTGGGATTTCTCATCTTGGATGGATACTACAATTCCAGTTGGAACATGCGTAAGTCTAACAGCAGACATCGTTGTATTTACACTTTGTCCTCCTGGACCACTGGATGCAAATGTATCTACACGGATATCCTTATCATGAACTTCTACTTCTACCTCTTCTGCTTCTGGAAGCACAGCTACAGTTGCTGTTGAAGTATGTATACGTCCTCCAGATTCTGTTTCTGGTACCCGTTGAACTCGATGAGCCCCATTTTCATATTTTAATTTCGAATAAACATCGGATCCATTAATCATAAAGATGACCTCTTTATAGCCGCCTACACCTGTGGAACTTGCTTCCATGACGTCAATTTTCCACCCCTGGTGTTCTGCATATCGAGAATACATGCGGTATAAATCACCCGCAAATAAAGCAGCTTCATCTCCTCCAGCTGCACCACGTATTTCCATAAATACGTTCTTATCATCATTAGGATCTTTAGGTAAAAGAAGAATCTTCATACTGGACTCTAGCTCTTCTTTTCGTCCATTTAGTTCAGCGATTTCTGCTTTCACCATTTCATACATTTCATCGTCTAATTTATCTTCCATCATTTCTTTTGCATCATTTAATTGTTCTGTTACTTCTTTATACTCACGATAAGCTTGAACGACATCTTCTAAGCCAGATTGTTCTTTCGAGTACTCACGAAGTTTTTTAGAATCGTTAATAACCTCTGGGTCACTAAGCATTTCATTTAATTTATTATATCTGTCCTCTAACGATTGCAAACGATCTAACATCGGACATACACCTCTTTCTGATTAACAGTATTATTATATTATATGGGAGTCCTTGGGTCAATTGACCACCTAGGATAAACCAGTATGTAAAAAGGATAGTATAAGTTTTCTCATTACTTAACTATCCATTCTTATTTTTTCTATTAACTTTTTAATGCATCCCAAGATTTCGTTGCAAAATTATTTTCTGGACGAAAAGGAACTTCATGATGATGTCTGCATCTTGGTTCATAGGATTCAGAAGCACCAACCAAAATGATAGGATCGTTATACGAAGCTGGCTTACCGTCAATAAGTCGTTGTGTGCGACTTGCAGGTGAACCACATATAGGACAAATTGCATTTAATTTTGTTACGGATTCTGCTAATGCCATAATCTTCGGCACAGGTTCAAAAGGTTCTCCACGAAAATCTAAATCAAGACCTGCTACAATTACGCGAATACCACGATCAGCAAGCTCCTCTATTACATCTACGACATTATTATCAAAAAATTGTACTTCATCAATACCAACAATTTCTACATTGTTATCCACATCTTCTAATATTTCTACAGCATCGTGAATTGGGCGTGCCATTGTGGAAGTCCCATCATGTGACACAATTGCTTTATCATCATAGCGGTCATCGATTGCTGGTTTATATACTCTTACGTTAATATGGGCATATGTCGCACGACGTACACGACGAATTAATTCTTCTGATTTCCCAGAAAACATACTTCCACAAATTAATTCTACCCAGCCATTTTGTTTCATTACATACATGTGAAGATCCCCTCTCAAGATATTCCTCCGCACCAGACTGTGCTCAAAAGTCGTTGAAATAATCACTTCGGAATAGAAAACCATCGAAGCCACCACATCCTGAGCAACGTTACGTTCCTTTTAGCTCGTACTCGCAAGTATATGTAGATGATATATATTTCATCACGACATCATATGTAGCTTATTTTAACAATAATGAAAGTAAAAAAACAGGCAAAATTAGACATTTTGCCTGCCTTTTTTAGGAAGCGTTCAACATAATCTTACGTTGAGCAACTTTCTTATTGAAGATTATATTTTTTCTTAAAGCGATCCACACGTCCGCCAACTTTGTCAGCTTTTTGCTTACCAGTGTAGAACGGGTGAGAATCAGAACTGATTTCCACTTTAATTAATGGGTATGTGTTTCCATCTTCCCACTCAATTGTTTCGTCAGATCCTTTAGTAGAACCACTTAAGAATTTGAAATTCGTACTAGTATCTAGAAATACTACTTTTTTGTACTCTGGATGGATATCCTTTTTCATTGTATTTCCGCTCCTTTTTGCCCTGAATCCCTTGGAAACAGAGTTATTGTAAGAGTCGTCATAGGCGGTTGGGTACACCTTTTCTAAACTCACATAGAAAGATTATAACAGTCTCCCGTACTAAATGCAACAGGAGGATATTACTCATCTGTATTAATAGAAATAAATTCATGGTTAGTTATTTGTTTGAAACCAGAAAGAAATTTAACTTCAGACTAAACTATCGAGAAATTCCTTTTCTTTTCATTTCTTCTTCCATTAATTGGAGGAATTCTTCATTACTTTTCGATTGTTTTAGTCGTTTTAAGAAACGATCTAAGAAATCATGGGAATCCTGCATTGTTTTACGAATAGCCCACATTTTATCGAGATGGCTTTTTCCAACTAACAACTCTTCTTTACGTGTACCCGAACGCATAATATCTATTGCTGGGAATATACGTCGATCGGCAAGATGACGATCAAGATGCAACTCCATATTCCCTGTACCTTTAAATTCTTCATAGATAACATCATCCATGCGAGATCCAGTATCAACGAGAGCAGTTGCCAGAATTGTAAAACTACCACCCTCTTCGATATTACGTGCAGCGCCAAAGAAACGTTTTGGACGATGAAATGCTGCTGGGTCAATACCGCCAGAAAGTGTTCGCCCACTTGGAGGAATCACTAGGTTATATGCTCTTGCTAGTCGAGTAATACTATCCATAAGTACAATAACATCACGTTTATGTTCAACTAAACGCATTGCACGTTCTAATACCAATTCCGAAACCTTTATGTGACTCTCCGGAACTTCATCAAATGTCGAGCTAACAACGTCAACATCCGCTGACACAGAGCGTTCAATATCTGTCACTTCTTCCGGTCGCTCATCTACTAATAAAATAATTAGTTTAGCGTGAGGATGATTTTTAGAGATGCTGTTCGCAATTTCTTTAATTAACATTGTCTTACCAGCTTTTGGTGGAGCAACAATTAATCCACGTTGTCCAAAACCAACTGGAGTCATCAAGTCCATAATTCGAGTAGATAATTGATGTGTTTTTGTCTCGAGTTGTATCGTACGATTTGGATATAAGGCTGTTAATGCAGGGAAATGAACTCGTTCTTTGGAAGAATCAGGATCTTCATCATTAACTGCATCGACATGAAGTAATCCATAGTATCTTTCATTTTCTTTAGGAGGACGTACCTTACCAGAAACTTTATCACCGTTTCTTAAATCAAATCGACGTATTTGGGAAGCTGAAATATAGATATCTTCTGCACTTGGAGAATAATTAATTGGACGTAGAAAACCAAAACCTTCCGAAGGTATAATTTCAAGGATACCATCCATAAATAGAAATCCATCTTTTTCCGCTTGGGCTTTTAAAATAGCAAAGATTAGTTCTTTTTTTGTCAGCTTAGCATAATAAGAAACTTTATATTCCTTCGCCAACGCATAAATTTCCTTTAATGTCATTGTCTCTAAATTAGAGATTGTTAATGTTTCCACTAAATCACCACGCCTGTCTAGATTCTTGTTTTATTACATTTTTTCTTTATTTTCTTTCACTAAAACGCATATACCTTATCGATTATCCATCTAAATTGGAAGGTTACTAGAAGATTATTTTGAGTTTAACAGAAGCGATTCGAAGTTGTTTTAAGAGGTTGTTCAAAAAGATCATCCCTTTTGAAAACACACTTTTATTCTTAGTTGTATTCAACCAGATTAACCTATTCTTGCCTATATTAAACATCTATTATCATACTCTTTTAGAAGTAAAGATTCAATAGACTTTTTTGTCAAATAGTAGAGGAAAATTTGGAAAGGAATAAAAATTGTAGAAGTTGTCCCCAAAAATATGTCGATTGAATTTTTTATAGACATTAAAAAATCTATCAAAACAAATTATTTTTGGGAAACATCTTCTTTATTTAAATTATGGCTTGATTACGAGATCCGGTTTTTTCTGCAAACTATGAGTTCCATCAATGAAACGAACAGTTCCACTTCTCGCACGCATTACTAACGTAGAAGTTGTTGCTTTCTTCCCTTTAAACTGAACTCCTTTTAATAACTCTCCATCTGTAACACCAGTGGCTGCAAAAATAGCATCGTCTCCGCTACAAAAGTCATTCATGTAAAATACTTTATTTAAATCAGTGATACCCATATCATGACATCGTTTAATTTCATCATCATTCGATGGTACTAACTTCCCTTGAAGTTCTCCACCTAAACATTTTAACGCTGCAGCTGCTAAAACACCCTCTGGTGCACCACCAGATCCTAATAGTATATCCACACCTGTATCATCAAAAGCAGTATTGATTGCTGCTGCTACATCTCCATTAGGAATCAATTTAATTCTTGCACCAGAAGCACGAATTTTATCTATAAGTTTTTGATGACGTGGGCGATCAAGAACTGTAGCTACTACATCTTCAATCGATTTATTTTTTGCCTTTGCTACTGCTTTAAGGTTATCAACTACTGGAGCATTTATATCAATTTTACCTATCGCATCGGGGCCTACTGCAATTTTTTCCATATACATATCTGGCGCATGCAGTAATGTCCCTCTATCTGCAATAGCAATAACAGCTAGGGCATTCCACGTTCCTTGAGCAACTATTTCAGTACCTTCTAATGGATCTACGGCAACATCTACTCCTGGACCGTCCCCAGTGCCTAACTTTTCTCCAATATAAAGCATTGGGGCTTCGTCCATTTCTCCTTCGCCAATTACTACGGTACCTTCCATTGGAATGGTATCAAACACCGTACGCATCGCAGTAGTTGCAGCGTCATCAGCTTCATCTTTTACTCCTCTACCCATCCAACGAGCAGATTGTAATGCTGCCGCCTCGGTTACACGTACTAGTTCCATTGATAAACTTCTTTCCATTTCAAACATCTCCCTTTCCTTTATTAGAGGATGGTCAAAAATTCTACCTTTTTGAACACATCTACCTATACTCATCCCATTAAGTAATAGTTAATGTGTGAAATGGATATTTACATATTTTGATCTTGCATTATTTCTATATCTGTCATTTCTTCACGCCAAATATTCGCGCCTAATGAAGATAATTTCTCTGTTAATCTTTCATATCCTCTATCTATATGATCCAGTCCAGTTATTTCAGTAATACCATCAGCTAACAGACCAGCAATAATCAGAGATGCTCCTGCACGAAGATCACTTGCTTTTACACGTGCACCTTCTAATTGAACAGGACCGGAAACGATCACCGACCCGCCTTCAACTTTAATTACGGCATTCATCCTACGTAATTCATCAATATGTTTTAGTCTAGCAGAATAAATTGTATCTGTAATTACACCAGAATGGGTCGCTTGTGTTAGTAAAGAAGTAAATGGTTGTTGTAAATCTGTTGGAAACCCAGGGTATACTAACGTTTTAATATCCACACTCTTTAGTGGTCGGTTTCGTGCAATATATAATTGTTCATCACTTTCTTCAATGGTTACATCCATTTCACGAAGTTTTGCAATTAGTGATTCTAAATGCTGTGGAATCACATTATCAATAATTACTTCCTTCCCTTTCGCTGCTGCAGCAATTGCATACGTACCAGCTTCTATTCGATCAGGAATAATCGTATGACGGCAACCATGTAAAGAAGGAACTCCATCAATACGTATCACGTCGGTACCTACACCTTTAATTTTTGCTCCCATATTCGTCAGTAGTGTTGCTACATCGATAATTTCTGGCTCTTTAGCAGCATTCTCAATGGTAGTTCTTCCCTTTGCTTTTACTGCTGCCAACATAATATTTATCGTTGCACCAACACTAACAACGTCAAGATAGATACGCGCTCCACGCAATTCGTTTGCTCGCAAGTAAATTGCACCTTGTTCATTAGTAACCTCTGCACCCAGCGCTTCAAAACCCTTGATATGTTGATCTATTGGGCGTGGTCCTAAAAAACATCCTCCAGGTAAACCAATTACTGCTTTGTTAAATTTACCAAGCATTGCCCCCATAAAATAATAGGATGCACGAAGTTTTTTAACCTTGCCGTTTGGTAAAGGCATTGCCATCATCTTCTCAGGATGAATAGTGATATCTTGTCCATCTCTAGATACACTACCTCCAATTTCTTCAAGCAAATCCCCTAATGTATCTACATCAGAAATTTCTGGTAATCCTTCAATCGTCACGGCTGAATCCGCCAATATTGCAGCAGGAAGTAAAGCAACCGCACTGTTCTTGGCTCCACTAATTCGAACTTGGCCAGTTAGATCATGACCACCTTCAATTAATAATTTTTGCATATGAAAACCTCATTCCTAAAGAGGTGTTCTTTGTTGAACACACTGTATGTTGTTAGTAGGCTTGTTTAACATCATTACATTTGTAGTGTTTCCTAATTTACCAAATTCATGTAATTATTTTTGGCTATTCCAATCATCTAGGAATTTTTGGATACCTTGATCTGTAAGTGGGTGCTTCACAAGTTGTTCCAATACTTTGTAAGGAATAGTCGCAATATGTGCACCATTAAGTGCAGCATCGGTTACATGAAGTGGATGGCGTATAGATGCTGCAATAATTTCTGTGGACACACTGTGTCTATCAAAAATTTCAGCAATGGCAGAAATTAGAGTCATGCCATCTTGTCCAATATCATCTAAACGGCCTAAAAACGGAGATACATATGTCGCACCAGCACGTGCTGCAAGTAGCGCTTGATTCGCATTAAAAATAAGTGTTACATTTGTTTTGATATTTAACTCACTAAAAACTTTAACGGCTTTTAAGCCTTCTAATGTCATTGGAACTTTTACTGTAATGTTAGGAGCAATAGCTGCTAACTCTTTTCCTTCTTCTATCATGCCTTCTGCATCTTCAGAAATAACTTCTGCACTCACAGAGCCAGATACTTCTTTTGTAATTTCACGTAAACGATCGTGGAAAGAAACTCCTTCTTTAGCCACTAAGCTCGGGTTTGTTGTTACACCTGCTAGTATACCTAATGAATTCGCAGCTCGAATATCATCAATATTAGCTGTATCAATAAAAAATTTCATTACAATTCCTCCTCGCTTTTTTGTGAAAACTGTTGGAAAAGCTGCACCATTGGTACAGCTCTTTGATTTCATTTATGTGATTATGCTTGGTTAGAAGAACCAAATTCACGCATTTTACCTTTTACGGTTTCTTTAATTGCTGCAGTTCCTGGCCCTAAGTACTTACGAGGGTCATAAAGATTTGGTTTTTCTTCTAATGTCTTTCTTACTGCTCTTGTTTGAGCTAATTGATTTTCAGTATTTACATTAATTTTAGCAGTTCCTAAAGAGATAGCTTTTTGAATATCCTTTGTTGGAATTCCTGTACCACCATGAAGTACTAAAGGTACATTAACTGCGTTTAAAATTTCTTCCATTTCTTTAAATCCTAGATTTGGTTCTCCTTGATATTCTCCATGAACGGAACCTAGTGCTGGAGCTAAGCAATCTATTTCAGCTTCTTTAACAAGACGTTGACACTCTTCTAAATCAGCATACATAATTCCGCCGATTACTCCATCTTCTTCCCCACCAACAGTTCCAACTTCTGCCTCAACAGATACACCGTGGATTTGCGCTAATTCAACAACTTTTCCTGTAACGGCGATATTTTCTTCGATTGGAGAATGAGATCCATCTATCATAACAGAAGTAAAACCAGCATGGATTGCTTCTGCACATTTTTGGAAGCTAGATCCATGATCTAAATGAATCGCAACCGGTACAGTTGTACCATAAGAATCCATTAATGATTTCACCATAGCAACGACTACGTTGAAACCACCCATATATTTTCCAGCTCCTTCAGAAACACCAAGAATAACTGGTGACTTCTCTTCTTCCGCAGCTTGAAGAATAGCTTGTACATACTCTAGATTGTTTATATTAAACTGACCTACCGCATAGCCATTCTCTTTACCTTTTTCGAGCATTTCCTTCATTGATACTAAAGGCATGAAAAGTTCCTCCTTATATTTACATAGCAATAAAAAACAATATCATTTTTATTACATTATTAAGAATACCAACTACCAGTCTCTGGTGCAACAAGTTAGATTCATTCTATCTGTATTAATCTTCTAATATACCTTCTACATCGGAGCACAAATCATTTAAATTAAACGGTTTTGATATCAATTTTTCAACTTTATATTCTGCTATTTCTTCTTGAATACTTTCGGCCATTCCACTCATAACAACAATCTTTGTATTGTATTTGGAAGAGTCCATTTGCTTAATTACCTCCTTACCATCCAACACAGGAAGCTTATAATCTAAAATCACTAAATCATATAATTTTTCACCTAGCTTATCGATTGCATCTTTTCCAGTTTCTGCAAGGGTTACTGTATACCCTTTATTTGATAGCACTTCACTTAATAACAATCTGATACCTGGTTGATCATCTACTACTAAAATTGAATTCCCCATAACTTTTCTCCCCCTGTGTTTTATTTCTTGTAGTAATAAAATTCGATGACTACAAAAAATAATCCTGCTAAATAAAAAAAGAGTTTTCTACAAACCCCTATTACTAAAAATGGTAATAACTTATTCTAATTTTACCAATTTAAAATGGAAAATAATAGTAACTGTTAGTAATCGTCTGCTTTAAAAACATCTAATATAGTGATACACTGCACATAAATTTGTTAATTCTCTATACAAAAAACTGCTCAAACAATAAAAATTTGAGCAGTTTTATGATAAAATTATTAACCTTTACGATAGTCGACGGAAGCGCCAATAAACCCTTTAAATAAGCTTTGTGCACGAGTTGGGCGTGAAGTAAATTCTGGATGGAATTGACAAGCTACAAACCACGGATGGTCTTTCACTTCAATTGTTTCCACTAAACGACCATCTGGGCTTGTACCAGAAAACACAAAACCTTTCTCCGCCATTTGATCTCTATATACATTATTAAATTCATAACGATGACGATGTCTTTCTTCAATAACATCTGCACCATCATATGCCTCTTTCGCTTTTGTACCATCAACAAGTTTACAAGGATATGCACCTAAACGAAGGGTACCACCTAAATCCTCGATATCCTTTTGTTCTGGTAGTAAATCAATGACTGGATGCGGTGTATGTGGATTGATTTCCGCTGAATGGGCTTGAGAAAGACCCACCACGTTACGAGCGAATTCTACAGAAGCTAATTGCATTCCTAAGCATATACCAAAGAACGGAATATTGTTCTCACGAGCATAACGAATCGCTTCAATTTTTCCATCAATACCTCGATCTCCGAATCCACCTGGAACTAATACACCGTCCACTTTGGATAGTTCCTCTTTAATTTGCTCTTCAGATAGTAATTCCGAGTTAATCCAATGTATCTTCACATCAGTATCATAATCATATCCTGCATGTTTTAAAGACTCTACAACAGATAAATAAGCATCTGGAAGTTCTACATACTTACCAACAAGTCCTATATGAGTTGTTTTACTTAAGTTACGGACCTTATTCACAAGACCTTTCCATTCTTCCATATCCGCTTCTGGACAATCAAGTCCAAAATGATTACAAGTAATTTGATCTAGCTTTTCTTCTTGTAGAGCGATTGGTACTTGGTAAAGTGTGTCCGCATCACGCATTTCAATAACTGATTTATCATCAATATCACAGAATAAAGCAATCTTTTCTTTCATATCTTTGCTTATCGCCATTTCTGTACGTAATACAATCGCATCTGGTTGAATTCCCAGTGAACGTAATTCTTTAACACTGTGTTGGGTTGGTTTAGTTTTCATTTCGCCAGCTGCTTTAATATAGGGAACTAATGTACAATGTACATACATAACACTGTCACGACCCACATCACTTTTTATTTGACGAATGGCTTCAAGGAATGGAAGAGATTCAATATCCCCAACTGTTCCACCAATTTCTGTAATTACTACATCTGCACCAGTTGCTTCACCTGCTCGAAACACTTGATCTTTTATCTCATTCGTTATATGAGGAATTACTTGAACAGTACCACCAAGATAATCTCCGCGACGTTCCTTACGAATAACGCTTGAATAAACTTTTCCTGTTGTAATGTTACTGTATTTGTTCAAGTTAATATCAATAAAGCGTTCATAATGACCTAAGTCTAAGTCCGTTTCCGCTCCATCTTGTGTTACAAATACTTCACCATGTTGATATGGACTCATTGTTCCAGGATCCACATTAATATATGGATCAAATTTTTGGATAGTCACACTTAATCCACGGTTTTTCAGTAAACGACCTAAAGATGCTGCTGTTATTCCTTTACCTAGAGAAGATACTACTCCTCCAGTAACGAAGATATACTTTGTCACGTTCTTCATCCTTCTTTCTATCTATGATATTTTATTATTCCTAGTATGGCTAAAGGGGAAAATAAAATAAGAAAAGCGTTCCCCCATTTAACTGGGAAAACGCTTTGTATTTCGATTCAAAGAGCCCAATAAAGATTGTACTCATTGTCTTGTAAAATGTCAAGACTTCTTAACGAGTATTGTCATCATCGTTTTCATCTTCTACATCTTCATCCGCTTCAAGCTCATCGACTTCATCTTCAAGATCCTCTAAATCTTCATCTAAATCATCTTCAAAATCGTCATCATCTAAATCATCACCTAGATCGCTAACAATATCATCGATTTCATCATCTGTTACATCCAGGTCATCATCCACGTCATCAATGACTTCTGCTTTCTTCTTTTTCTTCTTCGTTTTTTTCTTCGGTTCTTCCGTAATTTCTTCCTCTGCTTGTTCTACCGGATACCATCGTTTCAATCCCCACATACCAGAACCTAATGTAAGAAAACGACCATCCACATTCATATCCGTATAGAATTGTGCCATCATATTTTGTTTTTGCTCATCGGTAAAATCTTTCAACTCAGCAATCTTATTGAATATTACCTTATAATTCATTGCTTTGTTTTCTTCTTTAAGAATTTTTACTCCTAGCTCAATCATGGATAAATGGTCAATCTCATCATGGGTTAATTGTTGCAAACTCACGTTCATGCACTCCCTTAGCAAATATAATCAAGGCAAATCTTACTGCCTATGTACCTTTTGTATATCCAGTTCATAGTTGAACTATTACTACCTGAATCAATTCCATAATTACATTAATAACTATGTTTATGAAATTAACTCATCTACAATAACATAAAACTTTATTCTGCGGACATCTACCTTGCTCATAATTAATCATTAAATAAATGTCCGTTCACTCTTGTCTATTATGCAAGACAATTGCAGATGATTACAACTTGATAAACATATTTTACATTATAAACAAAGATAGATGCAATATTCCACATATAAGACATAAAAAGTTGAGAAATTTAATTCTCAACTTTTTACTTCCATAATCCACATATTTCGACCTTTCGTCAACATGCCATTTACCACATGGATAATTATCACGATTTTATTTAGTGAGTTGCTGTAAATGTTTCATTTGTAAATCAATGTATTCTTCAAGTGTAAATTCTTTTTGGATGATCCAACGCCGGAATCCCCACATATGACCTCCAACAACAATATTATTGGCAATAAGACATATTTCTTTATCTTGTTTATTTCTTTCTAGACAGGTTGATAATAATTTTATCATTATATCAACCACGGCTCTTTCTTGCTGCAAAACAAAGTCTCTTGTTTCCTTTTTAAGTGATTTAGTCTCCTGATACAACATTAATATTTCATCTTGCATATCATCCATAAGGTAGAAAAAAGATCGAACGGCCATACGCATACTTTCTATCGAAGGATTTTCTACTTCCATAGAATCTGCTATTCGATCTCTTACTTGATCATGAATCGACTCACATACTAAAAATAAAACATCTTCTTTTGTCCGTATATATTCATATAATGTACCGATACTAAAACCTGATTCCTTCGCTATTTCTCTAGTCGTTGTGCGATGGAAACCTTTTTCTTGGAACAAGCGCATGGCACCTTTAATTATTTGATTACGTCGCTTACTAACAAGTTGCTGATCCTTGACCGATGAAAGAATTCGATCTTCTGCCATTTTTATGAGGTCCTCCTTTCCTTACTTTAATTCTGTCATTATTTAGTTACCATTCTACCGATCACCAGCCGTTGTACCTCATTTGTTCCTTCATAAATTTGCGTGATTTTAGCATCGCGCATATATCTTTCTACTGGATAATCTTTGGTATATCCATAGCCACCAAATACTTGAACTGCTTCTACAGTACTTTTCATTGCCACATCTCCAGCAAATAACTTCGACATGGCAGAAGCTTTACCATACGGTAAACCAGCTGATTCCAGCCAAGCTGCTTGATAAGTTAATAGACGGGCTGCCTCTATCTCTGTTGCCATATCTGCTAGTTTAAAAGAGATTCCTTGATTTTCAGCAATCGGCTTACCAAATTGCTGGCGTTCTTTGGCATAATCCGAAGCAGCATCCAATGCGCCTTGCGCAATACCTACAGCTTGTGCAGCAATGCCATTTCTTCCTCCATCTAATGTAGTCATGGCAATTTTAAATCCTTCTCCTTCATTACCAAGTAAGTTCGATTTAGGAATTCGACAGTTTTCAAAAATTAATTCGGTGGTCGGTGATGAACGAATGCCGAGCTTTTTCTCCTTTTTCCCAAACCTGAATCCTTCTGTACCTTTTTCAATAATAAATGCACTAATTCCTTTATGATTTGCATCCGTGTCAGTTTTCGCAAATACAATATAAATATCAGCTACGCCACCATTGGTAATCCATACCTTATTCCCATTAATGACAAAATCTTCACCGTCTCTTCTTGCTGTGGTTTTCATGGATACAACGTCACTTCCAGCTCCTGGCTCAGATAAAGCATAGGCCCCTAATGCTTCACCTGTGGCTAATCGTTGCAAGAAATTTTTCTTTTGATCTTCTGTTCCATATTTAAATATCGGCCAGCTTGCTAAAGATAAATGAGCTGACAATGTTACTCCTGTAGATGCACATACACGAGAAAGTTCTTCTACCGCAATAACGTAGCTCAAATAATCCGAACCAATCCCACCATATTCTTCTGGCCACGGGATACCGGTTAAACCTAACTGTGCCATTTGATCAAAGATAGAACGGTCAAAGCGTTCTTCCTCATCACGCTCAGATGCTGTAGGTGCAACTTCTTTTTCCGCAAAATCGCGGACCATTTTACGCAGCATTTCTTGTTCTTCTGTTAATTGAAAATTCATTAACCATGCATCCCTTCATCATTTAGTAGATGTTTTGCAATTACAATATGCTGAATTTCATTGGTACCTTCGTATATTTCTGTAACTTTTGCATCCCGGAATAATCTTTCTACAGGATACTCCTTTGTATAACCGTATCCGCCAAATACTTGAACTGCTTCTATTGCATTATTCATTGCTGTTTTTGTTGCCATCATTTTTGCCATTGATGCTTCTTTACCACATTGCTTTCCCGCTTCAATCAATGCAGCAGCCTGATATGTTAATAGCTTCGCAGACTCTACATTCGTTGCCATCTCGGCCAATTTAAAAGATATCCCCTGGTTCGCTGCGATGGGCTTCCCAAACTGTTCTCTCTCTTTTGCATAAGTAACTGCATAATTTAATGCTGCTTCTGCTATTCCAAGTCCTTGAGCAGCAATACCAATACGACCTATATTGAGATTTGCCATTGCAATCTTAAATCCCTTGCCTCTTTCGCCTAGTAGGTTTTCTTTCGGAATTCGACAGTTTTCAAAGATAATTTCCACTGTATTCGATCCATGCAATCCCATTTTCTTTTCTTTTTTTCCAATAATAAAACCAGGAGCGTCTTTTTCGACGATAAATGCACTGATGTCTTTTGGCGAATCACCGGTTCGAGCAAATGTAATATACGTATCTGCTTCTCCTCCATTGGTAATAAAAACCTTTGATCCATTCAAAACATACATATCATCTATTAATTTAGCAGTGGTTTTCATACTACTTGCATCCGACCCTGATCCTGATTCAGTTAAAGCAAAAGCACCTAAATACTCTCCTTTTGCTAATTTAGGTATAAACCTTTGTTTTTGATCTTCTGTACCAAAATACAAAATCGGATTTGTTCCAACCGATGTATGTACCGATAGGATTACCCCTAAGGTAGCACTAAACTTAGATATTTCATGGATGACTTGAATATATGAGGTATAACTCATCCCACTCCCTCCATATGCCTCTGGAATAGGAATTCCCATTAATCCAAGCTCCCCCATTTTTTGGATTAATTCTTTCGGAAAACGATCTTCTGATTCCATTCGCTCTACTTCTGGAATCACTTCTTGTGTTGCAAAATCACGCACCATTTTTTGTAACATTTTTTGTTCATCAGATAGCATTAACATCGACATGACAGACACCTCTCTCTAGTGAGTATTAATCATATGTGTAAAAACCCCGACCTACTTTCTTACCTAGACGACCTGCTTTAACATACTGCCTTAATAATGGACACGGGCGGTATTTACTATCTCCAAATCCTTCATGTAATACCTCCATAATATATAGACATGTATCCAATCCAATAAAATCAGCAAGTTGTAAAGGTCCCATCGGGTGGTTCATGCCTAGCTTCATTACTTGATCTACATCTTGCGGAGAAGCCACACCTTCAAATACGGTGTAAACGGCTTCATTTATCATCGGCATCAAGACACGATTGGCTACAAATCCCGGAAAATCTCGTACCTCAACAGTTGATTTACCTAATGATTCTGACATTTCATGAACAAATTGATACGTTTCATCACTTGTTTCTAAGCCACGAATAATTTCCACTAGTTTCATGATCGGTACTGGGTTCATAAAGTGCATGCCGATAACTTGTTGTGGTCGATTTGTTACTGCTGCTACTTCTGTAATTGGTAATGATGATGTATTGGAGGCTAATATAGCATGACTAGGTGCATATTTATCTAACTCTTGGAAAACAGACATCTTCACGTTCATATTTTCGACTACAGCTTCTATCGCCATATCACAATTTCCTACTTCTTTGATTTCGTTAGCTAACGTAATCCGGTTTAATGCTTGGTTTTTTTCTGTTTCAGAGATCTTATCTTTGGTTACATCTTTTTCTAGTATTTTTTCAATTTGCGCATATCCTCGTTGCTGTGCTTCTTTACTTTCATCAAATAGGTAAACTTGGTAACCCGAACGAGCACAAACAAGCGCAATACCTGCGCCCATTTGTCCTGCTCCGACCACCATAACATTTTGGATATTCATAGTTATCCCTCCTCGTTAATTTTCAGCTGGTACTTCAATAAGAATGGCATCTCCTTGCCCACTTCCACTACAAATAGCAGCGATTCCCTTTCCGCCGCCACGACGTTTTAATTCATGGATAAGCGTAAGAATGATACGTGCTCCACTTGCCCCTATTGGATGACCAAGTGCAACGGCTCCACCATTTACATTTATTTTTTCTTCATCGATATCTGCAATCTGTCCACTCGCAAGCGCAACAACTGCAAATGCTTCATTGATTTCGTATAGGTCAATTTCTTCTTTAGAAGTGCCCGTTTTTTCTAACAATTTATTAATTACAATTCCGGGTGTTTGCGGGAAGTCCTTTGCTTCTACAGCAACTTCTGCATGACCGAGAATATAAGCAAGGGGTTCTTTATTTAATTCCGCAGCTTTTTCATCCGACATGACGACAAATGCTGCCGCTCCATCATTTACTCCAGGAGCATTCCCCGCAGTTATCGATCCCTCTTTATCAAATGCTGGACGTAAGGATGATAATTTATCTATCGTCGTATCTTTACGTGGTGCTTCATCTGTATCAACTATTATTGGATCGCCTTTTCGATTAGGAATTTCTACAGGTACAATCTCATCAGCAAACTTATTCGATTCGATGGCTTCAACCGATTTTTGATGACTGCGAAATGCCCAAGCATCTTGGCGCTTTCTAGAAATCTCTAAATCTTCTGCTGTAGAATTACCATAGTTCCCCATATGATTTCCTGTAAATGTACAAGTAAGACCATCATGAACCATCATATCTACAACCGATTTATCTCCCATTCGGTTTCCCCAACGTGCATCCGGTAAAAAGTACGGGGCATTACTCATGCTCTCCATTCCACCTGCTACAATGATCTCCTCTTCTCCTAGACGGATTAACTGATCTGCTAACGTAACACTTCGCATTCCAGATGCGCATACTTTATTAATTGTTTCCGATCGCGTCTCCCATGGAAGACCAGCAATTCTTGCCGCTTGACGTGATGGGATTTGTCCTTGACCGCCTTGTAATACGGTTCCCATGATTACCTCATCAACGACATCATTTGCAATATTTGCTCGTTCCATGGCTTCTTTAATTGCAATACCTCCAAGCTCTGTTGCTTTTAACGGCCTTAAAGCTCCACCAAATTTCCCAAAAGGTGTTCGCGCACCAGATACGATTACTGATTTTCTCATTTTCTTACCTCCTTATAATGATTGAACGCTCGTTCAATATTGACATGGGAAAATAGAGAGGATATACCTCCCTACTTCCATATTTATCAAAGACGAAAGGGGATCGGTCAAAACCAAAAGTTTTTGATAAAAACGGCTGATAGCTCATGGAAACAAGAAGATAAGATTGATAACCACTTCCCCCAAAGGACTACTATGTTCACCTAAGCCTCTGCTTCAATTTAAATTTAAAATTGTGGCCGTTGGAAGAAACACATTATGCTGTTTTTACCTCTTCTTTATCCAATACAGAGATTGCTAGTATTTCAGCTACATCCATTGTACCGATATCCTCTTCCACTTCTTTTGCTTTTGTTCCATCACTCAACATCGTGAGGCAGTATGGGCAAGCGCTAGATATCATAGTCGGTTCTACTTGCAATGCCTGTTCCGTACGAGCCACATTAATTCTTCCTCCCGTAGTCTCTTCCGTCCACATCAGGCCACCACCAGCACCACAGCACATACCGTTCTCACGACTACGATTCATTTCTACTAACTCTAGACCAGGAATGGATTTTAAAATTTCTCGTGGTGGATCATACACACCATTATACCTTCCTAGATAACAAGAGTCGTGATAGGTTAACCTTTCGTTTATTGCTCTTTCTGGTTTAAGTCTATCTGACATTACTAGATCATAAAGCATTTGTGTGTGATGATATACTTCTGCTTCAAATCCAAAGTCAGGATATTCATTCTTAAATATATTGTAAGCATGCGGATCAATCGTGACAATTTTCTTGACGTCATGTTTATTAAATTGCTTAATATTTTTCTCAGCAATTTCTTGGAATAAAAACTCATTACCAATACGACGAGCTGTATCTCCAGAGTTTGCTTCTGTATTCCCTAAGATAGCAAAGCTTACACCAGCTTGATTCATTAGCTTTGCAAAAGCAAGGGCAATTTTTTGGCTGCGGCTATCAAAGGCACCCATAGAACTTACCCAGAATAGATATTCAAACGACTTATCTTCTTTCTTCAATTCTTTTACCGTAGGAATATAAACAGATTCATCTTCATCGCGCCATTTTACGCGATCTTTTTTGGAAAGTCCCCAAGGGTTACCTTGTCTCTCGATATTCGTAACAGCACGTTGGATATCTGAATCCATTTTTCCTTCTGTCATAACTAAGTAACGACGCATATCAATAATCGTACCCACGTGTTCATTATTTACTGGGCAGGCATCCTCACAGTTACGACAAGTTGTACATCCAGCAAGTTCCTCTTCTGTGATTACATCACCAATCAAACTAGAGCTTTGAATAGTTGCAGCAACTTCTTTATCCGCTGAAGCTTGATTCCCAGCACTACCCGAAAATGCATAAGACGGCACCCAAGATGATTTACCGGTTATCGCAGCTCCTTTTTCTGTTAAATGATCACGAACTTTAATCATGATATCCATTGGAGATAACATTTTCCCTGTACCTGAGGCTGGGCAAACATCCGTACAACGTCCACATTCTACACACGCATAAAAATCAATCATTTGATGCTGTTCAAAATCTTCTACTTTCCCAACACCGAAAGCAATTTCCTCTTCACTTTCTTCATCTACATTTTCCATATCAAAATCTAATTTCTTCAATTTACCTGGAACTTTTTTACTCAAAAATACATTAATCGGCGCAGCGATTAAATGGGCGTGCTTTGATTGTGGAACATAAACTAAAAAGGTAAGGAGGGTAATTGTATGTACCCACCAAGCAATGTAAAACAATACGGTAGCTGTTTCTGCTGACGCCCAACTAAAAGCAAGAGCAAATACACTAGCAACAGGCTCGGCCCAGGTAATCTCATGCCCATGCCAAATCATTGCCATACCATTTCCAAATAGCACAGAGACCATTAATGTACCGATAAAAATTAACACTAATCCTGCTTTGAATCCCCTTTTAAGTCGCACTAGCTTTTCCATATATCGACGATAAAACGCCCAAATAACTGCAACTAAAATCATCAAGGTTACTAGTTCTTGAAAGAATACAAATCCAGGATAAAACATACCAAATGGCAGATGATTACCTGGAGATAAACCCTTTACAAACATATCAATTGCACCAAATTGAACTAAAATAAAACCATAGAACATCATAACGTGAATTGCTCCAGACTTCTTATCCTTCAGAAGTTTGGATTGACCAAATACAATTTTTCCAATTCGCTTCAAGCGCAATTTAAATTCACCATCAAACTCTGATTTCTTTCCTAGCCTAATATAAGCGATTCGGGTTGCAATTACTTTGGCAAATAAATAAAAAGCATAAATAGTAATAGCCAAAAATGCAATCCAATTGATAATTAGAAAAGTATCCACCGTCTGCTCCCCCTCTTTGTGTAGTATCCTTTTGATAACGATTACATTTTCTTGCGTGAAAGAAATCCTTATCTATTACTTTAAACATGAATGATCATTCAGTCAATATATTTTAGGTAAAATTTTAAAAATTCATTTTAGGGAGATTGTTCATGTAATTGTTGCTTCCGTTTAACGAAACGTAATAAGGCTTACCTATCATTTTTTCTGGACTCCCAAAAAAGCCTACCCCCTTTTGAAATCGAAAAGGGATAGGCTTTCTAAGATTATTTACATTTTCTCTGGTGCAGAGATTCCGATAATTGTCATAGCATTTGCGAGTGTTTGACGAACAGCTTTCATTAGAGCTATTCGTGCATGTGTTCTAGCTTCATTATCCGCATCTAATACTTTTTCAGCATTATAGAAGCTGTGTAATAATGTAGCAAGTTCAAAGATATATTGAGTCACTTTATGTGGTGTATGCTTATCAGCAGCATCAACTATCATTTGTGGAAGCTCACCAATTTTCTTCAATAGATCTAATTCTTTCTCAGCTGTTAATAAAGATGCATCAAATTCAGCTTCGGTATTGAATCCTTTACTTTTTGCCTGAGAAAGCATGGTGCAAATACGTGCATGTGCGTATTGTGCATAGTACACTGGGTTGTCGTTAGATTGCGACTTTGCTAAATCCATATCGAAATCTAATTGTGAATCGTTGGAACGTGCAACGAAATAATATCGAACTGCATCAATTCCTACCTCATCCATCAATTCTCGAAGTGAAACAGCCTTTCCTGTACGCTTACTCATCTTCACTTTTTCGCCTGCTTCAAATAGATTTACCATTTGAATAATTTTCACATCAAATTTTTCCACTGGATATCCCAATGCTTGAAGAGCAGCACGCATACGTGGAATATAGCCATGATGGTCTGATCCCCATACATTTATAATACGATCAAATCCGCGATCTAGCTTGTTTTTGTGGTATGCGATATCTGGGGTTAAATAAGTATAATTCCCATCACCTTTAATTAATACGCGGTCTTTATCATCACCGAATTCCGTCGTTTTAAACCAAAGTGCTCCGTCTTTTTCAAATGTATAGCCACCATCATCAAGCACGGCTAATGTGTCATCAATTTGTCCATCTTTAAATAGAGAACGCTCGGAGAACCAATGATCAAATTCTACACGAAAGTCTTTTAAATCCGATTCGATATTTCTTAATGATGCTTTTAAACCATACTCTTTAAAGAAATCTAAGCGTTCTTCATGATCTTTATCCGCCCATTTTTCTCCATCTTTCTTCACTAGCTCTTTAGCAATTTCGATAATGGCTTGACCTTGATAACCATCCTCTGGCATATCCACATCTTGACCAATTTCTTGCAAGTAACGTGCTTCTACAGATAATCCAAGATTGTTTATTTGGTTTCCTGCATCATTAATATAATATTCTCTCTCAACTTCATAACCAGCAGCTGCAAATACATTACAAAGCACATCCCCAAAAGCAGCATTTCGAGCATGCCCTAAATGCAAGTCCCCGGTTGGATTTACAGATACAAATTCTACTTGGACTTTTTCTCCATTTCCACCTGTTGATTTTCCGTAATTATCACCTGCAGATAATACGGTATCAATCACTTCACCTAAGAAGTCTTGCTTCATGAAAAAATTAATAAATCCAGGCCCTGCAATTTCAACTTTTTCAACAGACGCTTCTGATTTATTTAGCTTGCTGGCGATGTCGTCTGCAATTTGTCGAGGTGCTTTTTTGGCAACTCGTGCTAGTTGCATCGCGATATTAGTAGCGAAGTCTCCATGAGCTTTATCTTTCGGTTTTTCCAGAATGATATCAGGTACCTGATCCTCTGTTGCTAGTTCCGCGTGAATAACAGCATGATGAATTTGTTCTTTTAATTTTTGTTCCGTTTGTTCTAATACGTTCATGTCGATGTCCTCCTAAGAATATGTCAGTACCAATCTATGTTCTCTTTCTAATTGTCCATTGAGTTTCATTTTATAATCCATTTGTAGATTTCCTTTATCGTCATTTTCTTTTTCAAAAGAAATCCTGTTTGTAAAAGTTTCCATGCGCATGCTTCCGTGCATATGTTGGTAAATATTTTCCGTTCGGCTATTTTCTTGAAATTGTTGACTCATCTTAATTGCACCTGATCGTCGAATAGCCACTCTTTCTGGTTGGATCGTAATCATATTTTGAATTTTTTGTCCGTCCTCTAAAACCTCTGTATATCGTAAAACATCAAACTTTCCTTGAACCATTAATTCTCCTGAGAACGATTGTTTCTGTGTTTCTTTATCCCCAGTCTCTATGTCATGAATCATTGTCTTCAGTTCAATATTTACTTCTTTTCGTCCTTTTGTCATAGCATCGCCTCAGTTTCGTTATTACATCCTTACCATTTTTTAATTCCTGCGAAGGATTCGTATATAGCTCGTCAAGAACTCGACTATTCTTCTTTGTTAAATTACAGTTTATTTCGCACTATTTTATTAATGTACCTATTATAGCGATAAACGGTGGTGATAATCAATACTATTCGTTAGTGCAAGAATTTTCGAACAAACGTTTATATTCATGATTCCTTTCCAATAATGGTTATATAACGCTTGAAAAGTAATGGAGACGAATATGATGAAGCAATCGAAAATTTGGAAAAGAATAAGAACCATTATATGGGTAATCGTTGGTTTAGTTATAACGGCTATACTAGGTACATATATCATTTCTTATCTACTCGGACCACCAGAATTAGCTGGTAAACAACCAACAACCGTCTACGATCGATATGATGAAAAAATTGGAGAAGAACGCTTGTTAAACTCCATGGAATGGGTCCCGCTTGAAGATATGAACAAAAATATCATCCAAGCCACCTTACTTATCGAAGATCAGCAGTTTTTTGAACATAATGGATTTAATTATCAACGAATCGCAAAAGCGATTTGGACAAATATAACGCATGGTTCCTTAAAAGAAGGAGCTAGTACAATAACACAACAATATGCAAGGAATCTTTATCTCTCTCCTGAAAAAAAATGGTCTCGAAAAATACAGGAGGCTTTTTATGCTATACGTTTAGAAATGTTTTACTCAAAAGAAGAGATTTTAGAAGGATATCTAAATACCATCTATTACGGACATGGCGCTTATGGAATTGAAGCTGCTAGTCGTTATTTTTTTGATACGACAGCAACAGATTTATCATTAGCGCAAGCAGCAATGCTAGCAGGAATTCCTAAAGGACCCACCTATTATTCTCCATTAAATAATGAAAAATTGGCTAATGAACGTCAACAACTTATATTATCTGAAATGCTTCAACATGGTGTGATTACACAAGAGGGGTACAATCGTGCAACCCAAGAAAAATTAATCTATGCTGAAACTGCTGCAGAGGAAGAAGTTGCACCATACTTCTCCGATGAAGCGGTTTTAGAAGCTGCTGAACTATTAGACATTGCTACTGAAGAAATACAATCAGGTGGATATGAATTATATACTACATTAGATCTATCTCATCAATCAGAAATGGATGAGGCAGTATCCAAGAATATGAATGGTTCAGAGGATTTAGAAACAGCTGGGGTGTCTATTAACCCTAAAACTGGAGAAATTACTGCCATGACTGGCGGAAAAAATTACCTAACCAGTAGTTATAATCGATCTACCAAATCAAAAAGAATGGCAGGTTCTTCTTTCAAACCAATCCTTTATTATGAAGCTCTCGAGAATGGTTATACACCAAGTACTCGATTGGTGAGCGAGGCGACGACATTTACTTTAGAAGATGGGACAACCTATCAGCCTGGAAATTTTAACGGCTATTACGCGAATGGCCCAATTACTCTAGCACAAGCGATTGCACTTTCTGATAATATCTATGCAGTAAAGACTAATTTGTATCTTGGGCCGAAAAATCTAGTGGAAACAGCTAAAGATTTTGGTATTACAAGTGAACTTGATGCTGTACCTTCCTTAGCTTTAGGTACTTCATCTATTAGCGTCTTAGAATTAACGCAAGCTTATGGCAGGATAGCTAACGGTGGAAAAGAAATTGAACCCTATACCATACGAAAAATAATCGATAAAAAAGGAAATACAGTTTATGAGCATGATAATGATAAATTAGATCAAGTTTTAGACGAGAAAAATACGTTTATACTTACTCAATTATTGACCGGTATGTTTGATGAAGAATTAAATAATTATACAAGTGTTACTGGTTCGACGATTAATCATCAACTTTCCAACATTTATGCTGGTAAATCAGGTACGACAGATTACGATAGCTGGATGGTAGGTTATAGTCCGGAGGTTGTTACTGGTATATGGGTAGGTTATGATGATCACCGTAAAATAACGCAAGTTCAAGAAACTACTTTCTCTAAACAAATCTGGGCTAATTATATGGAAGCTATTCACGAACCATCAAGCAAACACACATTTGCGATGCCTTCTGGGGTAATCGGCTTACCAATTGATCCTGTGAGCGGAAAGAGAGCTACATCCTCCTGTGGCCAAAGTCGTATTATGTTTTTTGAGAAAGGTACAGAACCACTCGGCTACTGTACAGATAGAAATCATCCCGAAGATCTAGAGGAAGAAGAAAATGATCAGAAGGGCTTCATGAAAAAAATCTTTGATGAATTCTTCTAGGTTACATTAGAATTCACACAAAAAAACAGCCAGTATCGAGGGTATCGATAGCTGGCTGTTTTTTTGTCCTAGTAAACATGAGTGAGCCCATGTATTCAATAGTTTACAAATTTTTGACAAAAAGTACAAGATTTTCTTGTAAAGTTCTTCATTCATTCACAAAATCGTAACATTTGATCACTTAACTGGATCATTTTCATCAATTTAAGATATTTAATATAAAATCTGATTGTATTTGGTTTTTATTGCAGACGGACATTTTTTAACAGCAACAACTTCGACTAATGAAGAACCTTTATCCCCACGCTGTCCCTGCTAGAGCTATCGTCTTCTTTTACACTTAAAGTTAGCGCGCTTAACTTTTTCTATATTTCATGGTCGATCGGGCTGCTCTATTGACTAATTCTTCTTCATTTTTCCCTTATTTTGGTCAATAGAAGTGCTCTATTGACTAATTCTTCTTCGTTTTCCTTTATTTTTGGTCAATAGAAGTGCTCTATTGACTAATTCTTCTTCGTTTTTCCCTTTTTTTGGTCAATAGAAGTGCTCTATTGACTAATTCTTCTTTGTTTTTCCTTATTTTTGGTCAATAGAAGTGCTCTATTGACTAATTCTTCTTCGTTTTCCTTTATTTTTGGTCAATAGAAGTGCTCTATTGACTAATTCTTCTTCGTTTCTTCTTATTTTTGGTCAATAGAACCCATCTATTCACTATATTCCATATTGACTATGATAACTGTTGTTTTAATTCCTCTGTTGAATTTTCCCAGAAGTCTGGCTTATAGTCACGAAGGAAGTCTCCTAAAAGTTTCTTCGAATGATCATCCATATGTTCAACAATAATATGACCTTTTAGAGATTTTTCCATATGCTTTACATGCTGACCCATAGATTTATATGCTCGTTTGATCTCCCGATTCACTCGAATTTCACAACCTGTTACACCAGCATAATAAGGGCCATTTTCATTTTTTTCTACTGTGACCCATACGATCCAATATAATTTGCCACCCTGCACTTCTTCTCTATCATTAATCCACTTCACTCTACGCTCAACATCACTTCTAGCATGCATTGCAGCCATATCCACATATGCTTTATCTTCATTTGGATCTACTATGATAGATGACATATTCTCTAAACTAATCGTTCCAGCACCGTAGCCTCCATGCCCATCTGTAGAATCGTCTTTTATTATCGTAAAATTATTCTTCTTTTTGTTGGAAGATTGATCTGAACTCATGTGGTATAACCTCCTAATAAATTACTATTGATGCTATTGTAGCACGTTCGTCTGTACATTTTTAGTAACTCGATTTTTCGATAACTTTTCAATAAAGCGAAATGCTTCTGTTAACTCTTCATCTGTATACTTTTGCTTAGGCTTTACTGTATGTACTTTTTCAATTATTTCTTCTTTGGAAGATTGATAGAAGAAAAGCATAGTGGATACCAACTCAAGAAACCGCGAACTTCTTTCTTGTAATAACATAGTCATCTCTTTTATATCGGGCATATCCATTTGAAATTGCGTTAAAAAGGATTCCCCTTTATTAGTGATCGTATAATGATATTGATGATAACTACTTTTTTCTTCTTTTTGTTCTTCCACAAATCCTAAATTACAGAGTTCTTCTACACGTAGTGTCAGTTCTTCAGAATAAGGACCATAAAAGTGGAACTCATATTTTTCCTCAAAAGGAACTTCACATTGCTGCAATATATAAATTATTTTTTGTAATTTTTTTCGACCAGTAACTTTGTTAGCTACTGAAAAAAACTGTAGTAGTTTTGCGTGGTTATCTAACAAACCCATTCACTCCTTATCCGTACAGAATATCAATAATACGTTGTTTTAAAGTTTCATCTTCTATCTCCTGTATTCGATCCTTTGGAAAATATAACTTATGATCCGTTCGTTTCTTTCCAGAAATAGATTCTACAATATCGGAATGACGCGATAATTCTTTTAACCCGCCATCTGGCATCAATAAATGAATCGGTAATCGTTCTTCCTCTTCTCCAGGTCGATAAAAGTCATATGGTAAATCCGATGATGAATCAACGACAAGATAATAATCAGGGTTAATTCCAGCATCATTAAATAATTGATATAATTCCATGCCTGCATTTATCTGTGGATCTGGATTGTATTCCACATATTTAAATAGTCTACGATTTATAAATCTTTCACATAAATCTGCTAAAATTTCATCATTCTCTTCTTGCCATAGCTGAAAATAATAGTACACAATCATCTCGTCGATCTTCAAGTAATCTTGCAGATCCACTCCTCCGCTAAAAAATGAGATAAAGTGTGTTGGTTTTAATTTAAATGTATACGAATCATCTTCATACAAATACTTTGCACGTTGGAAAATTTTCGAGAGAATAACTTCTGCACTCCTAGTTACCGGATGAAAATATACCTGCCAGTACATCTGATACCGACTCATAATGTAATCTTCAACAGCATGCATTCCTGTCGATTTAATAACCACCTGATCATCCATCGGTCGCATTACTCTTAGAATTCTCTCCATGTCAAAATGGCCATAGCTGACCCCCGTAAAATATGCATCCCTTTGTAAATAATCCATTCTATCTGCATCAATTTGGCTGGAAATCAAGCTCACGACAAGCTTATCCGGGTAGGTTTTTGCTATTACATCTGCTACTTTTTGTGCAAAGTTTGGTGATACCTTATTTAAAATATCATTAACGGTCGTTTCTTCTAAAATAATTCGTTGTGTAAATTTCTCGTGATCAAGTTTGAATACTTTTTCAAAGGAATGAGAAAAAGGTCCATGCCCTAAATCATGCAATAAAGCTGCGCATAGACATAACAATCGATCTTCGTTATCCCAATTCACTCGATCCTGAAAGTTCATCATGATACGTCTGACGATTTCGTATACACCTAGTGAGTGGTTGAATCTACTATGTTCCGCCCCATGAAAAGTTAAATTGGTCGTCCCCAGTTGCTTTACCCTTCGAAGTCTTTGAAACTCAGGAGCAGCTATCAAATCCCAAATCACCCGATCTCGAACATGAATGTACCGGTGAACAGGGTCTTTAAATACTTTCTCTTCTGTTAGCTGTTGGTCTTTATATTCCATATTTATGTCTCCATCCGATCTTTTTCGACGATTTTAGTATATTATATTATAGTTAGACAGAGGATGAAAGCACAAGGAGGAAATTATGAAAAACTGGAAAGAAATTATTCATCATCAAACATTTCGATATATAGATCATTCAACTCAAACTGACATAGAAGGCAAACCTAATACAGCATTAACTTCTTTTGCTGTAGACGATACTTTAGCTATTTCTGTTAGTGAAGAAACCTCTCCTCCGGTGATCCGATTATGGGTACATTCAAAAACAATAGTACTTGGCATACCAGATTCACGGTTACCTTTTATTGATAGTGGCATGCAATTTATAGAACAGAATAATTATCAAGCTGTCGTTCGTAATTCGGGTGGTTTGGCAGTAGCTTTAGATGAAGGAGTATTAAATATTTCACTGATTATTCCTGGAGGAAAGAATTTATCTATCTATGACTGCTACGAAGCTATGGTGCGATTTATTCAAGCGATGTTTCATGATTTAACCAACGATATAAAAGCATATGAAATTGTAGGTTCTTACTGTCCGGGAGATTATGACCTTAGTATTGGAGGAAGAAAATTTGCTGGAATATCTCAACGCAGAGTTAAAAATGGTATTTCCGTTCAAATTTAT
The DNA here is from genome assembly GCF_000011245.1 of Oceanobacillus iheyensis HTE831. Taxonomy (NCBI): domain Bacteria; kingdom Bacillati; phylum Bacillota; class Bacilli; order Caryophanales; family Bacillaceae; genus Oceanobacillus; species Oceanobacillus iheyensis. The sequence goes on from NC_004193.1 coordinate 3,134,084, forward strand.
TTAGATGTAGAAGGAAATAGTAACCAACGAGCAGAAGTTATTCGAGAATTTTATAATAAAGGAAAGAAAAATATGGAGACTTCGTTTACGTATCCTGATGTCGACCCAAAAGTTATGGGATCACTGTCTGAACTACTAGGAGTAGCTTTAACAGTGGATGATGTCCAAAAACGAGTTGTCCATACATTGGAAAAATTGTCTGATGAAATAGTAGAAATTCCTTTCCAAGAAGAGGAAATCGTCAATTTCAAAAAACGTTATAAACAAATGGTAAAACGGAATGAATCAAATTAAATTTGGGGCTGGAAATTAGAATGGATAAGTACTAAATAGCTGCTACAGAAATATAATCCCCTTCCGGTAGACAGTGAAATATAAAAACTGTTTACCGGAAGGGGAGTTTTTTAATTATTCTCCTACTGCTTGCGCGGCAGTTATTAATGCTAAATTATAGACATCTTCAGAACTACATCCACGGGAAAGATCGTTTACTGGACGATTCAATCCTTGAAGAATTGGACCTACTGCTTCAAATCCACCTAAACGTTGTGCAATCTTATATCCGATGTTCCCTGCTTCTAAACTTGGGAATACAAATACATTAGCATTGCCTTTTAGAACGGAATCAGGAGCTTTTTTCTCTGCTACACTTGGAACAAATGCAGCATCAAATTGGAATTCTCCATCTATTACTAGAGATGGATCCTTCTCTTTAGCAATTTCTAATGCCTCAGACACTTTTTCTGTTTCTGGTGATTTTGCAGAACCTTTTGTAGAGAAACTCAACATAGCAACTTTAGGATCTACATCAAATAGAGCCCCTGTTTTTGCACTCTCAACAGCAATTTCTGCTAGATCATTACTGTCAGGTGTAATGTTGATAGCACAATCAGCAAATACATACTTTTCCTCATCACGAACCATGATGAATACACCAGAAGTTTTCTTTACGCCTTCTTTTGTTTTAATGATTTGTAATGCGGGACGTACAGTATCTGCAGTGGAATGAGCCGCACCACTAACTAGTCCATCCGCTTTATTTAAATAAACAAGCATGGTTCCGAAATAATTTCCGTCAAGAAGAATTTTCTTTGCATCTTCTTCTGTTGCTTTTCCTTTTCTTCGTTCCACGAAAGCTGAAACCATGTCAGAAAACTCATCATAGTTAGCTGGATCGATAACCTCACAACCTTTTAATGATACATCAAGATCTTTTGCTTTTGCCTCCACATCTTGTGTACCGCCAATTAAAATTGGTGTCATGATCCCTTCTTCTGCTAAGCGACTTGCTGCAGTTAATATACGTTCATCTAATCCTTCTGGAAAGACAATTTTCTTATCAGCAGCCGTTACTTTTTCAGCTAATTGTTCGAATAATCCCATAATGTATGCCTCCTAGTAGCCTTTACAAACTTGTGAATACTTTCTCATGATAAACTATCACAGTAAACAAATAAAGTGAAGCGCATAGTATGAATTCATAATTTTTGACAAACAATTGACAATAGAAACTTTCAAGTCGATTTTTAAATTTGTTTCATATGATTAGAATACCCTACTTATGCTATAGTAAAAGCAGAACATGTATTTTTTCTATATAAGGAGTTGTTAAATATGGCAGAGGCAGTAGTTACGGTTGACGGTTGGTCAGCACTACATGATACACGTCAATTTGATTGGACATCTTGGAAATTAATTTCTAAGGAAGAAAGACAAGCAGCTATAGATGAATTCCAACAACTAATTTCTAAATGGGAAGCTGTAGAAGAAGAAAAACAAGGGAGCCATGGGATATATAAAGTAGTTGGTAACAAGGCAGACTTTATGTTTATTTTCTTACGTGAAAGCTTCCAAGAATTAGAGCAAATTAAAACTGAAATTAATAAGACAAAACTTGGCGACTTCTTAATCCCTGGGTATTCTTATGTTTCAATTATTGAAAAGACCATGCATGATCCAATGAAAGCTGGTGAGGATCGTGAACTTTCTGCATACGTTAAAGAAGCACTAAAACCTACCATGCCGAAATGGGAGCATGCTTGTTTCTATCCAATGGCTCGTCGTCGTGATCCAGGTGTAAACTGGTTTGAAATTGAAAAAGAAGAACGCACAAAACTTTTATATGAACATGGAATGACCGGTAGAAAATACGCCGGAAAAGTGAAAGAGATTATCACAGGTTCCATTGGTTTAGATGAATGGGAATGGGGAGTAACATTATTTGCCCATGATCCGCTTCAGTTCAAAAAAATTGTTTATGAAATGAGATTTGATGAGGTAACAACTAAATACGCTGAGTTTGGCGACTTTATTGTTGGAAACTTCTTAGAAAAAGAAGAACTTTCCAACCATTTATCTATATAAGCGTTCGCAAGAGACTTTCTATCTTTTTGATGGAAAGTCTTTTTTTATTGTCATTTTATTCGAAATACAGGCATAAAAATAAATATTGAGATCGACATTTTAGATGAGAAATATGGAAATGAGGTATCTCTATGGCCGTTGTGAAACATAACGAGGCAGAAGTAGAATTACTTGCCCGTCTCATGCGTGCTGAAGCTGAGGGTGATGGTGACTTAGGAATGTTGATGGTTGGAAACACCGGTATTAATAGGGTGATTGCAAGTTGTTTAGATTTCCCAAACATCCGCACTATAACCAATATGGTTTATCAAAGTCCCGGTGGATTTGAAGCAACACAGAAAGGCTATTTTTATCAAAGAGCACGTCAATCTGAAATACGTCTTGCTCGAAGGGTGATACAAGGAGAAAGGCAACATCCTGCCTCAAATTCGTTATGGTTTTTTATGCCTGAAGGCGCATGTCCGGAACAATGGTATGGTCAGTGGAATGTTGGTAGATATAAGGCTCATTGTTTTTATGCACCAACTGCTGCAGATTGTCCAGAAGTATTTCGTTAAGCGAGCTTATTTAGATTCGCTAAATCTATGAACAGATTAGGAGGGAACATCCATGAGTGAAAATGAAAACCAGTCCAACTATCAAAACTATCCTTATCAACAACCGCAATCTCAACAACCATACTACTATTATCCAAACACTTCACCTGCATTCTATCCAGTATACCCAACAAGGCAGTTCAATCAAGGTAATCAACAGGGGGGACAACAACAGCCACAGCAACAACCACCACAAACCGGTGGTATGGGAGGTCTACCAGTTCAACAATCGTTTATCGAAAATATTTTACGCATGAACAGAGGTGAGTTAGGCACTTTCTATATGACTTTTGAAAATAGCTCACAACAAACAGAGTTTCGTGGCTATATCGAAGAAGCAGGAAGAGATCATATTTTGATTCGAGAAGAAGGATCACAGCGCAGATTTTTATTATTAATGGTATATCTTGATTACGTTACATTCGATAACGAAATCAATTATTCATACCCATATGGTCAACAATTATCTACTTATTCTCCAAGATAGATAGGCGAAACCGTATAAAGAGGTTGGAACAAAAGTATTCATGCAAAAGAGAAATCCGATGAATGAATATACAGCACTTATCCTAAGGCGGCTGGGGAGCCTCCGGATGCTTATGCATCGGGAGGCTCAGCTAGGCCTTGCTCTCATAAGACACAAGGAAGACTGCGACAGCATTGCATCGCACGCAGAAAATTGATTTTTATTTTCAAGGAGTATCCGTATATTTCTTTCGCTTATTCTAGCTTTCATACGTCTTTTGATCAAAACTATTTGTTATATCCCAACCTCTTTATTCCATTTGTTAGCGAGGTGCACAATGAGACATCCTTATCAAAAATTTATTCAAATGGAAGTTATTGGTTTAGTGCTTTCTTTTCTTTGTGGTATCACAGCCTTAATTACAGGATGGATAATTCTTCTGTTTGTTGCTGTGTATTTGCTTGTAGTTAGCATTGTTTGTGATGCAATAATTTTAATGCAAACAAGACGTCAATCAGAAGCTATGAAACAGGCTATCCGAGCATTTGTTTTATTTTTATTAATTACATCTATGTTCTTTCAATTATAATAGTCTCATCGCTGCAACGCCTAGTAACACCCAACCAATAAGGAATGCAAGTCCACCAACAGGTGTAATCATTGCGAAGGTCGTTATACTTGTAAAAGAATAAACATATAAACTTCCTGAAAAAAGAATAATTCCCACAAGAAACATCCAGCCACTAGTTGTTAATAATCCACTTCCTTCAAATCTCGCCAATAAAAGGGCAACGGCGATTATTGCAATGGTGTGAAACATTTGATAGTCTACTGCTTTTCCCCAGTTATTCATTGCTTTTTCAGAGAGTCTTCCTTCTAACCCATGTGCACCAAATGCACCTAAAGCAACTGCTAAAAACCCTAGTATAGCTCCAATTATTAAAAATAACTTCATTTTAGTTTCCCTCCGATGTTAAAAATCAAATAATGAGTCTCCATTCGCTTCATCATCATCAGTAGATTTCTTCTTTTTTAATCCGCTTGATTTTGAAGTATTTCCAAGCATTGCCTTTATTTCAGCATCCGTAAATTGTGATTCAGAATCTGAATCTTGTATAATGTGTGGAGTTGTAATTGAGGAAACTGTTGATTCTTTATTTAAAGTGGGAGTTTCCTCATCAAATAACTCGCTTAACATACGGACATTTCCTATTCTTTTTTTTAATTGTGAGGAGTTGTTCGCCTCACGCTTGGCTGCTTCTAATTCTGCTATCATTTTATTAATGATGGTTTCATTGGAAACCGACATAACGCTCTCTCCTTCATTCATTCTTTCATGAAATTATAGCACGAAAGCTATTGATTTTATACAATTGTATATTGATGATTTTTACTATTAGCCCAAAATAAAAAAGGGTTTCGGAATGTCCGATGCCCCTCTATCACGAATTCATTGTATATAAATTTCCTTCTTTTGATTTCAGCTCTTCTTCTAATTGTTCCACCGTATAGCGTTCATACATCCATTGCAAAAATCTAATTTCTTCATCTTGCAATCTTCTCCCAAGCTTCTCCGTAGTATCATTACAAATTTGAAAAAAGCTTTGCATACCGGCAACTCCCCCTATACGTGCTACTAACTATAAACAATTATACTCGCTAAAACTATCGCAATCAATAGCAAATTGATAATTTACTGAATTTACAGTTTTCAGTTGGATAAGTGAATATTCATTCAGTAGGGGGTTTTTCTCCTTCATACCCTCTCAAAGCTTAGTTTCATCGCCTTGAATTATGCGTATTTATGCTCATTACCATACGAAATAAATACATATTTTTTTAAAAGAAGTTGGGACAAAAGTATAGATGCAAAAGATAAATCCGTGATTGGTTTTTACATACCCGCTATTAGAAATATACCCCACTTATTTAGCGGAGGCAAGTGCGCCTTCGTATATTTCTTACAGCTCATCCGTTATCTGACCAATACTTTTTTAGTTAGTCCCAACCTCTCTTAAAAGTGCTTATTGATCACTTAACTTGTCCTCTAGCTCTGTGAGTCTTGCACGAATTTCTTGAATGTCTTCTACGGTTGCAATTCCATAATCCTTGGCAAGCTGTTGAGTTTGTTGATGTTGTTTCGCATCCCACTCTTCTTTCTTCATACCGCCTTTTTCAATAAAGTTATCCATTACGGTTTTCGCTTGCTCTTGTGTTAATTCGTTTTTATCAACAAGTTCTTTCAGTTTCTTATCAAATTTCTCCTTGCCACTTACAGCAGCTCCTAAACCAAGTAAGAAACCTTTTCGTAAATAATCACTCATCTATTACACCCCCTTCAATGAAACATTCACTTTCAAAGATGCATCTGGAGAATAAAAATTCTCCGTATTACTTCTATTATAGTGAATGAACTACCATATCGTAAATTAATTTAACGAATCATTACTACATTATTTCCATAGTAGTTAGTATATTCCCGATTTGAATAGATTTAATCCATTTATTAAAATAGCTTCATTCACAATGTACTAGTGTTATCAACAAATGAATAATTAGTGATATTTAAATAATAATATTCATATTATAGGGACAAATTGATTTTGATTGAAATGGAAGTAGACAATAAAGAAATTGTGTTTTTAAGTTAGCTAAAAAGTGTCTGTGCAAATCGCACTCTGCAATGTAAATCAAACAAAGCAATGCTCGGATTTCTCATGTTTTCTTCATGAAGTAAAAAAATGATTGAATATACTTTCCTCATAATGTATAATTATGCAGTCGGTACAATCTACTATAAATACATTTAGATAAATATATATTTGGGGGTCAATATTTTGAAATCATATTCTTTTAGCGATCATTTGAAGTTCATTATACCTTCTTTAATTGGTATTTTCTTCTTTATGGTTCCTGTTACCGTTAATGGTGATATGACAATTCCAATTGCTTTATTGGCAAATTGGATACAAGATTTATTAGCAAATAGTCTGTCTGCAATAATGATGGTTATTATAATTATAACTGCTATTTCTACAGTTATTGCAAAATTTTTAGGTGAGGATGCTTTTAAGGAAAAGCCTTTCTTAAAGCAATTATTCTACACAAGCTCATTCTGGACGATTACTCGTGTAATTGCTGCAATTATTGCAGTCATGGTATTTTTCGAAATCGGACCAGAAGCAATCTATAATGAGAATACTGGTGGAATGTTATTACATTCCCTCTTACATGTTTTGTTTGCAGTGTTTTTATTCGCAGGATTGCTTTTACCATTGCTAACGAACTTTGGCTTACTTGAATTCTTTGGAACATTAATGACGAAGATTATGCGTCCTTTATTCCGTCTTCCTGGACGTTCTTCCATTGATGCACTTGCATCTTGGGTAGGTGATGGGACAATTGGAGTTCTATTAACTAGTAAGCAATATGAACAAGGTAATTATACCAAACGTGAAGCGGCAGTAATCGGTACAACATTCTCTGTAGTTTCTATTACATTTACACTAGTTGTGCTACAAGAGGTCGGTCTAGAGAGATTATTCCTGCCATTCTATTTAACAATTATTATTGCCGGGATTATAGCAGCACTTATTATGCCTCGAATCCCACCTCTATCTAGAAAAGCGAATACGTATGTTACGGATTCCAATAAAAAATTAGACGAATCCATCCCAGAAGGGGAATCTTTAATAAGTTATGGGTATAAGAATGCCATTGAAAGAGCGAGAAAAGAAAGCAGTGTTGCTAAGATATTAAAGGAAAGTGGTCAAAATATCCTTGATATGTGGATGGGTGTCGCACCTGTTGTTATGGCTATTGGTACGATTGCTGTTGTAATAGCAGAGTATACTCCATTCTTCCAATGGATTGGCACACCTTTCGTACCATTACTTGAACTTATGCAAATACCGTATGCACAAGAGGCTTCAGAAACATTATTGGTCGGTTTTGCTGATATGTTCCTTCCATCTATATTTATATCTAGTGTAGAAGCTGAAATAACTCGATTTATTATTGCAGCATTATCCGTAACACAATTGATATATTTATCAGAAGTTGGTGGCTTATTACTCGGATCAAAAGTTCCAGTATCTTTTAAAGACTTAGTGGTTATTTTCTTATTACGTACAATTATAACCCTACCAGTAATTACCTTAATCGCGCATATTATCTTTTAATAAAATGTTAAAATCCAAAAAGAACTCAGAGACTGTCTCTGAGTTCTTTTTTCATTACTATTAGTTTTTTATTTCCATATTACTAAGAATGTGTTCTAGTACGTTGATTGTTAATTATACTTCGAATGATAGACATCTTACCTTCAATTAACGGCTGTGACACTGTTAACACCGGTTTACTGGACAAGAGAATTACAATCATTGCCGATATACCAGCGACACCTATAAAATCTAACATGTTATTTACCGATAATATCTCATGTTGACGTAAAAACTGTACGATAAAACCGTGAAGTAAATATACATATAATGTTCTTGTACCTAGTTGTGTCAACCATCCAAAATTCCGCTTCGGTACCCAGGCTAACACACTAACAACCATCACTGCTGCTGTTGCATACACGAGCAATCTTGCAATACCACCATACTGTTCCATTCCCAAGTCACCATAAGATTTGGAAGCTAAAAGCCATCCAGAATTAAATTCTGGCATATAGTAAATAGCAATTGCAAGTACAGTCATTACCGCTAATGATACTACTTTTACAGCATTTCTTTTTACACTCATCATTTGTTTTTCAGTCACCCAATATCCGACTAAGAAGAATGGAAAGAATACAAATGTACGTGACAAACTAAATGTATGGCCTATTTCTCCAAAGTATCCTACTACCACACCAATTAGCACGGCTAATGATATACTGTAAAGTGGAGATATTTTCTTAAATACGATTAATAAAATATGCCAACTAAACAAACTAAATAGGAACCATAATGACCAGTGTGGGTGGAAAACACCTGTTTGCCAATCTGGTTTGCCAATATAGAAATAATAGATCGTATATAAAATTTGAAAAATCAAGTACGGTATAATTAATTTCTTTGCTAATTTCCATACATAACCTGCATTTCCTGAACCTTTAGCAAAGAAACCAGCTAATAGTATAAATGCTGGCATGTGAAACGTATAAATCCATAAATACAATGTGTTAATTCCCGCATATTCACTTGTAAATGGTTGAATCATATGACCAAAAACAACCAAGAAAATTAATAAAACTTTCGCATTATCAAAGAAAGCATTACGTTCCATATTCATCCCTCTTGTTGTATTCCAAAATTATTGTTGCATTATCCACTTTACCCGTTTTTCAAAAAAAAATCATATCAAAAGCCCATATTTCATCATTCTGTAATCAATTTGTAAGCCTTGAGCAAAAATGTAATAGAAATTCGGCAAAATTGCCATAAAGTAATACTTTATTAGGGAGGACCTTAACGCCTATTTAAAAGGTAGACGGATTTTCAATTTATGTAAAAAAGCCCCTAGAATGGTACTAGAGACTTTATGACGTTGCTTTTTTCTTCCTTGTAGCTGTTTTTTTCTTCGGTTGTTTTGGTTTTGGCTTGTCTTTCTTTGCTCGATCCAATGATTCCTGCAATGCATCCATCAGATTGGTTACATTATCTGGAGTTGATTTTGGTTCTCCACCAACTTCTATTTCTTCATTATTTTTCTTCGCTTCTATTAATTCTAATAGAGCTGTTCGATAATTATCTTGATATTTCTCAGGTTCAAACTCTGTTGTCAATTGATCAATTAATAATTTTGCTGTGTCCAGTTCTTTTTTTCCTACATCTGCTTGCTCAGGAACATTGGGCACATCTGACACAGCTCGAACTTCATCTGGATAATGAATGGTTTCTACAACTATTGCACTTTCATAAACACGAATGACAGCTAATTGTTCTTTAGAACGTATCATCATTTTCGCTATTCCAATCTTACCAGAATCTAATAAAGCTTCTCTCAATAAAGCATATGCCTTTGATCCCCCTTCGTTTGGAGACAAATAATAGCTTTTTTCAAAGTATATGGGATCAATATCCTTTAACTGAACGAAATCAATTATTTCTACTGCTTTATCCTCCTGTTCTTTCTTCAGTGCTTCTAATTCTTCATCGTCCAACACTACAAATTTATTTTTTGCATATTCATACGCTTTAACAATATCGTCATTCGATACATCCTCTTCACAGTTTGGACAAACCTTTTCATATTTAATTGGAGTTTTACACTTCTTGTGTAGTTGGCGAAGTCGTATATCTTTGTTTTCGGTTGCTGCATGCATTTTCACTGGTATGTTGACCAAACCAAAACTGATGGTTCCTTTCCACATTGTATGCATTCCGTTCCCTCCTTACAGTTATTTTGCAGTTCGCTTGGTTTTTTATACGAACGGAATAGTAAAAATAATAAAATCAGACAACCTATGATAGAGGTGGTTATATGGAATGGATGAAGCCGATAGCAAGTACAGAAATTCCTGTTGGTGATGAGTGGATATACGAGGTGAAGTATGATGGGTTTCGTTGCAAATTAATATGGTCTGTAGCAAATAAAATAACCTTGATCAGTAAAAATAAGCATAATATCACAAAGAAATTTCCGGAAATTATTCAGTGGTGTGAAAATAATTATGAATTCTTCAAAACTGCATTACCACTCGAGTTCGATGGGGAACTAGTAATATTAAATCACCGGTACCAGGCGAATTTTGCTCAAATACAAATCCGTGGAAGATTACAAAGTACAGACCGAATTGAAAAAAAAGCAAATCTTAGACCTGCAACATTGATGGTATTCGATTTAACCAAACTAAAAGGAAAAAAATTATATCAAAGCAATCTATCTTTACGGAAGAAATACCTTGATCAACTCATGCAAGATATACGGGGAGATGGAAGAATTAGATGTGTCGAATCATTCACTTCAGTCTCAAAAATTAATGAAATTGTATATGCAGCTAAATCTGAAGGTGTCGTAGCTAAAAGAAAAAAAAGCATATACCAAAAGGGAAAACAACATCAAAGTTGGTTTAAGATTAAAAACTGGCGATTAATACATGGAATTCTAACAGCATATAACCCAAGTAACGGCTATTTCACAGTTAGTGTACTGGAAAATAATCAGCCTGTTCATATTGGAAAGTGTAAACACGGACTAGAAAAAGATGCTTCTCAAACCGTACAAAAGCTTTTCCAAGAACAAGGCGAGTTCAAGGATGGTATTTACTATCTACCTCCAGCAATTACGAGTACAATCCACACATTAGATTTATATGATGAGGAGCTACGAGAACCTGAATTTAAGCATATTACATCATCAATAGCTTATTCAGAATGCACATTGGATAAATTACAATTAGATATGGCACAACTTCCCCATTCAATTGACATATCTAATACAGATAAATACCTTTGGCCAAATAATTATACTAAACAGGATTTATTAGTTTACATTCGTGAAATATCACCTTGGATGTTACCTTTTTTACGGCAAAAAGCATTGACTATTATTCGCTGTCCAGATGGAATTACGAAGGAATCCTTTTTTCAAAAAAACTTGCCAGACTATGCCCCAGACTTTTTATCATCCACTTCTGCTCAAGAGAACTATATTGTATGTAATCATCTGAGAAGTATCGTCTGGTTAGCAAATCATGGTTCGATTGAATACCATATTCCCTTTCAACGGATTGGCCATGTTACACCTTTAGAAATTGTATTTGATTTGGATCCGCCCGATCGCGAGCATTTTAAATTAGCTGTACATGCTGCAAATCTCCTAAAGCATATATTAGATGAATTAGAGCTTGTATCGTTTGTGAAAACATCAGGAAATAAAGGACTACAAGTATATATACCAATCCGAGAAGGAAGCATGACTTACGATGAGACATTCCTATTTACAGAAGCTATCGCAAAAACGCTCGAAAAATCATATCCAAACGATTTCACAACCGAACGAATGAAAAAGAATCGACATAATCGACTTTATATCGATTATGTTCAACACGGGAAAGATAAAACATTGATTGCACCATATTCACCAAGAATGACGAAAGAAGGTACTGTATCAACACCACTATATTGGAATGAAGTAAATAACGAGTTAGATCCTACTCATTTTACAATTGGTAATGTTATCAATCGGGTGCGTGAGATCGGCTGCCCTTTTGCAAACTATCATGATATGCATGAACAGCAACCTATGAAAAAGATGCTCCGCTTAGTCCGTGGATAACATGTATCCTTTTTAATTAAAAACCCGAACCATACTCTATTTTCCTGCTTAGAGCGGTTCGGGTCAGGGCTTAATATAGATTTTATTTACCGAAAGTTGGTTGCAATTCTATTTGTACATTACCTTGAATTGCTCTTGAAATCATACAGGAAGTTTCGGCTTTTTCTACAAGTTTTCTAACATGATTCCATTGTTTATCACTTGCCTCATTTTTTAAATCTACGAAAGGTTTATGAATGATTTTTTCGTATGTAAATACACCGTTGGTCACATCCACAATACCTTCTGATTCTAGAGACATTTTACTTAAAGGAAGTTCTGCACGTTCAATCATTGCAGCCAGTGTAATCACATAGCAAGTAGCAGCCGCCCCTAATAACATTTCATCTGGATTGCTACCAATTCCTGGTCCATCCATTTCTGTCGGAATTGAGATTTTTGTTTTTAAATTTCCTGCATCTATCGTTCCCTGGCTATTTCTTCCGCCAGGCCACTCTGCTTTTAAATAAAAATGATGCTGTGCCATCGTTATCCCCCTCTAGAATATTCAAACCTAATATAATCTTAATAATACACAACTAGCTAAGCTATGTACAAAAAATGCCAGCTGCTAATACTATTATTAAAATCCCCTAATAACATAAGTTATACAGGATGCATAAGCAACCGGAGGCTCATTAACCGCCTTAGAATTATTAGTGTAAATTTCTAAAAGCGAGATTCCATCTTTGATTAAGACAGTTCTTTTTCTTGGTTCTTCTTCGGACTGGAAGCAAACCAACCAACAACGGCAATTGCAACAAGTATAATATAGAAACTCACTTTCCAACCTGTTGAATGTGGGAAGTGTTCTGAAAGCCAGCCAATATCAGGGTTTGCCATTACAAGAACTGCTAGTTTCACCCCTACCCAGCCGACAATTAAAAATGCAGCTACTTCTAATGCCGGACGTTTATGAAGTACTTCCACAAAAATATTTGCAGCGAATCGCATGATGATTAATCCAATCATACCTCCTGCGAATACAACCATAAATTGTCCCGTATCTAAGCTGCCAATATTTCCTAAACCAGTAGCAGGTAATGCCACCGCTAGAGCTACTGCAGCTAAGATTGAATCCACTGCAAATGCTAAGTCCGCAAATTCCACTTTTACTACCGTTAGCCAAAATTCTTTTTTGGATGCCTGTTCAGGTTCTTTATTTGCTAATGCAGCTACAGACTCTTTTGCGTCTTCAGCTATTTCTAAATCCTCTTCTGGTTCTTTTTTCTTCTTAAATCGATCATATAAATTCTTTAACGAAATAAATAATAAATAGGCCGCGCCCAAAGCCTGCACTTGCCAAAAATCAACAAGGAATGATATTACAAATAATGAAGCGAACCTAAAAACAAACGCTCCTGCTAATCCATAAAATAATGCTCTTTTACGTTGTTTTTCAGGAAGATGTCGAACCATAATTGCTAATACTAAAGCATTATCAGCTGCTAATAAACCTTCTAAACCAATAAGTACCAGCAAGACCCATAAATATTCTAATAATAATTCTGAACCCATAATACATTAACTCCTCTTCTTTAGTGAGATTTCCATAAAGTGCGAGGGATTTCCGCGCTCCATGGTTTAACGAACCTTATCAAGGTGTTAGTGTCCATGCTCCTTTTCTTCTTCCCCAAAAAAATATGGACGTTTACTCACCGCAATCAACTCATTAGTAAAAAAGCACGTAAAAAAGCGAGACCTTTACCTACTAATGGTAGTGGTAAAGGTCTCGCTAACAACGGTCGTTGCCATATAAAGCCGGAGATTAAATCTCGTAATGACGACTTTAAATGTACAGCTACTCCCCTTTAATTTGCTATAAGTATATACCTATTAAATACTTTTTTTCTTCATCTGTCAATATAATTACGTAAACCAACTGTTAATCAATAATACGATTAACTCGCTGTTCTAACGATTCTTTAAGCCCAAGTAAACGCTGCTCACTATCTTCTGCGTTTGTTCCACGTACACCATAATAATATTTGATTTTCGGTTCTGTACCAGATGGTCGGAAACATACCCAACCGTCATCTTCTAACAAATACTTAATCATATTTTCCTTTGGCAGAATAATAGTTTCCTGCTTATCCTCTAATGTTAAAGTACGAACAGAAGAAGAATAGTCCTCGATAGCAATTACCTTCATTCCACCAATCTCAGCAAAAGGTTTCTCCCTAATAGAGGTTAAGATCTCCTCCATTTGTTGTGAACCTTCTTGCCCTTTCAAGGTTAAAGAAGTCATTCCTTCTAAATAATAGCCATATTTTTCATATAATACATCCAATGCATCAAATAATGTTTTTCCTTGCTGCTTCCAATAGTATGCCATTTCCGTGGCCATCATGGCCGCCTGAACAGCATCTTTATCACGTACAAAATCACTGATTAAATAACCGTAGCTTTCTTCAAATCCGAATAAGAAAGTTTCACCTGTCGTATCGTAATGATTTATTTTTTCTCCAATATATTTAAAGCCCGTTAACGTATCAATTGACTCTACTTGATTTGCTTCTGCAATCGCACGTCCTAACTCTGTCGTTACCACTGTTTTAATCATACGAGGTTTCACAGATTTAGACTTATCGATGTGTTTAACAATATAATCAAATAACAATACACCAAGTTGATTTCCAGATAGCACTTGATATTCACCTTCTGAATTTTTCACTGCTACACCTAATCGATCTGCATCTGGATCTGTACCTAATAAAATATCTGCATTTGTTTGCTTTCCTAAATTAATTGCTTTAGAAAATGCTTGATGTTCTTCTGGATTTGGGGATTCTACTGTTGAAAACTCAGGATCGGGTTGAGCTTGTTCTTCCACCACTGCAATCTTAGAGAATTGAAGTTGCTTAAGTCCTTTTGTTACTAAATCAAGAGCAGTACCGTGTAATGGTGTAAATACAATCTGTATATCCTTTTCACTTTGCTTATCTTCCAATGAAAGTTGAGTTATTTCGTATAATCTTTCTAAATAAGCTTGATCTACTTCATCATTTAACCAGGTTAACTTCTCTTGTTCTTCGACTTGCGATTGTTCTAATATCGGTACAGTTAGTTCGTCTTTTGTTTGCTGTATGGATTCCACAATTAACTTCGCTTCAGCTGGGACAATCTGAGCTCCATGTTCATTATAAACTTTAAATCCATTATATTCTGGCGGATTATGACTAGCGGTTATCATAATACCTGCTACAGTATTCAGATGTCGGACTGCAAATGATAGCAAAGGAGTCGGGCGCAATGATTCAAATACATATGTATGTATACCGTAGTATCCTAATACCTTCGCGGATTCAATTGCAAATTCTTTAGACATATACCGAGAATCATAGGCAATGACAATCCCTCTATTTTTTGCATCATTATAGTTCGTTAACAAATAATCAGCCAATCCATTAACTGCTTTTCTTATGGTATAAATGTTCATCCGATTTGTTCCTGCTCCAAGAATCCCTCGCATGCCTGCTGTACCAAAAGATAGTTCTTGATAAAAAGCATCTTCCAACGCACTTCTATCATTCTTTAGTTTATTTAAATTTATTTTCAGAGAATCATCTAACGCTGTAAACATATTCCACTTTTCAAACATTTTTTCCCAGTTTTGCACACACGTATCCTCCCAAATAACAATATGCCAAAATTTTAGCATACTTTTATCACTAATACTATAACTCTCGTTTAGCGATACTTAAAATAGGCAATTACTAGATAATAAGAGAATAATCTTTCTAATCCATGTAAAAAGATGTAAAATAATACTAATCATAGACGATAAAGAAAGTAGTGATGTTATGTCGCAAAAGCGATGGTTTCAAGTGTTAATGTTCTTTATACTCTTATTTCTGCTAATTCTTTTAATTTCACAAACAAGTTTTATTTTCACTCCTTTACTGCAATTAATTGGGGCAGTAGCACTTCCGATTATTGGTGCGGGGATTTTATATTACCTTACCAAACCTGTAATGAACTTTTTAGTGAAGCGAAAAGTACCTAAAATTCTATCCATTATTATCGTGTTTCTGTTAATTATTTCTGTGATCGCGTTGTTTGTTCTATTCATTTGGCCAATCGCTCGTGATCAAGCCAACCGATTAATCGAAAGCGTTCCAGGAATGATTAAAATGGTTGAAGATTTTATCTCCTATTGGCAACAAAATTACTCCAGTATTCCTGATCAAGTAATTTCTGCTATTAATGATTTTGCACAAGATATTCCTGCATATTTAGAAAATGCAACAAGTAATATATTTGGATTCTTGGGAGCATTTATCGGACAGCTTGTCAGCATTGTACTCGGTGTAATTCTTATTCCTTTTTTCTTATTCTTTATGTTAAAAGATGGGAATAAATTAGTTCCATTTATCACTCAATTATTTGATGAAAAGAAAGCGAAAAACCTTCAAAACTTACTTAGTAAAATAGATAAAGTGTTAACATCGTTTATTCAAGGACAATTACTGGTGAGTTTAGCTGTAGGTATCTTACTATTAATTGGTTATCTAATTATAGGATTGCAATATTCAGTTATCCTTGCATTATTTGGAATGTTGATGAATGTTATTCCATTTTTAGGACCATACATTGCTGTAATACCAGCTCTTCTCGTTGGGGCATTCCAAGACCCGATGAACATTTTCTGGGTAGCAATAATTATGTTGGTCGCTCAACAAATTGAAAGTACATTAATCTCTCCAAATGTGATGGGGCAAGTATTAAATTTACATCCACTTACTGTTATAACTGTTATATTAGCAGCTGGAAGTATTGCAGGCTTTATTGGTATACTGTTTGCTGTACCAATTTATGCGATAATTAGAACTATAGCTATTCACTTTTATCAAACTTATGTAAAATCCAAAAAAGATAAAGAAGATGCACTTATTTAGAAAGGAGATGTTCTTTTGAAAACTCGTCAAGAACTTGAGGCAAAGCTAGATGAATTAAAATCCGACTATGTACGCATTCAAAGTGATTTGGATAAGTTAGAGTATGTTAAAGGAAGAGTATCCTCAGCAGAAGGACAATTAATCCGTTTAGAAGGGGAAATTGCTGAGGTTAATCGTCAACTGGATGAACTTCCTACTAATTAATATGAATGGAGTTACGACTCAAATATAGAATAATGTAAAACTCCTTGGAATGACCAAATACTGGTTTTCCAAGGAGTTTTTAATTACTCATTATTCGGCTTTGTTAAGCTAACGATCACATCTCCTGACACTGGAATAGTACGCATTTCTTCAGAGAAGAATTTAAGCTGTCCAGAAGGCTTGATTAAAAATAAGAATACCGTTTCTGGATCTTTCTTTTCCTTATAATGATCAAACGTAAATTTTTCACTCAATGTCGTCTGTCTTATCGTAAATCCATCCTCTACTTTTTCGACGAGTTCTTCCAAGGAGAACTTTTTATCAAATAAAATACGTCCGCCTACTTTTGAAACTACTCCAGTAGAGTAACCATCTTCAAAGTTCGTATAAGGACTGACTTTAAATACATTTGTCCTTCCATACTCCGGCATAAACGTTGTACAGATAAGAGAATTATAGGCATGATCATGTGTTACGGTTAGTAAATACTCATAAGGTATCGTATCAAGATGTTGCTCTGTTTGTTCTGATAGCATACTACCGTGATAAACATGCAATCCGGCATTTCGAGCTAATGCTAGATCTTCCCATGAAGAACTTACAATGATTGCTGGGTATTTTGCTTCTCCTAGTGATTTGGCAAGTTCAATAGTAAATGGATTACTGCCAACTATTAATGCTCCTGGATTACCTTCGTTAGACAATCCCAATTTCTTTGATAACCAACCAATAGAAAATCCATGTGCCACTACGGTAAATATAACAAGCGCAAATGTAAGAGCTGTTAAAATAGAAGCATCCTCATATCCTGCGTCACTTAACACATTTGCGAAATAACCTGAAACCGTTAATGCAACAATTCCACGTGGTGCAATCCAACCAAGTAATGTCTTTTCATTTAAGCTTAGGCCAGTTCCAATTGTCGATAAGAATATAGACAATGGACGAACTGCAAACATCATAAGAAGCACATATAAAATAATATTTGGGCTAAATATTTGCATGATCGTTTCTCTATCTAAAGAAGCAGTTAACATTATAAATATTGTGGAAATAAGCAATACTGAAATATTCTCTTTAAAATGACGCATATCAGAAATAGAACTTATTCCCATATTAGCTAGGGTAATACCCATTGCTGTTACCGATAGTAGTCCTGTTTCATGCATTACTTCATCTGCAAGTGTAAAACATAATAGAACGACAACTACAATGGCTGGGGACTTTAAAAATTCAGGTATATGTCCCATTTCAAACATCCAACCAAGTCCTTTACCAAGAACATAGCCGATGAATACTGCAAACAACGAAGCTGCGAAAAATAGTATTAATTGCATTGCATCTGGATTTGATGCCGTTAAAAAGGTGATAATTTCAAATGCAAACACCGCTAGAAGTGCTCCAATCGGGTCTACAATAATCCCTTCCCATTTTAAAATTTTGGCAGGACGAGCCTTCAATTTGGCTTGACGAAGTAGTGGCATTATTACAGTTGGACCTGTAACAACAAATAAACCACCAATAACAAACGCTACTGCCCAAGATAGTCCAGCTATATAATGAGCCGTTAACGACCCTAATATCCATGCAATAAAGGCTCCAATCGTTGATATCCGAAATACAGGCCTTCCTATTCCACGTAACTCCTTAAAGCTTAAATTCAAACTACCTTCAAATAGTATAATTGCTACTGCCGCTGAGATAAATGGACTATAAAGTGCCCCGAAATCCTCTTCTGGATTAATAACTCCAAAGACAGGACCGATTGCTAACCCTGTAACCGACATTACGACGATGGCTGGTAATCGAAAGCGCCATGCAATCCATTGAGATGCCACTCCAAGCACTCCGATTAACATTATTTCAAATAATAGAGAAGGAACCATACATTACCCTCCTTTTTCTTTTTTTGATATAAAAACATTTTATATATGTCAGGGTGATATGTAAATAAATTTAGCGTGGGTGAATTATTTAGATACTGTAAATTGCGATTAAACAGCCTTATATATTGACATTCTTTCTAATTATAGAAACTTTACTTTCTTCCTTACAAGTTCTACGATAGGAAGATAGCTATACTTTTTAATAAAGGAGTCGGAACACATGCAAGAACAAGTGCAACTATTAGAAAAATATTTCGGCTATCAACAATTTCGCCCTGGTCAAGAAGCAGCAATTTCCTCCACGATAAAGCATCAAAACACTTTAGCAATCATGCCAACCGGTGGTGGGAAATCAATATGTTATCAAATACCAGGATTATCAATGAATGGTACTTCCATCATCATATCTCCACTTATCTCCCTAATGAAAGATCAAGTGGATGCTTTAGAAGCTCTAGGAATTTCTGCAACTTACATCAATAGTTCGATAACCACCCAAGAACAAAACAAACGCCTATACGGTATGCAGTCAGGCAAATATGATTTTGTTTATGTTGCTCCGGAAAGATTTGAATCTGACTTTTTTATACAAGCAATTAAACGAACGTATCTTTCATTAATTGCATTTGATGAAGCACATTGTATATCCCAATGGGGACATGATTTTAGACCTAGTTATCGTTCCATTATTCCAAATATCACACGTTTGCCACATATACCTGTGTTGATGGCATTAACTGCTACGGCAACAAAGGAAGTTATTCGTGATATCCAACAGCTTTTGCATATATCCGATGAACATACTGTACATACAGGATTCGAACGAAAAAATCTATCCTTCCATCTAATTAAAGGAAAAAATAAACAAGATTATATTCGTTCCTATTTGAAAGAACACCAGGATGAATCCGGAATTATATATGCGGCTACCCGCAAACAAGTAGATAGTATCTATGAATTATTACAAAAAGCAGGTTATAGTGTATCCAAGTACCATGCTGGATTATCCGAACAAGAACGACAAGAAGAACAGATGTCATTTATTCATGATAAGACTACGATAATGGTTGCGACAAATGCATTTGGTATGGGTATCGATAAATCTAATGTACGTTATGTCATCCACTACGCTATGCCAATGAACATAGAATCTTATTACCAAGAAGCTGGTAGGGCTGGTAGAGATGGAGAATCAAGTGATTGTATTTTGCTTTATTCTCCACAGGATGTACAATTACAAAAATTTTTAATAGAACAATCCGATATGGAAGAAGAAGCACAACAAAAGGAATATAAGAAGCTACAGTCCATGACGAATTATTGTCATACACATAGTTGCTTAAACCGGTATATTTTAGATTATTTCCAGTCTGAGCAAGATAATGCATCACATACTTGTGATCGTTGTAGTAATTGTACGGAGAGGAAAGAAAAACTCAATATAACAGAAGAAGCACAGATGATTCTTTCGTGTGTAAAACGGTTAGAAGAACGATTCGGAGTTAGTATCACTTCGAAAGTATTGAAAGGATCTAAAGACAAAAAAATCATGGGATTTCGGCTTCAAAAACTTAGTACTTATGGAATTATGGCTAAATATACAGAAAAACAAATAACGGAACAAATTCACTTTTTAATCGCGGAGAACCTTTTATCCATAGAGGAAGGGAAATTCCCTTTATTAAAACTAAACAAAAACTCTGTTGAGGTGCTGAAAGGAACACGTAAGGTTACCATGTTCTCCAGTCCCATCCCTACTAGTGAAACTGTCGATTATAACACATCATTATTTGAGCTATTACGTAGTAAACGGAAGGAACTTGCCCAAGAACTCGAACTACCACCATATGTATTATTCTCCGATACCTCTTTAAAAGATATGGCAAGATATTTTCCTGATACTAAAGAAGACATGTTAGCTATAAAAGGGGTTGGAGAGAAAAAGTGGGATCAATATGGTGAGGGTTTCTTAGAAATTATTACTGACTGGAAAGAAAAGAATCCTACTATAAAGCAACCAATTCCTATTAACCGTACGAAGAGAACTGAACAAATATCAAAAGATGATCGCCCATCTCATATTATCAGCCACCAATTATTTTACAGTGGTAAAACGATTCCTGAAATTGCATCTATTCGTGAACTATCAGAAATGACGGTAGAGACACATTTATTTAAAGCAGGTAAAGAAGGTCATCCCTTATCATGGAGTTTTTTCCTTTCTGATAAGGAAGAGCAACTCATACTTTCAACGTATGAGAAAATAGGAGAATCTAAGTTAAAACCTATTAGAGAGGCACTACCTGAAGAATTGAGTTATACGAAAATCAAAGCTGCACTCGTTAAAAATGACTTGTTTCAAGTGTGATTTCCCTTAAATTAATCTACATGAGGTAAATAGTTATCAGAATAAAAGATAGGCGACTTCTTCGGGTCATCACCCAAGGAAGCCGCCTATTTATTTTAACTTGCATCCATTACTGAATCTACAGCTGCTTGATTTGCATTGCAGACAGCGATTATTAGCTTCGTTATCCTTTAATATTAAGTGCCCATGTTCCATTTCTAAACACCGGCTCTGTTGTACCATCTGCTTTCACACCATCAATATCCATCTGCTCCGAACCTATCATAAAGTCTACATGGATAAGACTATCGTTTACACCATGTTTATCTAGTTCATCTAGATCCATTGCAGAACCGCCTTTTAGGTTCGTTGGATATGCTTTACCCAGTGCAATATGGCAAGACGCATT
This sequence comes from Oceanobacillus iheyensis HTE831, assembly GCF_000011245.1. Lineage (NCBI taxonomy): Bacteria > Bacillati > Bacillota > Bacilli > Caryophanales > Bacillaceae > Oceanobacillus > Oceanobacillus iheyensis. The sequence continues at coordinate 3,155,561 of NC_004193.1, forward strand.
CTCATCAAATAAAGTATTATAGAAAATTAATCCTGACTGGGATACTGGAGACTCATGTGGCACTAACGCTATTTCTCCTAAACGAACTGCTCCTTCATCCGAGTCTAATAAATGTTTTAAGACAGCTTCTCCTTGCTCTGCTTTGTAATCAACAACTTTTCCATCTTTAAACGTCAATGTGAAATTATCGATTAAACTTCCACCATAATTTAATGGCTTCGTACTTGAGACAGTTCCATTTACACCATACTTATGCGGTAAAGAGAACACTTCTTCCGTAGGCATATTTGGATTAAAACTGATCCCTGATTCCGCTTCAGCAGATCCACCTTTCCATATATGACCATCCGGTAGCTCCATCTCTAGATCTGTGCCTGGAGCTTTAAAAATTAATTTTTTGTAGTCTTTATCATTTAAAACTTCTCGAGCTGTCTTTAATGTTTCATTATGTTGATCCCAAGCTGCAACAGGATCTTCTTGGTCTACTCGTACAATTTTTAAGATTGCCTCCCATAAACTTTCCACTGCTTCTGCTTCTGATTTGTTTGGGAAAATTTTCTTTGCCCATGCTTTCGATGGAATTGAAATAATCGTCCAAGGAATCTTATCATTCATCGTATACTTTCGAAAGTTTACCATTGCTTGCGCAGCAGCTTTATTTGCTTTAGCGACTTTAGATGGATCTATGTCTTTTAGTAAATCCGGGTCAGTAGCACGAATATTTACTACTGCAGCACCATCTTCTGCAAACGAATCATGTAATTTCACTTTCCAATCTGGATAGTGTTCGATGACTTCGTCCGGTGCGTATTGATACTTTAATAAAGTTAACTCATCATCCATCCAATTAATATGTACATCTTTAGCACCTAATTCGTATGCTTTACGAGCAACAATTCGAGTAAAATCAGCTCCTTCTATAGGAGCATTAATCATTACTGCTTGACCCTTTTGTAAATTAACTCCTTTTTTAAGTGTTAATTCCGCATATTTTTCCTGTGTATGTTTACTAGTCATTGTCTAACCTCCACAAAATGATCTATAATCTTTCATCCTTTCTATTATTTCATATTCAACGGAAAATTGCCAAAATTTATATTCCTATACGAGATAACGTCACATTTACTATCATAATTGATTATGTTATTCTTGATTCAATGATTACTTTTTGTAATTAATGTTTAGAACATACTTGAATTGAGGTGAACACGATGGATCAGCAGCTTTGTCCGCGTTTTGAAAAAGCAATGGGGTTATTAAGCACAAGGTGGGTTGGGTTAATCTTGTTCGAGTTATTAAAAGGTGCAAAGCGTTTTTCCGAAATGGAAGCCGATTTACCAATTAGTGGAAGACTACTTTCTGATCGTTTAAAACTACTTGAAAAACAAGGAATCGTTGAGCGTAATATTTATTCCGAATTTCCTGTTCGCATTGAATATTCACTATCTCCTAAAGGTAAAAGTTTAGAACCTGTCATTCAAGAAATCCAGAAATGGGCTGACGAGTATATCTCAGCTGAAGAGGTAGAACAACATTAAAACGGATGCAAGCTTCGATGAGAAGTCTGCATCCGTTTATTATTATCTACTATTTTATTTCTCTGTACGGTAGGTTGTCCCAAATGTTTCTGCAAGTTTTTTTGAATTAAGTCTTCTCTCTTCACGACGATTTGCTCGTAAAGGTGCACTTTCATGCAGCATCTTTTCATCTTCATTTTCTGGATATACAGGAGGAACCGAGATCGGTTTGCCATTTTCATCAATCGCGACAAATGTCATAAAAGCAGTCGTACAAGCTTTTCTATCTCCTGTTTTAATATCTTCTGTAATTGCACGAATAAATACTTCCATAGAAGTATTATGTGTCCATGTTACAAATGCTTCAATTGAAATATATTGTCCAACTCGTACCGGTGCTAAAAAGTCGACTGAATCTGTAGATGCAGTCACAACGGGGTTATTAGCATGCTTCACAGCGGCAATGCCTGCTATATCATCTAAATGTGCCATTAGTTTTCCACCAAATAATGTGTTATAAGGATTCGTATCCGGTGGAAGTACATGTGTCGTCTTTATTGCTAGTGATGCAGAACAAGGTTTTGCTTCCATTCAAATTCACTCCTATTATGCTTTTTCATTATGTTGTATACATGATTCTATTCTCTATAATTTATAAAACAGGTGAAATCAACCTGGATATAGATTCTTTAAAACGGATTCCTATCGATCTTTGATCATAAAGTTTCCTTGTCATTTGCGTAGATTTCTCCAAATCTGCGTCGAACTCATTTTGAAGCCGATTCACTACTTCAGAATCATACAAGAAGCCATTTACTTCGAAATTAAGTCGGAAACTACGTACATCAATATTAGCTGTTCCAACTGAAGCTATCCTACCATCCACAATGATTGTTTTAGCATGTAAAAATCCATTCTGATAAATAAATATTTCAGCACCAGCTTGAATTAAATCGCCACAATACGATAATGTTGCCCAATATACAAATGGATGATCAGGTTTGTTCGGTATCATAATTTTAACATGTACCCCAGATAATACTGCAATTTTTAATGCATCCCTTAAACTTTCATCCGGAATAAAATAAGGAGTTTGGATACAAATATAATCGTTTGCCTCCATGATCATCTTTATATAACCATTCTTGATTTGTTCATATTCTGAATCAGGACCACTAGTAACAATTTGCATACCGACATTTCCAGCAGATACTGTTTGATAATAATCTTCATTATATAAAATAGTATCCCTCGATGCTTGGTTCCAATCTAGGATAAAACGTGTTTGCATACTTTGTACCGCATCTCCAATCACACGAAGATGGGTGTCTCTCCAATATCCAAACTTTTTATTAATCCCTAAATATTCATCGCCTACATTAAAACCACCTAAATATCCAATATATCCATCAATAATCGCTAGCTTACGGTGATTTCGATAATTAATCTTGAAATTGACTATGAATCGAGATGGGAAGAATGCCTCGACCATCACTCCTGCTCTTTTTAAACGTTTTATATAACTGTTTTTTAACGATCTTGATCCCATATCATCATATAAAACTCTAACTTCTACACCTTCATTTACTTTTTTTATTAGCATGTCTGCAAGCCTATTTCCTAAGCCATCACTGCGCATAATATAGTACTGAATATGTATATGTTTTTTCGCTTTTTCTATATCTTCTAGCAAAGCATCAAATTTCGTTTGACCATCTGTAAAAATATCAACACCATTATTCTGTGTATAAATTGCTTCATCATTTTTCAAATGTAAATATACAAGATCCTTATGCTCGATAAGGTCTGGTTGATTAAATTCAAATTGATTTTCTTCTAAGAGTCTCAATTGAGATTGAACTGTTGTCTTTACTCCCAAACGGCTCTTCTTATCCCAAGAAAAAATCTTTCTATTACTGATTGGTTTGCCAAATATTAAATAAAGAAAGAATCCAAGTATGGGTATAAATAAAAGGACCATTACCCATGCCCAAGAGGACGTTGGATCTTTACGTTCAAGAAAAATAATTGAAATAGCTAAAGCAATATTTAAAACAAATGTTAGTCCTAATAACAAAGAGGTTATTCCCATAGTCATTGCCCCCTAACTGAAGAAACATTACACTTTATAATAATAGCACAGAAATGCATTTCTAGATAATACCCATTTCTATCTTAAATAGTGTACCCGAATTAATACGAATAAAAAAGAAGTATCTACAAACATTGAGCTGTAGAATACTTCGTTTATTTTTATAATTAATTTAGATGTTATCAAGTGCTTGTTGGATATCTTCCCAAATATCCTCCCATGCTTCAATTCCCACTGAAAGTCTTAATAAAGATTCCGTTATGCCCATTTTCTCTCGTTCTTCAACAGGAATTACAGCATGTGTCATGGAAGCTGGATGTTCCATTAATGATTCTGCATCCCCTAAGCTAACAGCAATTTTGATAAAGTGTAATTGATTTAACACTTTTTGCGCTTCTTTCTTTCCACCATTGATTTCAAAAGCAAGTACGCCTCCTGCGAGTTTCATTTGCTTATTGGTGATAGCAACATTAGAAAAATCAGGGTCTCCAGGATAATAGACATTTTTAACCGCTTTGTGTAACTTTAGTTGTTGAACTATTTTTTCTGCGTTACTACTATGTCTATCCATTCGCAATGGTAATGTTTTTAATCCTCGAATCAATAACCAAGCATCAAAAGGAGACAAAACTCCGCCAATATCTTTTTGCGTAGTTAAAGCAATGGTATCCATGATATCTTTTTTTCCAACCGCAAGTCCTGCAATCACATCACCATGTCCACTAATATACTTCGTTGCACTATGAATAACAAAATCACATCCTATCTCTAAAGGACGTTGCAAGTAAGGTGAGGAAAAAGTATTATCTACCACTACTAAAAGTTGATGCTTCTTAGCTACTTTCACAACTAATTCTAAATCAATTACTTGCATGGTAGGATTAATCGGTGTTTCCACATAGATTAATACTGTTTCTTTCGTTATCTGATTTTCCAATTCCTGTTCGGATGACATATTGGAATAATCCGTTTTAATATTATATTTTTCTTTCATCATTGATAACAATCCATAAGTACAACCATATAATCCTGAAGAGCAAATAATATGATCATTAGCTTTTGTTAATGCAAATAAAATAGCAGATACCGCCGCCATTCCAGATGAAAAAGCTAACCCTCGCTCTCCGCCTTCTAATGCTGCAATTTTCTCTTCTAAAATGCGCACAGTTGGATTACCTAAACGAGAATAGATATATCCTTCTTCCTCTGCGGCAAATCGTGCTTCCCCTTGTTCTGCCGAGTCAAAGGTGTATGTTGACGTTTGAAATATTGGAGGAGTCAAGCTCCCAAGCATCTGTGTTGAGTCGTATCCTTCATGAATAACTGAAGTCTCCATATGTTTATATTTCATTAAAATCCCCCTCTTATATAGAATAGGTTGTTTCTTTCTAGCCTAACTGATCGATCGTAACACCTAACCCCTGATATTTATGTTCTTTTAATGTATTACTACTTATATGAATAAATTTCATAATTAATATAATTGGTGTAAAATCCGTATATTGCGTTATTTGATTTTCATTGCAGACGGCGCTTTCCGCAGGCACCGGTTTTTAGCTAACTGAAAAGAAGAACACTTTTCAAGTGGATCTTCAGCTCGCGCGGTACCTGCAGGAGTCGCCGTCTTTCATTACAATCAAAGCCAAATTATTGCTTTAATCCGAACATTAAATATAAAAATATCTAAAACATTCGCTTTTTATACTGAATTTAGCAGATATGAAATTGACTCATATAGTTAAATATTTCCTAGGACAATTACTCATTTAGATAAACATATCAATTCAATAATAAAGTATTTACAACATTTATGAAAGCGTTTTCTTTAATATAAATTCAAATAATTGATTCCTTTCAAAAATCCGACTATTATTATATGAAACTAGAATGCATTTATAGAAAGAAGGAAAATTATGGGGAATAAATCAATCCAACAAGGTATGATTCTTACATTTAGTGCTTATTTACTTTGGGGCTTCTTGCCAATTTATTGGAAACAAATTAACACGATCGAAGCAGGTACGATACTTGCACATCGCATTATTTGGAGTTTTGTATTCATGATTTTGCTTGTTATGCTGTCAGGTAAATGGCGGAATTTTGTACATACAATAAGGCATATAAAACAAGATCGCAAAAAAATTATTGCCATAACTTCAGCATCGATTGTTATTACACTCAATTGGTTTTTATTTATATTTGCCGTAAACGGCGGGCACGTACTGCAAGCTAGTTTGGGTTACTATATAAATCCCATTTTAAGTATATTATTAGGATTAATCATTTTAAAGGAACCATCAACCAAGGCACAGATATTTTCATTCATTCTTGCTGGAGTAGCAGTTATTTATCTCACAATCGGGTATGGAATATTCCCATGGATATCTATATTATTAGCCACTACTTTCGCTATTTATGGTTTCCTAAAGAAAACCCTGGATCTCAGTGCAATGTTTGGGCTCACATTAGAAACACTCGTCATGACACCACTTGCAATAATATACATATTTATAGCTCCTCAAGCTCAAGGGTTCTCATTAAATCCTTTAATGACTATGGAAAACCTGTTCTTAATAGGTGGTGGAATTGTGACTGCTATTCCTCTACTTCTTTTTGCTGCAGGCGCAAGAAGAATACCACTAGCTTCCGTTGGGTTCCTGCAGTATGTTGCACCAACTGTGATGTTCTTGCTCGGCGTATTTTTATATGAGGAATCATTCACGACCCACCATATGATTACATTCTTATTTATATGGTTAGCACTAGCAATCTATATCTATAGCATATATAAACAATCACGACGAAAAAAAGCATTCAATACATGAATTTTTAAATAATTTTAAATTTACTGTTGACAATCAACAAGTAAACAAGATATACTTTTAACAATTTAATAAGCAAATCTCTTATCAAGAGTGGTGGAGGGAATAGGCCCTGCGAAGCCCGGCAACCTGTAGCAATTGCTATTGAAAGGTGCTAAATCCTACAGACTTCATCGTCTGGAAGATAAGAGGAGGTTCGGTTTTAAACAGACAAAGTCCTCTTCTTATGAAGGGGGCTTTTTTTAATCCTTCTCTTATTACTTTAAAAATAATAAATTCAAGGAGGAAACACGATGTCTAAATTTCAATCTTTGCAAGCAGAAACAATCTTACTTCATGGAGGACAGGAACCAGACCCATCAACTGGTTCACGTGCAGTTCCAATTTATCAAACTACGTCCTATGTGTTCCGAGATACCGAACATGCACAAAATTTATTTGGTTTAGCAGAACCGGGAAATATTTATTCACGAATTATGAATCCAACTGTAGATGCTTTTGAACAGCGAATCACTCAGCTTGAAGATGGTATTGGTGCAGTTGCTACCTCTTCTGGTATGGCGGCAATTACGTTAGCGATTCTTAATATTGCTGGTTCTGGAGATGAAATTGTTGCTGACAGCAACTTATACGGTGGTACGTTCAATCTATTTGCTAACACCCTCCCTCGTTACGGAATTAATGTGAAGTTTGTGGATGGAACAGATCCTCAAGCGATTGATGATGCTATTACGGATAAGACGAAAGCAGTTTTCGGTGAAATTATTACGAATCCTAGCCTCTATGTATTTGATATCGAAAAAGTTTCTGAAGTAGCACATAAGCATGGTGTACCGTTAATTATTGATAATACCTTTGCTACACCTTATGTAACAAAGCCATTAACTTGGGGTGCAGATATTGTTGTTCACTCTGCAACAAAATGGATTGGAGGACATGGAACAACCATTGGTGGTGTCGTGGTTGATAGTGGTCGATTTGATTGGAATAACGATCGTTTCCAAGACTTTGCAGAACCTGATGAAAGTTATAATGGATTAAAATACGTTGACCTTGGGGCAGCAGCATACATTACAAAACTTAGAGTGCAATTATTACGTGATATTGGAGCTTCACTAAGCCCACAAAATGCTTTTCTGCTATTGCAAGGATTGGAGACATTACACTTACGCATTAAACAACATACCGATAATGCATTGCAATTAGCGAAATATTTACAAGCACATCCTGCTGTCGAATGGGTGAACTATCCAGGATTAGAAGAGCATCCATCTCATGAACTGGCAGGTAAATATTTGAAACAAAGCTTCGGATCTATTATCACTTTTGGAATATCTGGTGGTCGAGAAGCGGGACGAACATTAATAGATAATGTTTCATTGTGGTCACATGTTGCAAATGTAGGAGATGCAAAATCCCTTATTATTCATCCGGCATCTACCACGCATCAACAATTAAACGAAGATGACTTAGCATTAAGTGGCGTAACTGAAGAATTAGTACGATTATCCGTAGGTCTGGAGTCCATCGATGATATTATCGCTGATCTTGACCAAGCAATTGAGAAAGCTACTGGTAAATCACATACAAATAAACCGACCCAAGAAGAAATTGCAGTACAATGGTTACTTCACTCTCCATTCGATCGAAGCAATGGAGTGAGAAAAAAAGTAATAGCTACACTTCAAATAGACCAAGATCAACTAGCACCACTTGAAACGCTAGGGTATGAAGTAGTACCAGTGACATCGTTACGTGATCTAAATACAGAGGTTGATGCTATCTGGTTTGATGAGACAGTCCAATCTATCGAGGGAGAAGTACCGACAGATACCATTGTATTTGCATCGGATAGACAGTCCACTGCATTAAAAGATGCTATTGTAATAACCAATCAATCTCCAGCAAAAATCGCACTACAACTTCGTAATGGTGAAGAGTCAAGACAACCAATTAAGATATAATAACAAACAAAATGAGTTTACATTTCATTTTATTTGGGTAATAAAATATATATAAATAAAGTAGCCTTCCATAATGAAGGCTATTTTTTTTGAAAATAACTTGGATTTCCAATCTTTCACAGACAACAAAGCTATATTTGGCTTAGTCTCCATACATTACAATTAGAAGACTTCACGAAACGCCATAGGATATAGCAGACTTACGAATGTTTTCTATGAGGCTAGTCGCACTTATAATCATAGGTAAAAAAGATGACTTACCTTACGTTTTTATGAATATTAAGCGCACTTATACCTGAGGTGAGTTATCATTGGTTCGTCACCTTACCTTGATTCCATTATCTTAAAGGAGCAAGCCTGACATTAGCGAACCATCCCTTTAAAAATAGGGGCGAACTCGATTTGTTGCTAAACGAGAGCTTGCATTTTTATTACTATAAAATATTGGTTTAGGTTATTAATAAATGGATTAAACTGTTATTATAATAATCCATCTACATCAGCCTTCTAAATAGACAAATCCATTTACTCATTCATAATATATAAGAAAAGAACTGCATAGGTGTGATTACATGAAAAAAAAGAAGAAGATTTTTATTTTTAGCGGATTGATCGCATTGGTACTTCTTATGACAATTGGATTTATCTATCAATCTCAGGATCCATTTAAGGATCTTTCTTCCGACCAAAAAGAAAAAGAAACAGCACTACAAAAACAAGTAGATCAAAATAAATCAAATAATCAACAAGACCACTCCAATGACGAAACAGCTAATGGGAATGTAGAAGCTGAGGAAGCATCTACACGCTCCTTTCCCAAAGTTATCAATGATGCCGTACAGGGTACAATGGACTTTTTATCTACAAATGAAACACAAATCGTTGCCGTCGGCGATTCACTAACACAAGGCGTTGGTGATGAAACCGAACAAGGTGGTTATGTTGGAATACTTGACAGAACAATAAATAGTACTGGATATAGTGCTGAATTTAACAACTTTGGAAAACGAGGTAACCGTACAGATCAACTTCTCCAACGATTACGAAATGAACAAGATTTGATTGACTCCATACAAAAGTCAGATATTGTTTTAGTAACTATTGGTGCAAATGATATTATGCAAGTGGTTAAGGAAAATATCACAAACTTAGATATTAATGACTTTCAAGTAGAACAAGTTCATTATGAGCAAAGGCTACAAGACATTTTCACTGAGATTCGGGAAATTAATCCCGATTCTTATATCTATTTAGTAGGAATTTATAATCCTTTTAAAAATTATTTCGAAAACATCCAAGAACTTGATATGATCGTTAGCGACTGGAACGATACTGGCGTCAGTATAACAGATGAATATGAAAACAGTACCTTCATACCTATTGAAGATTTATTTAATGATACAAATAATATTAACCTATATGCCGACGACAATTTTCACCCGAACTACGAAGGGTATTATAGAATTGCAGAACGAGTATTAAATTATATGTCGATTAGATAAGGATGAACATAATGAGAGAACGATTAAAAAGACTAAAAATGAAAAACAAGTGGAAAAAACTTTTCCTAGGGCTACTTGCCTTAAATATGCTTTTGATAATTATCGTTCTTTCCCTCATCTTTTGGCCTGTATCAAATAATGAGTACCCTTCATCCGATGATATCGATGAACAGGAAAGTTCGGAATTTATTATTCGTACGACAAAGCAAAATTTAAATAATTTAGTAAATGCATATATAGAAAAATTACTTGAAGGCACCAATCATCATTATCGTATTGCGCTTGAAGAAGATGTACATTTAATGGGTGAGCTACCTGTATTCTCTTCAACGGTACCACTGTCAGTTAGACTTGAACCACTAGTCCAACCGAACGGAGATCTGATACTCAAACAAAAATCAATATCTGTTGGGTTATTAGAGCTACCAAACAAGAAAATAATGGAATATATGGGAAGATATTTACCAATGCCAGAATGGGTTACGATTAACCCAGAAGAACAAGAAATCTATGTAGCAATTACGGAAATGGATATACAAGGAAACTTTCAAGTATCTGCGGAAAACATTGATCTAGAAGCAAATAATATTGCTCTTAAATTAAATGTGCCTTATGAAACACTTGGTATTCAGCATTTAAACTCAGAATCATTACGAGGATTTTATGAGGAAGACTAATAAGTGAATTTAATCATCGGGGACCATTTTTCCCTAGTTAAATGCTTACTGCTGCTTTCGTGAAGGATAAAAAAACCTGTGTTTTGGATTATTTATATTCCCTCCTTTTAAAATGGTAAGGGATGTCTCAAATTCTCCACACAGGTTCTTTATCTGATAAGATAATATTATAAAATAGATAATGATTGCTTTTCTATATTCTTTTGTATACCGCAGTAATCATCTAACGTTCCTTCATACAGTAATTCGATACCTTGTAGTTCACGTAAATCAGATGGTGTGGTAAAATAAGGAGGCTTTTGGAACTTAAAAGATGAGATATGTTGTAGTACTGTTGCTACAAATTGTGAACAGAAATATGCTGACTTTCGATTTATTTTAATATGGAACATTACTCCAAACAAGCCAATAAAATTATAGCGATATAAATTTTGTTGATTTTCTATATTTTTTATATGTTTTTTTATACGAAGATAATCCTCATTAGACACTTGAAAACGATAAATTTCACAATGTGAATATCGCATAAATGGGTTTTTTATATCTTCCTTAACGAAACCACCAATAAATGGATTATTCGGTTGTTTTCTTCCAAAACTATATAATTCGTTTAGATCTTTATCAAATCCTATAGACACATGGTTTAATGGTTTTTTCGTATATAAATTTATCGCTCTAGAGAGATAACTCCCCGTGTCTGTAAATAGTAAATATACCGTCCTTTCACACATTCCTCTTACCCCCTTTTGCTTAGGACGCATCTCTTTGTATTACTATATACAAAAGTACCTAGTTGTACAAGTTAATTTTTCATATATTTATAATATTACTTTTAATTTATGCAGCTTTGTCTGGAAATGCATACACATTTCAACTATTTCTCAAGCCCCATCTTGCATTGTGGCTATAAATGACGTAAGCTGAATTTGATACTTTTTTTCTGGAGGCAATTAATAATGATTAACGTTACAAATGTTAGTTTACGATATGGAGATAAAAAACTTTTTGAAGACGTGAATTTAAAATTCACTCCAGGCAATTGCTATGGAGTAATTGGAGCAAACGGAGCTGGTAAATCGACGTTTCTTAAGGTACTTTCCGGTGAAGTAGAGCCCCAATCCGGTAATGTATCTATGGCACCTGGACAGAGATTGACTGTATTAAAACAGGATCATTTCGCATATGAAGAACACCCTGTTTTAGAAACTGTGCTAATGGGACATGAGCGCCTGTATAAAGTAAAACAGGAAAAAGACGCAATTTATATGAAAGAAGATTTCTCTGAAGAAGACGGAATACGTGCAGCTGAACTTGAAGGTGATTTTGCTGAGATGAACGGTTGGGAAGCAGAATCCGATGCAGCTGTATTATTAAAAGGTCTTGGTATAGATGAATCCATTCACGATAAATTGATGTCAGATATTCCTGAAGACCAAAAAGTAAAGGTCTTACTCGCACAAGCATTATTCGGTAATCCAGATATCTTACTATTGGATGAGCCGACAAACGGTTTGGATATTCAAGCCATTCAGTGGTTAGAAGAATTCCTTATTAACTTTGAGAATACAGTTATTGTAGTATCTCATGACCGACACTTTTTAAACAAAGTATGTACGCATATCGCGGATGTGGACTATGGAAAGATACAAATTTATGTTGGGAACTATGATTTCTGGTATGAATCTAGCCAACTCGCATCAAGAATGGCACAAGAAGCGAATAAGAAAAAAGAAGAAAAGATGAATGAACTTAAAGAATTTATTGCAAGATTTAGTGCAAATGCTTCTAAATCAAAACAAGCAACTTCTCGTAAAAAAATGTTAGATAATATTACACTAGAAGATATCAAACCATCTTCACGTAAATACCCATATATTGCATTTACACCAGAAAGAGAAATTGGAAATGACTTGTTACAGGTACAAGGCTTGACCAAATCCATTAACGGTGTAAAAGTTCTAGACAATATCAACTTTACGTTAAACCCGAATGATAAAGTAGCGCTAATTGGTAAGAATGATATTGCGAATACGACGCTACTCCAGATTCTTGCTGGTGAATTAGAACCAGATGAAGGTTCATTTAAATGGGGTATTACAACTTCCCAATCCTACTTTCCGAAAGATAACTCGGAGTACTTTGAAGGAAGCGACTTACCTCTAGTTGATTGGTTACGTCAGTACTCTCCAGAGGATGAAACAGAAACGTTCCTACGTGGGTTCTTAGGACGTATGCTATTCTCTGGTGAAGAAGCGAAGAAAAAAGCCAATGTACTATCAGGTGGAGAAAAAGTCCGTTGCATGCTATCTAAAATGATGCTTTCACATGCAAATGTGCTATTGCTTGATGAGCCTACGAACCATTTAGATTTAGAGTCCATTCAATCATTAAATAATGGATTAATCCGTTTTAAAGGTTCCATCATTTTCACGTCACATGACCATGAATTCATTAATAGTATCGCAAATCGATTAATTGAAATTACTCCATCAGGCATTATCGATAAAGAGATTTCTTATGATGAATATGCTCGTGATAAAGAACTACAAGACCGTATCCAAAAAATGTATGCATCATAAAAAGCTGTCTTGAAATAGAGTTACCGATAATAATAAACACCTTCGATCTTGTACGTAACGCTAGTACTATTTCGAAGGTGTTTTTTGCATTGAATTGAAGGATGTTATCAATTGTAGCTAAGTCGGAACTATAAAGCACAGTATAAATTTCCTTGATCGCTGATCCAGTCTGTTTTGGATTGAAAGACGCTCTATTGACTACTTTTTCCGATCTCTCCTATTTATTTGGTTTTGAGAGCTGCTCTATTGACCACTTTCCACGATTTCTCACGTTTATTTGGGTTAGAGAGCTGCTCTATTGACTACTTTCCATGATTTCTCACCTTTATTTGGGTTAGAGAGCTGCTCTATTGACTACTTTTTTCGGTTTCTCCTGTTTATTGGGGTTAGAGAGCTGCTCTATTGACTACTTTCCATGATTTCTCACCTTTATTTGGGTTAGAGAGCATGTCTATTAACCACTTCATATATAGTATATTCACCACGACAAAACCACTACTATGAAAAAAGCCGCTTCATTCCAGTTAAAGATGGAATAGAAGCGGCTCGAAAAAGTAGTTCATATTTATTTCGATATCTAGAAAAAGCGCATTTTATTATACATTGATTTTCTTACGGACTTTACTTAGCATATCCGTGGTCATACGATCGATATCATATTTTGCTTCAAATCCCCATTCTGCCGCTGCTGCATCAGCAGAAATGGAGTTTGGCCAACTATCCGCTATTGATTGACGGATAGGATCAACGGAGTAAGACATTTTAAAATCAGGCATATGCTTTTTAATTGCTTTAGCAAAATCTTCTGGTGCAGCTGAAATCGCCGCGATATTGAATGCATTACGATGTACCAATTTGTTTGGATTAGCTTCCATTAATTTTACAATAGCATTTAATGCATCTGGCATATACATCATGTCCATATACGTACCTTTTGAAATATACGACTCATAAGCACCTTTACGGATAGCCTCGTAATAAATTTCTACCGCATAGTCAGTGGTTCCGCCTCCTGGAGGAGCTACATATGAAATCAATCCCGGAAAACGGACACCGCGAGTATCTACACCAAAACGAGAATGATAATAATCACATAATAGTTCCCCAGATACTTTATTCACACCATACATCGTCGTCGGACGTTGCAATGTATCCTGTGGTGTTTGATCACGAGGAGTAGATGGACCAAACGCACCAATAGAACTTGGTGTAAAAAATTTTAAGTCTAATTCTTTCGCTGTCTCTAATGCATTTAACAATCCACCCATATTTATATCCCAAGCCATTTTTGGGAAAGCCTCTGCTTTAGCAGAAAGCAATGCTGCTAAATGCATTACCGAGTCTACTTTATGTTTTTTAGCGACATCATATAATTGTTCGCCATTCGTTACATCAACTACTTCGAAAGGACCAAAATCTCCTTCTGGTTCTCTTAAATCTGTTGCAATAACTTTGTCTTCTCCATAAATTCGACGGAGCATACCTGTTAACTCGGAGCCGATTTGTCCTAAGGCTCCTGTAACTAAAATCTTTTTCATAGTAAAAATCTCCTCTTACTTGGCATTCATTATATAAGTTTCATTTCTTGTCCAATTTTTTTGTAAATGGCAATTGCATCATCAAGCATTTCTTTCGTATGCGCTGCAGTAGGCATATTTCTTACTCTACCGGTTCCTCTTGGTACAGTTGGAAATACGATAGATTTTGCATATACGCCTTCCTCATATAGACGCTTACTAAATTCTTGTGCTTTTTTCTCATCTCCAATAATACAAGGAGTAATTGGAGTTTCACTTTCCCCAATATCAAAACCTAATTCTTTAAGACCTTGTTTTAGGTAGTCACCGTTTTCCCATAATTTTTCGTTTAGTTCAGTGCTTTCCATTAACATTTCAATTGCTCTTTTACTTGCAACTGCATCCGCTGGGGATACTGCCGTAGAGAATAAGAATGGACGTGAACGTACTTTTAGCCAATCAATTAATGATTGCTTTCCAGCTACATATCCACCGATAACTCCAATTGCTTTTGATAAAGTTCCCATTTGCATATCTACTTTATCTTGCAAGCCAAAATGTTTAACCGTACCTGCACCATCTCCAGTAACACCGGATCCATGCGCATCATCTACATACGTAATCAAGTCAAATTCTTCCGCAATGTCTACAATCTCAGGAAGTTTTGCAATATCCCCATCCATTGAGAATACCCCATCTGTAATTACCATAATCTTATTATATTGACCGGACTCTACTGCTTCTTTCGCTTTCTGACGTAAATCATTCATATCAGAATGTTCAAATCGAATGATTTTCGCCTTTGATAAACGACAGCCATCTATAATAGATGCATGATTAAGTGAATCAGACAAAATGGCATCATTTTTATCCATAACAGCAGAAATTGCCGCCATATTACAGTTAAAGCCAGATTGGTAAGCAATTGCTGCTTCTGTTCCTTTGAATTGAGCAATTTTCTTTTCTAACTCAATATGTAAATCTAAAGTACCATTAATGGTTCTTACAGCCCCTGCTCCGACACCGTGAGAATCTATTGCTTTTTTTGCTATTTCTTTCATTTCATTATTGGTTGCAAGTCCTAGATAATTATTTGAAGATAGGTTGATTAGTTTTTTTCCTTCAATTGTTATCTCAGGTCCATTTGCACCCTGTACTGTATCAATTTCATTATATAGTCCGCGATCTTTCAAATCTGAAATGTTTTCTTGTAAAAATTGATCTAATTTACTGCTTGTCATACTAAATCATCCTCCTTAAGAGTGAGAGAATTTATCAACCTCTCTAAGTTTACCATAAACCGATTAAAATGTTTAATTATGCCCTATAGTTACTGTCTATAATTACCTATATAAAATTACGATTTCTATATAGAAAAATCAGTTATTTTCCCTTATAATTTAATTAAGGAAATTATTTTTGGGGGATAGCACCATGAGAAAGATTCTACTTGCATTATTTATTTGTATTATTATTACTGTCGGAGTTATTGGTTATAACGGGTTGAGTGATGAGCCAACTGAAGTAATTGAAGAAAAATCAACTCATTCTACCGAAATACAACTTTAATATAAATCTCTTGTTTTAAAATACCCAAAAAGGGAACCTTTATTAAAAAAGGTTCCCTTTTTTCATTTGACTATGACTATTCTACAATCGTCACGTCAACTTGTTGTACACCATAGTTATTTGCTTCTTCTTTAGTTGGAACATGAAGATCGATTTTATTTCCGTTAATTGCACTGCCAATATCAGCTGCTGTTGCATAACCGTATCCTTCAACATAAACTTCAGAACCTAATGGTATTACATTAGGGTCAACTGCAACAACTTTAGCATTTGGATTGCTATTCAAATCAACACCTGTATATGTGACACCAGAACAACCATCACATTTTGCTGTGTATGCTGTTGATGACATAGAGATCGTTTTTCCAGCTGGTGCTGATTCTTCTGTTGATTCAGAAGCATTACTTTCTTCCGCTTCTGGTTGAGCCGATGTATTTTGTTCTTTTTGCGGTGTTTCATTGCTCACTTGCTGTGTTTCTTTGTTCGCTTTTGTATCAAGTTTACCATCGATAGATAACTCTTGACCTATAACAATTAAGTCAGTGGAAAGATTATTCCAATCCTTTAGCTTATCAACCTTTACATCTAACTCATCGCTAATACTTGTTAACGTGTCTCCACGCTCAACTGTATACATATCATTAAGATAAACCATATCCTTTGGATGGATGACAGTTGATTTCAAATCATTTATATCAATTAAATCTTCTACTGTTGTATCATATTGGTCTGCAATTTCCCAAAGGCTTTCTCCGGGTTTGATTTCATGTTCTGTTGATTCAGCGGAAACTGTGGTTGCAGCCAAGCCTGTAAATACAATACTTGCTGATAACGCTGCTACTAGTTTTCTCATCTGATAACCTCCTTCAATTTTGACAACCTCTATCCTATCACAGGGATTAAGGGAATACAGTTACAGGAGGGTTAAGTGTAAGTTACAAGAATTACGTTATACTCTTAAACTATTACAATTGTAATATAATTGATAACTTCATATACTTATATATTCCTAGTATGTCAAAACTTCCTCATTCTAGATATTCTGTAATAATTCGTATTATATATTCAGTGTGGTTTTCATTGTTCTTCTCTCCCGCAATCATTATGTTAAGACTTAATCAGTTAAATAAAATAATTAATCGATATGTAGCGAGAATGTTAGCAATTTCAGCAAAAGTAATTCTCTTATATGACACTTTTAATTTTCAGTTTGTTATGAATTTTTAACTTGTACTGTATGAAATAAACCATATTTGCTAATGCTAAATACGAGGAGGTGTTTATTAAAATGGCAAAAGATGTGCTTTGTGAAGTGAATAACTGTACGTATTGGGCTGTTGGGAACAAATGCATGGCGGATGCTATTTACGTAGTTAGTCATAAGGGCAGACAGGCATCTACTAGTGAAGAGACAGATTGCAAAACGTTCGTACCAAAAATTTAAACGCAGATTAAACAAGAAATTACTTCTATTTCCGTGGCCAATTCCAAATTAGGTAAAGCCTAATTTGGAATTGGCCATTTTATAAAGCTAATTCAGTCTCAATGTACAATGAAGTACACTAGCTAATGTTATTAATTGTTATATTAAAACAAAAATTGATTACTTTTTTAAACACCATTTCCCCACTATAAATAAAAAAACTGTGTAAGCAGTAAAAGCTTACACATGGAAAGTTAGAATGATCAATCTAAATTCCAGGTAACCATTTACCTTATACTCACACAGTTTTGTACAACTATACTGTAATTCAATTAGCCAAATAAATTCCCTATGGAACGGAATAAATCTCTAAAGAAGTTCGCTACCTTATCCCAAAATCCTTCATCAAGCCCAAGATCTTCTGCTTTTTCGACAATCGAATTTGTAATACTATCGAGTTGCTCCTTTACTGCTCCAAAATCGATTTCCAAGTCCTTCATCTTATCAAATAAGTCCACAAGCATTTGTCGATCTTGTTCACTTAAGTTAATTTCTAATTGATCGAGTTGCTCACTTACAATTTGTTCTACATCTTCTCTTGTTGCTGGATTTTGTTCTGCAATCATTTTTTTAATTTCAGTTAATAAATTGCTTACTTCTTCTTGATTAACATCACCATTATCAACAAGATCTGTCGCAACATTCAGCTCTTCATTTGCTAATTCCATTCTTTCTTTATCTAATTGCTCTCCCTCTACATCATAGGCTTTATAAATACCTGTAAGTGCAGAGTGACCAGAAACTTGCACTGGTGAGACAACATTTACTGTCGCATTTTCAGCTCCAGCAGTTAGCAATGCATTTTCATACATCTCTGCTGTTACTTCTGTTATATTTTCAGGTGTAACGATGTTAACCTCTAATCCTGCCCCTTGTGATTCTAAGATAATTCCTGCTGATGAATACATGTTTGATCTCGGGTTACCATTAATGTAGTCTGCGTAATCTTGTCCAGTTACATCATGCTCCTCAACCATTTCTTGATCTGATATTTCCAATAACTCTTTTACCTCTGCACGTTGACTATCCGATAGTTTTTCTCCATATATAATGATTGTAGTTGAATCTGCAGATACTGGCATTGCAATACTTACAAACAAGATTAATCCTAAAACAATATACTTCATCATATTTAATGTAGTTTTCATTTGTTTTACCCCTCTCTTACAAGCTAATACATCTTATGCTTGTCTCGAAATTATTAGAATTAGATGAGCTTACTTATATTATACCTCGGATGGAATTAACTGACAGGAATTAAGTACATTTTTTTTGAGCAGATTTCTTTCTTTTTATTTCGGGTTTATGTATATTTAGATTGACGAAATAAATCGGCAAGAAAGAAGGTTCGAACATCATTCATAACAATCAAGATGTGAAGCGCAACTTAGTCATCATGTGGTTGGCAAACTTTTTTATTAGCGGAAGCATGACAATGGTTGTTCCATTTATCTCCTTATATATTGAGTCTATGGGAGATTTTTCTGAAGGTTACGTACAAACATGGTCAGGGCTAACGTTTGCTGTTACATTTATTACAGCTTTTATCTTTTCTCCTATATGGGGAAGAATAGGTGATCGATACGGACGGAAGAAAATCATGATCGCCTCTGCTTTCGGAATCGGCTTTTCCGTCTTTTTAATGGGGTTTGCCGATACCGTTTGGCAATTATTTCTTTTACGCTTGTTTATGGGAATTGTAACAGGTTTTATTCCTATGTCACAAGCTTTTATCGCAACACAGACACCAAAGGAAGTTGCAGGAAAAGTACTTGGAACGCTTCAAACAGGTACAATTACTGGTTCATTAATGGGACCATTACTCGGCGGAGCTTTAGCAGATGCATTCGGATATACGAGTACATTTAAATGGGTTGCTATCACTATCTTCATCTCTGGATTGCTCGTATTATTTGGAGTGAAGGAATTAAAAATGAAGTTCTCCAATAATGAGAACGACACGAAAAAGTATTCTAGAAAAGAAGTATTGCAGCATATTTTACAAAAACCCGTATTATTTGTTGTTATGTTATTATCTGCACTTGTTCAAATTGCTCATTTTAGCATACAACCAATTCTTTCATTATTTGTGGCAGAGATTCACGGTCCAGTAAATCTTGCGTTTTTTGCAGGGATTGCTTTTTCGGCTGCTGGGTTAGGTAATCTTTTAATGGCAAGGCGTTGGGGAATCATCGGTGATAACCACGGTTATGTAAAAATACTCATCATTTTGCTATTCGCTGCGGGGTTTGTGTATTTACCAGGAATATTTGTAACAAATATTTGGCAGCTTGTTATTTTACGATTCCTACTTGGCTTATCTATCGGAGGGATTGTTCCATTACGAATTGCATATATCCGTCAAGAAGCTCCCCTGTCTATGCAAGGAGAAGTTCTTGGTTATAATACGAGCTTACGATTTTTAGGTAATATTATTGGACCCGCGTTAGGTGGTACAATTGCTGCTTCTTTTGGGTTTTCTGCTGTATTTATAATAACAAGTATGTTATTAATCTTAAGTGGAATGATCATGCTTTATGTGTGGTATCGCCATGAATATGAATCAACTAGTTCACACTCCTATTCTTCGAAGTAAGAATTATAATCGGTGTTTCGATACGTAATACGTATCGATACAGTCTCAGGATTACTTCTAGCTTTCGAAGTTAGGAAAAAATTACGTTTTCACACATGCTCCAGTTGGATTTTTTGTCAATAAGTGTGATTCGAACTAGTTCCAAGTTAAATAATTGATTTGTTGTATTAAATATGCTAAAAATAACAAGAAACTATTAATAGAAAGAAAGTGATAGCAATGGGAATAGTCGTCGTTGAAATTTGTGACGGAAATGCAATCACTACCATAGATATAGAGTCTATCTTAGAGGAAGAATTTCCCGAGGTAGCTGTGCTTACAAATGAATGCTTGTCCTTTTGCGGCCTTTGTGCTGTAAGACCCTATGCATTAGTTAATAATAAACGCGTATTTGGCAAAACGCCCGAAGCGTGTTTAGATAAAATACGTAAGCAAATTAAAGAAGAGCTTGCCGTGTACGAATAATACACGACAAGCTCTTTTTTAATACGACAATTTATTTCCCGGGAAATTACAAACTTGCCGTATAAATATCGACAGAATCTTGTCTAGTTAGCTTTTTATAATTACCAAATTCTGGTCTAGCGATTACCGTTTTATCTGCCATTTCTTCGACAGAACCTTCATTAATATCATAATCACTTAACTTAGTTGGAGCGCCAATGCTTGACCAAAATTCTTGAAGCTTATCAATACCTTCAAGTGCAACTTCTTTATCTGACTTACCTTGTTCAGCTACATCAAATACTCTTACTGCTAATTGTTTAAAGCGTGGTGCATTCTCTTCATCTAATACATGTCGCATCCACTGAGGGAATAAGATTGCCAAACCACCCCCATGCGGAATATCATGCACAGCTGAAACCGCATGCTCTAAATTATGGGTTGCCCAGTCACCATGATAGCCTAAATTCAGCATGTTATTTAATGCTAAAGTTCCACCTAACATAGCTGTTGATCGATACTCATAGTTTTCTGGATCGTCTAATAGTTTAGGTCCAGTATCTATCATTGTTAATAATATCCCTTCGCACCAGCGGTCTTGTATTGGGGTATTTGTTGTATGATGGAAATAATGCTCTAATACGTGAGACATCATATCAACAATACCGTATATCGTTTGATCACGAGGCACAGAAAATGTATGAACAGGGTCTAATATAGAAAACTTCGGAAATGAGTATGGAGAGCCCCAACCATGTTTTTCATTGGTTTCCCAATTCGTTATAACCGATCCAGCATTCATTTCAGAACCAGTTGCTGCTAATGTAAGTATTGTACCAAACGGCAAAGCACCTTCTGCCTTTTCTTTTTTCGTAACAACATCCCACATATCAGCCTCAGTTACTGCACCTACTGCAATTGCTTTCGTACAATCAATCGTACTGCCGCCACCGACTGCTAATATAAAATCAATGGATTCTTGACGACAAATTTCTACACCTTTTCGAACAGTAGAAATTCGTGGGTTTGGCTCAACACCTGATAATTCAAATACAGCTGCTTCTATTTTTCCAAGTTCGGCAAGAACATTATCATAAATACCATTACGCTTTATACTTCCTCCGCCATAAACAATCAATACACGTTTTCCAAAAGGTTCAACCTGTTTTGAAAGTTGTTCAATCTGTCCTTTACCAAAAATTAGTTTGGTCGGATTTTGATACACAAAATTATCCATACTATTCCTCCTCTACTTTACCTATTTCACGTATGCAACAAGGTCCATTTCAATTAATACGTCCTTCGGCAAACGACTAACTTCAACTGTTGCTCTTGCTGGGTATGGTTCCTGTAAATATTTTCCGTATATTTCATTAACAACTTTAAAGTCTTCCATCGATGATAGATAGATAGTAAATTTAACTGCATGTTCAAAAGTTGTTTCTGCCTTTGTTAAAATAGCTTCTAGATTACTTAATACTTGCTTCGTTTGATTTTCAATTCCTTCTTCCACGTTACCAGTAGCTGGATTAATTGGAATTTGCCCGGAAATATAAAGAAAATCACCGGCTTGAATTGCTTGAGAGTATGGTCCAATAGCAGCTGGTGCTTTCTCTGTTTGAATTGCTTTTCTCATTTCTTCTCCTCCTCAAACATATGGTTTATTTCATCATATCAGTTTCCGATCTGTCTTTCTATCGCAAGTCTATAATCCATTACAGAGGATACATAATAAATATCTCCATAGCATGCTTCCAGTTCTTTTGCTTCTTCTCGCCTACACGTATAGATGGAATTATCTCTTCCTGACTGATCATACATTTTTTGCGAAAAAGTTATAGCTGCTTCTTGTGTGTATTCCCCACCACTATCTTGTACAAACTCGATAAATCCATGTCCAAAATTATACGCTTGTACAGCCAATTCAATATCGCCGTTAGCTTTATCCAAGGCCAGCGCAAAAAATGATACACCTTGTTGTATGGACAAGTCCGGGTCTTTTATACAGTTTCGCTCTCCACACAAACTCTCAGACGATTGCATTGGGTCTAATCCTCTTCCACCCGATTCCTGCATCATCATCGCAAGTATAACTGGTGTATGTTCTTCTATTCCATTCTGTTTGGCGTATCTACTAACTATCGAGTGATACTCCCAAATGTTTTCACTAATTTCTGGTAGCGCGTCTTTTTGCATCGGGCCTGGAGCATCTCTCGTATGATGACTTTCAATGTAATTCGTAATCCAAGATAACACGATTAATGATAAAATAAGTAGAAGACTAATTCCGAATAGTTGTTTTGTCGTATATTTCCACTTCTTAGAAGTCTTTCTATTCAACCTTCATTCTCCTTCATGTTTTGTAACTATGCTGTCGAAATACCCCGATGGAAAATCCGTAAATAAGATGTCCGATTATCCATAAAATAATAGCGTAGCCATCATAAAGTTCTGGGGTACGATCAGATAAAGCAGTAGTTGGATAAATTAATAAACCGATAACCCCACTTATACTTACATATGCCCAAAGTTTACATTCTAAATTCCATAAACGAAGAAAGAAAAATAACATATAAACCAAGACAACTGATACAACAATATGATAACTAAATTCTAAGATTGGTGGATGTTGCCATTCACCTATTATCGGGAAATAATCAATATTCATCAGTAAGGTATAAACTGGGATATTTGTAATTAATTGGCATAAATAGAAAAACAAACCGATAATACTTCCAGAAATAATCCCAATGAATAAAAGCATTTTTTCCTACTCTCCCATTTGTTATTTAATCTACGAACAATTCCTTCTGTCGCCATTTACCATATCTATAATAAAGAATGGCGAATAAGCTACTTATCACGAAACTTCCACCCATACCAATCCCAATTCCAACTTCCCCAAACCACGAAGAAAACATCGCGGTTAATGGATACCTTAATACCCAAAAGGAAATGACATTTAAGATGAGCACTTGATACATCGCACCAGCCGCTCGTACTATTCCATTTAATATAAAGTTAATACCTAAAAACGGATAACAGAGTGCAACAATTTGTAAATATACCGTTCCAAAATCTACTGCATCTGATTCTCTGATAAATAACCGAATTCCATATTTCGCAAATACTGCTACAGCAATACCAATTACAAGCATAATAGCAAAGTTATATATTACTCCATAGATTGCAATTTGGCGTATTCGCTTCCAGTTTTTGATGCCGATATTCTGTCCCGCCATACTTGCTACGGATGTACTTAACGCATGAGCTGGTAGCATGAGTAAACTATCTAAACGCTGAGCAGCCCCAAATCCAGCTACCACAGACTCTCCATGTGTTGTCACTACACTCATAATTGCTGCAGAACCTGCTGAGATAACAGCCATTTGTAATCCAGATGGTATTCCTAAATGTAGAATTAATTTTATTTCTTTTTTTGTTGGTAACGTAGGAAGAGAAAACGGAGCTAATTTCTTCCATAGTACATAAGAAATTCCACACAAAAAGGAGAATCCTTGGGAAAGCAGCGTTGCGTATGCCGCTCCTTCTATTCCCCAATCGAACACAGAAATGAACAACGGATCCAAAACAATATTTAAACCTACTGCAATGGTAATAAAATATAATGGTGTTTTACTATCTCCTAACGATCGAAGAACTGTACTGATGAAGTTATAGCCAAACAAAAACCAAATTCCGATAAAATTGATTCGTAAATAGGTAGTAGCATCATCCATCATCGATTCTGGAGTTCCTAGTAAACCTAGAAACTGTCCAGCGAATATGTATCCTATTACTCCAAGAAAAATGGAAATTAAGGTTAATAAAACAACGAAAGCATTTAAATATTTTCTTAAGCCATTTTCATTTTGTTTTCCTTTTTGTTGAGAAAGGATAGTAAGTGCCGCATTGTTCATACCTATAATAAAGGAAAGTACCACAAAAAGAATAGTACCTGAAATCGCTACTGCCCCTAGAGCAGATGCACCTAATAAATTTCCTACCCATAAACTGTCTATAAATTGATAAGAAGTTTGTAATAAATTAGCAAGTAATATCGGTCCTGAAAAATAAAATAACTGCTTAGCGATACTACCTTGTGTAAAATCATACTGCTTGTTACTCATATGTATTCGCCTCTTCCTCAACAAAATCCATTGCTATTATCATAACAGAAAGATATTGTATTGTATGAAGAATTATTTAGAAATAATCGACATTTATTTTGTTCTATCCACATAAATAAACCGCATGAACTCATTAAATGAATTTCATGCGGTTTATTTAATTTAGCTGTTAGCTACATTTACTTCACTTTGATTATCATCGTCTTTATCTCTCGTAACAAATTGTAGCACTAACTGAAGTGCAAATAATACAAATCCTATTGTATCTGACATGCCTTCTGGATAAATAAGTAATAACCCAGTTGCAATTGCTAGGACTCTTTCGTACCACTTAATATTTCGGTACCAATATCCTATCATACCTGCACTAATCGCAATCATTCCAAGTATTGCGGTGAATAAGGAGAATAAGATCTCTAACCAGGTAGAATCAATCATCAGTAGTGTAGGGTTTAATACAAACATGTACGGAATGATGAAAGCAGCAATTGCCAATCGGGCAGCATTACCACCTGTACGAATAGGTTCCCCTCCAGATATTCCTGTTGCCGCAAAAGCAGCTAGAGCTACCGGAGGTGTAATATCCGCTACAATACCGAAATAAAATACAAACATATGAGCAGCTAATACAGGTATAGCTACGTCTAAATTATCATTCAACGCTAAAATTGCTGGTAATGCAATGGTCGATGTAATAATATAATTCGCTGTAGTTGGCGAGCCCATACCTATAATAATCGAAGTTATCATTGTAAATACAAGTGTAAGCATTAATTGTATCTCAGGTGTACTTGCGATTGTTCCTGCAATAGATACTAAGCTATTACCAAGTTTTAATCCTAGACCAGTTTTTGTAACAACCCCTACAATTATGCCGGCACAGGCTGTTGCTGCAGCTACTCCAAGTGCTGTTCTCGCACCTTGTTCTAATGCTACAAAAAACTTCGGAACTGTTATACGAGTATCCTTTAGGAACAAACTAACAATGATGGTAGCCAAGATACCATATATTGCTGCACGTTCAACACTAACTCCTACAAATAAGAAATATACGATTGCCACAATAGGTAGTAAAAGATGGATTTTCTTTAACACCGTTTTTTTACTAGGAATTTCCTCACTAGACAATCCTTTTAAACCTGTTCGTTTTGCCTCTAAGTGAGTCATGATCCAAATACCTGCAAAATATAAAATAGCAGGTATGATCGCTGCCTTCGCTATATTCCAGTAACTTTCTCCTGCAAACTCAATCATCAAGAATGCTGCTGCACCCATGATCGGAGGCATTATCTGACCACCAGTAGAAGCTGCGGCTTCTACAGCACCAGCAAAGTTCTTACGATAACCAAGTCGTTTCATCAATGGTATTGTATAAGACCCTGTCGTAACTGTGTTAGCTACAGAGCTTCCTGAGATTGTACCATTTAATGCACTGGAGAATATAGCTATTTTAGCTGGTCCCCCAACTCTTTTTCCTGCTATAGATATCGCCAAGTCATTGAAGTAATTTCCGACACCTGTTTGTACTAAAAACGCACCAAATAATAGAAATAAGAAAATATAGGTAGAAGATACTTGTAATGGAGTACCTAAAATTCCTTCTGTTGTAAAGAACATAGAACGGATTAATTGTTCTAATGATAACCCGGAGTGTGCAAACATTCCTGGGATATATGGTCCTAACAACGCATAGCCTAAAAACAGCAAGGCTATGATCGTAATGGGTAATCCAACTGCACGACGCGCTGCTTCTAATACTAGCAGAATCGCTAATCCCCCAATAAGCATTTGATCTAGTGGAATGGAACCAAATTGTTGTACAAGTGAATCATAATTCAACGGCCAATAAGCACAAACTACAATGGCTAAAACCATTAGAACATAATCGTACCACGGAATCCTATCTTTTTTTGTCTTACGAACTGCAGGGAATAGTAAAAAGATAAGTGACAACGCAAAACCTAAATGTATTGTTCGTTGTAGGTATGCTGTCAATTGTCCGAATATCCCCGTATATAACTGGAATATGGAGAAAAGAACCAATGCAGCAAATATAATTATCGCTAAAACTCCAGTTAGTTTTCTTGTATTCGATTCTGCATCGTACTTTTCTAACAGCTCTTGTTGTTTGCTTTCAGATAGATTTTCATGTTGTTGATCACTCATGAATATTCACTCCTTTCAATTGCTCGAATAGGGAAATTTCTTTCACTTCTAACTTATACCAATCCCCCGGGACAAAGTAATCATTAAAAGGAACAGTGTGTACATCCGCACGTTCATCGCTGTTCCCCCAAGAGAGTCTGTGATTAGAAACTTTTTCACCGTTTCGTATATTTAAATAGTCAAATTCATTGGTCATATTTTTTATATGATATTTTCCATCAATATATTCAAACTCTTCATCACCCATGGCATCATTCGGCATCCCTATTCCAAACTCTTCATAAATCATTTCACATTGCATGATTTTTTTATCATCTGTTATTTTATATTTTTCTACAACATCCGTTAGATGAATGGAATGTGTAAACGTTATTCCAAAGTAATCTCCAGAATCAAGAATTAGATATGCTTTCTGTTTTCCCGTATTTCCATCATAAAAGACGAGGGCAGTTCGGAAAGGTACGAAAACCATACTAATCACCATTACAATAGTCAGAAGCATTAAAAACCATTTTTTTTGCATCAAATCACCTTTTGCAGGTATTAAATAAAATTACAATCGCGATTCGCAGCAACATACAAATGAAGAGGAGTTTGCAGTTTGGTAAGGCAATTACGCCCCTCCTCTAACAGGATTTACTAGTTGCTGAGAACTGTACCGGCCAATACCGGTTCAATTATTTAGTTATCCATAGCGCTATATTTCATATTCAAATCAAAAAATAGCCGGCAGCCAATCCCTAAATGGGCGGAGCCGGCCATTTCATGAAATTAATTATTCTACACCTTGTTCATCAAAGTATTTCTGTGCACCTGGGTGTAAATCAATACCAATTCCATCAAGTGCGGAATCGATTGTTATAAATTCACCTTTTGCATGCGAAATCTTATCTGCATTATCATAAATTGCTTTAGTCATATCATATACAAGTTCTTCTGATAAATCGCTAGATACTGCTAACATCGCAAGAACAGCAACGGTTTGAACATCTTCATCAAGACCGCCATAAGTTCCTCCAGTGATAACATCTGAAGCATAGTAAGGATACGCTTCAACTAACTCTTCCACTTTATCTTCAGCAATTGGAACTATAGAAATATCTACAGAAGCAGCAAGCCCTTCAACAGCACCAGTTGGTGTACCTGAAGTAATAAATGCTGCATCGATATTACCATCTTGAATTCCACCAGTTGACTCACCAAAGTCAAGGTTTTGTGCTTCCACATCATCCATTGACATACCATGGATTTCAAGAATTTGTTCTGCATTAATATATGTTCCTGAACCTGGTGCACCTACTGATACCTTTTTACCAGCTAGATCTTCTACAGAAGAAATACCAGAGTCAGCAGTTGTTACGATTTGAATTGTTTCTGGATACAAAGACCCG
This sequence comes from Oceanobacillus iheyensis HTE831, assembly GCF_000011245.1. Taxonomy (NCBI): domain Bacteria; kingdom Bacillati; phylum Bacillota; class Bacilli; order Caryophanales; family Bacillaceae; genus Oceanobacillus; species Oceanobacillus iheyensis. The sequence continues at coordinate 3,184,010 of NC_004193.1, forward strand.
ATTGCTTGAACTTTTTCTACAGGCTCACCATCAAAGGCATTAATACCTTCTACTGCGTGAGCAATTACATCTGTTTGAATAAATCCTAGTTGTGCTTCTCCATTCTCAATCGCTAAAACATTTTCAGCTGAAGCATTAGAGGAAATTGCATCTACTTGCACATCAGTATTATTATTGATATTCGTTGCCATTTCTCCACCTAACGGGTAATATGTACCGCTTGTTCCACCCGTTACTAGTGTTAACATTTCTGGGTCTCCTCCACCTTCAGAAGTATCCCCATCTCCATTAGAACCCTCGTCATCTCCACCACAAGCAGCAAGAAGAAGAACAAGTGCTACTAAAATAGCTAATTGACTAAACCATTTTTTCTTCATACAAACGCCCCTTTTAAATTATATTTATCTAGTAAAAATATCTTACAATATTTCAAACTAAAATGTCAAATTATTAACAAAATAGAAAGCGAATACATTAACTTAATAATTCGACATTTTAACCACTGTTTTTTTGTTTCGAATCTAAAAATTTAGATATATTTTAATTTTAAAACTTTATTTTTCGACAATATTTTTGAAATTAATGATTTTTGTGATTGTGTAAAGGTTTATAATACATATTTCCTACTATATTTTTACAAAATTCTCCCTTTCCCAACATTCACCTTATTGTAAATCAATAAGTTCATGATATAATCGTACAGATAGTATACTTAATTGATAGAAAGGAAGTTAACAAACTATGAGCCAACCAACTGAACACATTGAAACCCCCCAAACTGCTCATAAGCCACCTAATCCTAGGCTGAAAAGTTGGAAAATTGTTTTTAATAAGTTTAAGAAAAATAAGTCAGCTATGATTGGTGGATTTTTAATTATTTTCTTATTAATAATTGCAATTGTTGGGCCTTTTTTCACTCCTTATGAACCTTATGAACAAAATATCGTGAACAAATTACAAAGCCCTTCTGCTGAACATTGGTTTGGAACAGATAACTTTGGAAGAGATATTTTTAGTCGTGTCATTCAAGGGACAGGCCTAACACTGACGATTGGATTTTTCTCCATAGCTTTAGGTGCAACTATGGGTGTACTTTTTGGATTACTTGCAGGTTTTTATGGTAAGCGTACGGATAGCATAATTATGCGAATCATGGATATTTTACTTGCTTTCCCTGGTATTCTTTTAGCTTTAGCTATTGTTACTGTATTAGGAGGAAGTATCGCTAACTTAATTATAGCTGTTGCCGTTTCAAGTATTCCTGTATTTGCACGTATCGTTCGCGGATCTGTTTTATCTGTTAAGAATTTAGAATATATCGATGCTATGCGTGCACTTGGTGCTAGTGATACCCGGATTATTTTTAAACACATTTTTCCGAATATTACCTCTCCTATCATCGTTCAGGCAACTCTGAGTATTGCCACAGCAATTTTATCTGCAAGTGGATTATCTTTCCTCGGTTTAGGTGCACAACCGCCATCGGCTGAATGGGGTGCGATGCTTAGTGATGGAAGAAACTACCTATATAATGCTGGCCATGTTGCACTCTTTCCTGGATTAGCTATTGTAGTTGCTGTATTAGCATTTAATTTACTAGGTGATGGATTAAGAGATGCATTTGATCCAAAAACGAAAGAATAGGAAGAGGTGAATATCTATGTTTAAATTTATTATTCGAAGATTACTGCAAACTATTCCCGTACTTATTGGGGTATCTATATTAGTATTTAGTATGATGCATTTAATCCCTGGTGATCCAGCACAAATATTAGCAGGTGAAAGTGCACCAAAAGAACAAGTAGAGAACATTCGAGAAAGACTAGGTTTAAACGAACCAATTCCAATGCAATATTTCTCATATGTCACAGATGCTGTGCAAGGTGACTTAGGTAGCTCAATGAGAAGTGGTCGTCCTGTCTCAGAAGAAATCGGAGCAAGATTCTGGGTCACTGTTGAGTTTTCGATATATGCCACTATTTTAGGTGTATTTTTAGGACTAATCGCTGGTATTGTATCAGCAACGAGAAAGTATACTTTCTTAGATACATCTCTAATGCTAGTTGCTTTATTTGGACTATCCATGCCGAATTTCTGGTTAGGTTTAATGTTAATTCAATGGTTCTCTATAGGTATTGATTTACCAGCATGGGTACCATTCTTTGACAATACGAGTTGGTTTAGTCCATCCGGATGGGGAAATTTTGATCAACTAGTTCTTCCAGTTATAACTTTAGGAACAGGTAGTGCAGCTATCATTGCTAGAATGACAAGGTCCAGTATGCTAGATGTTATTGGACAAGATTATATACGTACAGCCCGTGCAAAAGGGGTAAAAGAAACAATCGTTATTTACAGACATGCATTAAAAAATGCGTTGATCCCAGTAGTTACAGTCGTTGGGCTACAATTTGGTAGTCTACTTGGCGGAGCAGTACTTGCTGAATCCGTATTTGCAATTAATGGTATGGGTAAATTAATTATTGATTCTATTACTGCTCGTGACTTTCCAGTTGTACAAGGTACTATTCTTGTAGTTGCTCTATTATTCGTTCTCGTAAATCTATTAGTAGATATTACGTACAATTTCCTTAATAAACGAATCGACCTCGATTAATATATCAGTTCTACAAGAAGTATGAATAAGAGAAAGGAGCAATATATAATGACAAGTACACCAAACACTTATGATAATATATTAGAGATTAATGAGTTACAGACTTCCTTTTTCACCAAAGATCTAGAGGTAAAAGCTGTTGATGGTGTGTCCTTTAGTATTCCTAGAGGAAAAGTACTTGGTGTTGTTGGTGAGTCTGGTTCGGGTAAAAGTATTACTTCATTATCAATCCTTCGACTCATTGAAGAGCCAGGAAAGATTAAAGGTGGAGAAATCAAATTCAAAGGGGAAAATCTATTAAATAAATCAGAATCTCAAATGCGTAAAATTCGAGGTAATGAGATTTCTATGATTTTCCAAGAACCGATGACTTCACTGAATCCGACTTTCACAGTCGGCCAACAGATTGGTGAGGCATACAAAATTCATCAAGGTCTAAATAAAAAGGAAGCTAAACAACGTTCCATTGAAATGTTGAAATTAGTAGGAATTCCTTCTCCAGAAAAACGCGTAGATCAATATCCACATGAACTATCTGGCGGGATGCGACAAAGAGTAATGATTGCAATGGCATTAGCTTGTAATCCAGATTTATTAATTGCTGATGAACCTACTACAGCTCTCGATGTAACTATTCAAGCTCAGATATTAGATTTAATCAAAGATTTACAAGAGCAACTTGATATGGGAGTTCTATTAATTACCCATGATTTAGGGGTTGTAGCAGAGACATGTGATTACGTAGCTGTAATGTATTGTGGAAAAGTTGTTGAATTTACAGATAAGAAGAGTCTCTTCTCTTCTCCAAAGCATCCATATACGGTCGGATTAATGCAATCAATACCTCAACATGATAAAGATGTTGAAGGAGACTTATCTGTTATTAAAGGTTCGGTGCCAAGTCCAGCAGAAATGCCTAAAGGATGTCGTTTTGCTCCACGTTGTCCGTTCGCTACAGATTTATGTCATGAAAAACTACCAAACTTAGAAACGGATGAAAATGGTAATCAAATTCGTTGTTGGATTTACTCTGATGAATGGAATGGAGATCCGGAGGTGAGTGTTTATGAACAACCAAAAACAACTTCTTAAAGTAAGAGATTTAAAACAACACTTTCCTATTAAAGGTGGAGTTTTAGGAAAAACGGTTAATCATGTTAAAGCGGTTGACGGTGTTTCATTTGATGTATATGAAGGTGAAACATTAAGTATTGTTGGGGAATCTGGTTGTGGTAAATCAACTACCGGTAGAGCTATTTTACGCTTAGATGAACCAACTAGTGGAGAAGTAGAATTTAATGGTACGAATATACTTGAATTAAAGAAAAAAGATATGAATAAATATCGTAAAGATATGCAAATTATCTTCCAGGATCCTTATGCTTCCATTAATCCACGTCAAACGGTTAGACAAGTATTAACAGAGGCAATGGAGATTCAAAACTCTTATCCAAAAGAGGAAAGAAGAGAGAAAGTCTTAGAATTAATGGAACGTGTTGGTCTTGGCCCGCACCAAGCAGATCGTTTTCCACATGAGTTTAGTGGTGGGCAGCGACAACGTATTGGAATCGCTCGCGCTTTGACGGTTGAGCCTAAACTTATTATTGCCGATGAAGCAGTATCTGCACTAGATGTTTCCATTCAAGCACAAGTAATTAATTTATTAAAAGAATTACAGCGTGATTATAATCTTACCTATTTATTTATATCACATGATTTAGGGGTTGTTCGTCATATCTCTGATCGTATTATCGTTATGTATCTTGGTAAAATCGTAGAAATTGCAGATAAAAAATCGTTATTTGATAATAATATGCATCCATATACAAAGGCACTCTTATCCGCTATACCATCAACGGATATGGAGAAAAAACGAGAGCGTATATTACTAAAGGGAGATGTCCCTTCTCCGATTGATCCTCCACAAGGATGTCGGTTCCACACTCGTTGCCCATTTGCTACAGAGTTGTGTCGTACAAAAGTTCCTGAACTAAGGAATACAGAAGGGATGCAAGAAGGTCACCTATCTGCTTGTCACCATATGGAGGCTATTCGTTCTGGTGAACATAAACAAACAGTAAATGCTTAAAACTATTAGACGACTTGAGATAAACCGCTTCTATCTCAAGCCGTCTTTTTTATATTGTGATTGAATCACAGATTATTTGGATAAAATTCGAATATTACACTGTTTAATTTAATCCATACAGTTGCTTTTATGCATTTAGCTACTCAGGGAAGAAAACAACTTTTCAAACGATCTTATGAGTTCCTATACTTCACCTTCCATACAATCAAAGACGAGTTCTTGCTGTACTATGAACAAACTTATTTTTTAAATACCAATAAAATATTTAGTTTTTATAAGCCTATCCTAATAGATGAAATTTCTTTTTGCACATTAAAAAGAGCCCTTGTACGAGTTAACGTACAAGGGCTCTCTTTAATTCTAGCTTATTGTTCTAACGTTACGTCTTTCAACTGAAGAATTTGTGTTGGTAATTGAGTTAAGCCTTGTACTTTATCACTTACACCAAGTAAGAAGTCTTGGTGGTGAATATAAAGCATCGGAGCTACCTCAGTTAATTTCACTTGAATTTCGCTATAAAGTTGTTGACGAGTCTCTGGATCTGGCTCTTGACGCGCTTCATCTAGAAGTGCATCTAACTCTTCATCTTTTGTAAACGTACGGTTACCAGCATCTCCTACATTATTCGAATGGAACAATGCATATAAACCATAATCCGCATCACCAGTAACAGTAGACCAACCTAATACAAACATATCATGCTCACCTTGTGCAGTTTGCTCTAAATACGCACCCCACTCAAGAACTTGTACATCTACATCAATATTGAATTCTTTTAATTGAGCTTGGATATTTGTTGCAGCATCCACACGCTCTTGACTATCGTTTGTCCAAAGTGTAGTTGAGAAGCCATCCTCTAATCCTGCTTCTGCAAGCAATTCTTTTGCCTGTTCAGGATCATATTCTAATCCGGGAGCATTTTCATCATAACCAAATACATCTGGAGCTAAAGGCCCAATTGCTGGAGTACCTACTCCATTATAAATACCATCAATGATTTGGCTCTTATCAATTGCCATATTGATTGCCTTACGTACATTCGGATCATCGAAAGGCTCTTTTTCCATGTTAAATCCAACATAAGATAAACTTACACTACCTTGTTGTGTTACACTAACGCCATCCATCGCTTCCACTTGCTCTACGTCATTCGGACTAAGTGGATCAGAAATATGTGAGTCACCAGTTTGTAATTCTGCTACTCGTGTAAGACCTTCAGTAACTACCTTAAATACTACAGAATCAAGTTTTGCAGGCTCATCCCAATATTCTTCATTCTTAACTAAGCGAATCTGTGAACCTGGATCCCATTTATCAAATTTGAAGAATCCTGTTCCAACAGGATTATTATTAATAACACTACCTGGATCTTCTCCATTTTCCATAGCTGCATAGTCTTCATTAATTACATCTAGAGATACCATTGCACCACCATTATGCGCTAAGTGAGCTGGAAGTGGTGAAAATGGAAACTCTGTTGTAAAACGAATTGTATAATCATCTACAACTTCAATTTCTTCAATCATTTCATATAAGAATAAACGTGGAGATCCTACATCTGGATCTAAGATACGTTCAATATTCGCTTTAACCACTTCTGCGTTAAAGTCTGATCCATCATGGAATTTAACACCTTCACGAAGCTTGAATTCCCATGTAGTATCATCAATTGCTTCCCATTCTGTTGCCAGACTTGGTTGTACTTCCATATTTGCATCTTGTTTTGTTAAAGATTCAAATATGTTTGCTTGCACGTTACTAGACGGTACGTCATTGGAACCAGCAGGATCCAACGATACGGCATCTGATAGAGTTGCAATAACAAGCTCTCCACCCTCGCCGCCTTCTGTAGATTCTTCAGAGTCTGCATCTGAATCACCAGAAGAATCTGTGTTACCACCTTCATCAGGTTCACTAGCACATGCTACTAGTACAACACTTAGAAGTAAACCAAAAACTAATAATAATAAAGACTTTTTTGACAATTTCACGTAAAATCCCCCCTAAGTTGCTAATTTAAAATCTTTTTTTATTTCGGAAAACTGTCTATTATATATTAATCTATTTTTTAAAAAATTTCAATGATATAATCATTTTGTCTTATTTTTTATTCATAATTTTAGCTATAATTCATACTCAATTACCACTTCTCTTTTCTTGACAATATTCCGAAAATTCAATATGATATTTTTAAATGTATTTTAATTTGGAAGGGTGCATTGTCTTGTCATTAAGAATGATTGAAACGGCATTGTCCGCTATTAAGCCCGCTCCACCAGTTTCTGTAAGCATAATAGTTAAAACAAACAATGGGATTATACGCTCAAAAGAAACGAAGCAAATGCGATCAGCCAGTATAATTAAACTGTTTATTCTTGCTTCAGCATACCATTTAAAAGAAAAAGGAAAAATATCATTAACAGATCAAATAAAACTATCTTCTAATGATTTTGTTCAAGGATCTGGAGTTATTTCCTATCTATCTGATGTAAAATTTCTTACGTATCAACAATTACTAGAATTAATGATTATTGTATCGGATAACACCGCAAGTAATTATCTTATAGAAAGGTTGGGAATCCCAGAAATTCAAGCATTTATTGAGAATTTGGGTTGTCAACAGACAAGATTAGAACGAAAGTTTATGGATATAGAAGCTCAAAAATTAGGTAAAGAAAATGTAACTTCAGCATTGGATGTAATCAGATTATTTGATATATTTACAGAGAAGAATAATTTTTTAGGGGAAAAATCACAACAACACATATTAAGTATTTTAAAAAATCAACAATTTAACAGTAAATTAACCGCTTACACAGAATATAACCCTCTCGTTACTTCGTATCACAAAAGTGGTGAGTTAAAAGGTGTAGAACATGACGCTGCTATCTTTTTAAAAGATAATAAATCGTTTAAAGTAGTAGTACTTACAGAGGGTTGGGAAAACAACGGAGATGGTCAAGCGTTTATAGCTTCATTCGGAAAAGTACTTCATAGATTCTTACAACAAGAAGCTTAAAAATTTATACAATAAGGAGTGCTTCATAAATGAAGACAAAAATTGGCGTTTTTGGTGATATGGAAACTGTCCACCGTGTGCGTAATCTTGCAGAAAACTACTCACAAATGGAGTTATTGCCGTTCTTCTGTAGTTCGACAAGTGAGGTTATGGATAAAATTGAAAGGGCTTTCATGTGTGATATGCTCTTGTTTACTGATTACTGCTCTTATCAAAAAGCATCTGAAAAAATCAAGAAAAAACAAACGCTTATTTATGTAGATTATGATGAGTACACTTTTTTGTCGTCTATATTAAGACTAAAAACGTTATATTCACTCAACCGTATTTCTACCGATGTACCAAAAGAAATACACATCAACGATTTGCTTCAAGACATGCAGATGTCCGATATACAAGTACATGCTTATGAATATGAAAAGAATCGAATCATTCCAGAGAGCGATATTGCTTTCTATCATTTAAAACTTTACAACGAAGGAAAAATAGACGGAGTTCTTACATCTAAAGTAGCTGTTCTTGAATATCTTAAAGCAGAAAATGTACCAGTTTATCAATTACAACTCCCTAACAAAAATATCATTGACGCACTTGAAAAAACACAAGAACTTATAGACTTAGCAGAACATTATAGCACTCAATTGGTAACAGGGATTATTTCTATTAAAGAAGGGGACAAAATAACTCAGAATCAAATAAACGAATTAAATAATTGTCTAAATGTATTTTCTGATGAGACTGATGCAATGCTTATACCATGCAAAAATAATCATTTTCTTTTAGTAGGTACGAAAAAATTATTACAAAACCTAAAAAATCATTATCGTGATTTTCCTCTAATACAAGAGATGGAAGGAATTGTAGCTAGTCCAGTGAATATCGGATTTGGATTTGGACTAACTCCTAGTTCTTCTCTGAAACACGCACAGCAAGCACATTCACAATGTAATGCAGAGACGCATAGTATCAGCTATATTGTGAATGAACGACAAGAGACAATTGGTCCAATCGGAATAAAGCGTGATATTGATACTTCAAAACTCTTTCACGCACTTATTCATAAAGCGAGACTGAATAATGAACTATCCTATAATTTTATAGATTTTATTATAGAACGGAATAATGAACCTTTTTCATCAAATGATATTGCTGATTTTTATAAAGTGACCAAACGAAGTGCTGAGCGAACAGTAAATAAATTATTAACAGGTGATGTTATTAGAGTGGCTGGAGAAGAGCGTCCCTATTTAAAAGGACGCCCACGAAAGTTGTTCTCTTTAAAACAGTAATCAATGATAGCTCTTAAAATTAACTATATCGCAGATTGAAATAGGTATGCTTCCACTGGCTTTAGATTTATTTAAAGTATTTACCAACATTTATATCCCAGAAGCCTACCTATTTCAACTGCTAATAAAATCAATTCTAATTGCTCATTTAGTAACCATTGTGGTTCGATATAATTATTGCTGCTTTTTCGATATCATCTTCAGCTATTAGCACTTCCAATAAATGAGTCATTGGTTGTTCATTTTTTACATCATCCTTGTTACCATCTTCCTGTATAGCAACATCTTGAAGCAAGCCCCAATGGCGTCCATACGGTATTACTGGAATAAATATTTCTTTTTCAAATCCTGGTGGAATCTCATCAATAAATAGTTGTTGACTTCGAACGGAGGCTAAAGAAGATTGTGCAGATATAGCATCATTTTCACTTTGAAAATATGCTCTTAAGGTTTTCATTTCCATTTACTTCCCTCTCCTTTATCGTTTGCTACTACTATTCCCCTTCATCAAAAAAACAAACACTGCGCAAAAGTGCAGCGGCCTAGCCTATGATGGATAATTGCTCTTTTCACTCAAAGGATCTGTCTACGATAATATAAGGTCCAAATCCTCTTCTAAACAAATAAGGTTTTCTACCAGAATTCTGGTAGAAAACCTTATAAACTTAACAATTCTTTTATATCATCTTCATTTAATGATGAAAGCATTGTTTCTCCAGGTTGGATAACCTGATCTATCAGCTCTCTTTTCCTTTGCTGTAAATCATATATTTTTTCTTCTATTGTTCCTTCTGTTACTAAACGAATTACTTGTACAACCTTTTTTTGTCCAAAACGATGAGCTCTACCAGTTGCTTGGTCTTCTACAGCTGGATTCCACCATAAATCAAATAAAATAACCGTATCTGCACCAGTGAGGTTTAAACCTGTTCCACCGGCTTTAAGTGAAATAAGAAAAATATCATTCTCTCCATGATTAAATCGTTCACTCATTTCGACTCTTTCCTTAGAAGAAGTCTGACCGTGGAGATAAAAATATCCATACCCTTCTTTTTTCAGCCGCTCCTGGATAATTTCATGCATACTTGTAAATTGAGAGAAAATCAACATTCGCTTACCATTATCTAATGCCGTCTTAATTGTTTCCATCAGTTGTTCCAGCTTCCCGGATGCTCCTTCATAGTTTTCAATAAACATGGAAGGATGACAACATATTTGCCTTAGACGCGTTAGCCCAGCAAGAATTTTCATTCTGTTTTGTTGGAATCCATTTTCTTTAAATGACTGGACTGCTTCCTGCTGAACCTGTCGTAAGTAGCCAACGTAAAGATCTTTTTGCTCCCTCGTCAATTCAGATACGTGCACAGATTCAATTTTCTCAGGCAACTCTTTTAAAACATCTTGCTTTAATCTTCGTAAGATAAAAGGTCGAGTTATTGCAGCAATTTTTTTAGGTTCTAGCTGTTTAAACGATCGTTGATCAGGCATCAATCCTGGTAGAACCACTTGAAATATGGACCACAGCTCTTCTATTGAATTCTCAATAGGTGTACCACTTAATGCAAACCGTCTTGTTGCTTTAATTTGTCGGATAGCACGAGAAGTTTTTGTTTGATAGTTTTTTATATACTGCGCCTCATCCAGTAATAACGTTTGGAATGTTATTTCCTGATAAAATTCAATATCCTGCCGTAACGTTGCATAGGATGTTATCCAAATGTCTTTATTCGTTGACTCTGACATAACTTGATGGCGTTCTATAGGATTTCCTGTCAACACCGCTACCTGTAGGTGAGGAGCAAATTTCTCCAGTTCATTTTTCCAGTTATAAACCACAGATGATGGAACAACAATCAAATGTGGTCCAATTGTTTCCCCATTTGATTCAGATACCAGATACGTAATACTCTGCAATGTTTTACCTAATCCCATATCATCTGCCAATATGCCACCTAAATGATACTGACTCAAAGACTTAAACCACTGATATCCTACTTTTTGATAACTACGTAGGTTAGCTTGAACATTTTCAGGAATTTCATATACCTGCTCTTCTGGTGAATGAAGATGACTTAATAAATCTCGGAAATGTGGATCATAATGCTTTTTTGTTTCAATTAAATCATCTAACTGCGACCCACGATATGCTGGCATTTGAACCTTGCCATCTAATAGTTCCTCTTTTGAAATCCTCATATCATCAAACAAGCGCTGCATCGAACTAAATTCTTCCGTCTCCAGATTCATCATCTGACCTGATTGCAGTCGAAAGAAACGCTTCCGTTCAATTACAGCTTGTAGAATCTTATTTACTTCATTATCATTTATCCCATCAATATTAAAACCAATTTCTAATAAATTCGATTGTCCTTCCATCCGAACACTCGTATATGGTTCTGGCTCATTTTCAATAAACAATCCTCTGAATTCAGAAGATAAGAATAGCTCAACATAATTATCTAAATACGGTAACACATGATAAAGAAAATGATATAAATCTTCTTCTTCCGCATCCATATACAATTCTTTTCCGTTATATCTAAAATTTGCATCTTCAATATATTTCATGATTAATTTTTCTTGTGGTACGTCTCGAATAATCATGACCTGATGATCTTTCTTCCCTTGGAATGGATCAATACGATGGGAACCATACTGATATTCTAACTTTCCAATTATCAAACCATCTCTTAACTCTAAATAACATTTTGCTTGTAATGGGGCTTTTATCAGTTCTTCCGATAAATGATCATCCATATCAATATCACCTATGCGTTGCAATGAAGGTATTACTTCAGATAGGAATGTATCTGTTTGTTCTTTTGGTACATCAAAGTTCATATCTTCAAATCGAAACTTTTCCATTTGTTGTAAGACTGGAATTTGTTCATAGGTTGGAAAATAGAATACTCCTTGCTGAAACAATATATTATATAAGGGAAAGAAGATAGTCTCTTTCAACTCAGACATAGACAAAACAACATGCTCATCTTGTTTTGTAATATAAAACTGAAAAGGTAATTCATTCTCTTGCAATTGAATATCCTTATACTGTGTTACATTATCAACAATATAAAAATTACGATCGACAAGCTTAAATAGTAAATCTTTCACTACATAAGGTGGAATAGTTACATACCTTCTATCTGTACTTCTCCCTCCAAATGTATAACTATCATACAGTTCTTCGTTTTTACATAAATCATGCAATATACGTAGAATCTCCATATCCGCTTCTAAAAAAGAGTGAATGGACGGTTCGTAAGTAAACTTCTTCGTAAATGAAAATGGTTCTTGATCCTGCACCGCATCTAAAAAAGATGCTACATTTCGTACAACATAACGATGTTGTTCACCCGTCTTTATTTCTAACTGTAACCGTCGATCATAGGTCCAGCTCCCAATATACTCCACCGACATTTCTGAACTGGAATAATTCTCTTCCTCTACAGCATCTAATGGGGTTAAAATATTACTCATTGCTTCTATAAACCTGCTTGAACGATAAAAATTTGGTTGTCTGATGGATGCATCTCCATTATTTTCTAAAGTTGATATCGCAATTAAAGATGCTACAATATGTTTACAAGAGCCAAATGTTTCAAAAGCAGGGCAATCACAAAAAGTATCAATGGAACCTTTCTCCATATCCGTTAACCCTATTTCAACAAAATAATCCTCCGAACCTTGTACTGTCGCAGTCCAAACGTTATGGTTACGATCAAAAACAACGTCTTTCACTTGGTCATTTTTATAATAGGTTAATCCCCGCTTATAAAATGCAGAAGGAAATAGTTTTTGAATATCAATATCTTTAATACTTTTCAAAGCTCATTAACCCACCTTTTTTGACCGATTTCTTCTATTATATAGTAAAAATACCCATTTTTATACGATTTACACTAGTTTCTTTTTCGATTTAAGCACTACGAATATATAAATTAAGATTGAAATTACAATGGATCCTGCTGCAGTTAAGTAAATGGAAGCATAATTAAACCAGGAAGCTATTTGTCCAAATAAGATTGCACCGATACCTACTCCTAAGTCAAATGAAGAAAAAAATGTTGCATTAGCCATCCCCTTTCGATCACTAGGCGCTTTATTAACAGCCCATGCTTGTAGAGCTGGTTGAATTGCTCCGAACCCTAACCCAAAACATCCAGCTGCTGTTAATAGAATGGCTGTACTAGGTAGCCAAGCTAACAATAACATGGATACAAAAATTAATACGGCTGCAGGCAAGAATATATATTTATGTCCTTTGCGATCATAGATTTGACCAGAAAATGTACGAGATATCATTATAAAAATAGCAAAAATCAAGAAATACAACTGGATGCCTTCAACGCCTCTTTCCATTGCATGAAGTGGTAAAAATGTTGCTATCCCTCCAAAAGCAAAAGTAATAAAAAATAAGAGAACAGCCGGTTGTATAGCTGATTTTTCAAATACATCAAATCGAGCTGGCTGTGTTTTATGTGGTGATACATTTACTTTCCTATAGTGAATTTTCAATGCGAATAATAATGCAAATAAACCAAATACTGCACATAATAAAAACAGCTGACTATATGAAATAATCCCCACTAGTGTTAATCCTAACGATGGACCGAATGCTAAAGCGATATTACCTGATAAACCAAAATAACCCATTCCTTCCCCTCGACGCTTAGGAGGAATCAGATCAGTTGCAACAGTCCCTCCAGCAGTTGTGGAGAATCCCCAACCGATTCCTTGGACGATACGGATAATGACAAGTAGAACAAGACTTGCTGTAAATGCATACGCTCCTACGGATATAACAAAAATCCCTAAGCCTAATAAATAAACAAATCCTCTTCCCTTTGATTCTAAAGCATGCCCTGCATACGGGCGAATAAGTAATGCTGAAAATGTAAATATACCAACGATAATTCCAACCATTTGATCACTACCGCCTAATTCTTTAACAAATAATGGTATAGTTGGTAATGTCATTTGAAATCCTAGGAAAATAAAAAAATTCGCCACCCATATAAACAGAAAGTCCCTCGACCAAATTTTCTCTTTGCCTAAACTAGCTTTAGTATTTCCTTCCTGCACCATAAAAAAACTTCCTTCTATGTTTAGTTAAGTTACGGTGTTATTATACAAGAATTTTTTGATTATTTAAATCAATCGACTCTCCTAATTTTAGATTAACTAATATTTCGCTTTATGAAATATTAGTATCAAAATAAAACGAGTAATGATTTAGTCTTGTTCCCAGATCTAAATCATTACTCGTTATCTCACTGAATCCATTTCGATTTCCATTGCAGACGAACGCTTTTTAGCAGGTACGGCGTCAGCTAACTTGAAAAAGAAGAATACAATTTCTTACGTTTTTTAATAAAACTTGGCAATTATGAAATTGACTCCAAAGAATTTACTTTTTAACTGTAAGCTGTTCTAATTCTCTTTCTAAGAATTTCGCGACTTCTAACATTCCATACGAGCCATGGTTATCTTCTGCTTCTGAATTATAATTCGTGTTTGTATTTATATCATACGTATAAATATTCCCATCTGCATCTTCGATAAACTCAATTCCAGCGATTTGAATATCATTAGCCGCTAAAACTGTTTCATATTGTTCTATTATTGGGTGACTAAATCCTTCCCGCACTTGGAATTTAGCTGGTTTTTCAACTTCTCCTTCAGCTGGACAAAATAAATCTTCCACCGAGCAAGCATCTGCAGGACATAGCTCAAATCCTTCTGAAGTATCTACTCGAACGGCATAAACAAATTTCCCACCAACGAACTCACAACGAGTGATATAAGCCTCTGGAGATACAATATACTCTTGCAATAATGTTACACCATCAATTGGTTCTTCAAATTCACTACTATTCACATAAGATTGGAGAGCTTGTGTTGAACGAAATAACTGTACACCTAAGCCTTTTCCTGCTCGATTATGTTTGGTAATAAAACTTGTTCCTTCAAACTGTTCTGCCGCTTTTAAGATATTTGCTTTCCCAACTGCTGCAGCTGTTTTAGGCGTTTTCACACCAAATCTTTCTAGTTCCAAGTATTGTTGAACCTTACTTACTTCCAACTGTAGAGCACGACTACCATTAATCACCGTTCTACCATGAAACTCTAACCAAGCTAACACCGCATTTGTAAATTCAGGGGCATAACGATTACCTCTTGTATGTGAGGATGCGCTCATACGATTATAAAATATACCCTCTGGCGGTTCACTTAGTAGATCTATATGCCCTTCTTGAAGTAACCAATCTTCATAAGGAAGTTCCAATTCATCCAATCGTTTTATAAGGTGGTCCGTCCATTCCATATTTTCATGTAAAACATAAATTTTACTCATCATCAGGTCTCCTTTTAGTTTAACGTAGATGTCTTCTTTCTTAATTCTTCCACTCTAGGCATCACTTGCTTAGCAAATCGTTCTAGCTCTTCCAATTGAGGCGAGCATTGTAATAAGAGCTGATCCAACCCTACTTTTTCATATTCTATTATTCTTTCGGCAATTTGTTCAGGTGTGCCTACAAGATTCGGACGTAGTCCTCTATTCGATACAGAGTAATCTTTTATTTGCACTTGTTGTTCTAGTTGGGATTTTGAAGTAAAGTCTTTCATTCCTGCATATCCCTTATCATCTTTTATTGATGTAATTCTCTCCAACTCTTGAAATGCTTCTTCCTCCGAATCTCTGCATATCACATACGCAGCCATACTAAATGATTGCAAAGCTGCTTTATTAAGACTATTTCTCCGATTTTTCATATTAGCAATTTTATCTTGAATTTCTGGTACAGTGCCACCATGCATCACATATGCATCACATAGAGTAGAAATTACTCTCTTTCCTTTTTCACTTTCTCCACCAGCATATAAAATTGGATTCGGTTGTTGGATTGGTTTTGGCGCTAATTTCGCATTCTCCACTTGATAAAACTTACCGTGGTAAGAGAATGTCTCTTCCGTCCATAGCCCTTTTAAGACCTCTAGGAATTCGACCGTTCTATCATACCGCTCATCATGCTCAGTAAAGTCCCCACCATATTGTTTTGCTTCTTCTGACCACCATCCAGAAACTACATTTAGCGTGAACCTACCTCCGCTTAATTGATCGATATTAGCTGCCATTTTCGCTAGTACTGCTGGATTATGATATATCGGCCTAACCGCTGTCATAATTTCGATTTTGTCTGTTACAGCAGCTAACCCAGCCGCTGTTGTCAAAGCTTCTAAAGAATTTGCTTCTATCCCTTTAATATCATTTAAATATAACTCAGCAATTAAAGTCGTATCATATCCCCATTCTTCCGCGTGCTGAATTACCTGTTTTGCATATTCAAAAGTAGGAGGCATCTGTTCATCTTCTACATTACGCAACCACCCTCCAAAAATCGGCAACCAGAAACCATACTTCATTTTCATCCCCCATTATCTATCGTTAGTAATTAAAAAACCCTTTTCATAAAGATAAGAAAAGAGCTCTGTCGCCGACTTCTCTTATCTACCAAGCATAGAATACTTGATGGATTTGGCACAGTATTCAAGCTAGAACCTGTTGCCGAGGCTTCTTTGGGCCATTTCCCTCCACCTCTCAGGATAAGATATTTCATTATTTAGTTTGTTGCCACGATAATAATACAAGTTGATAGAATTGTCAATTAATTTTTTCTTACAAAACAGAGTTGACTTATATGAATTGATATATTAGAATATATAAAAAATTAATACTTCTTATCGAGAGAAGCTAAGGGACCTGGCCTGTTGACGCTTCAGCAACCTCTATCTCCATTAGAAAGGTGCTACCTCCAGCAAGATGTATGTCTTGAAAGATAAGAGTCCAGATTAAAAAAAATCCGCGACGCTCTTATTTATTAAGGGCATCGCGGATTTTCTTATATTAATTTTATTTTTAAAGGAGATTGGTAAAATGAACAACATTGTGACATTGTCCGGCAGCCCCTCCGAACTATCTAGATCTGAAAAAGTACTACATTATTTAGGGAATCAATTAAGTGAACAGAAATTCTATGTGACCCATATTTCTGTTAAAGATGTACCCTATGAGGATTTATTCACAGGAAATTTCCGTAGTACAGCCATTAAGAACATCACTCAAAAAATTCAAATGGCTGACGGTGTCATTGTTGGTTCTCCTGTTTATAAAGGAGCGTATTCAGGTGTATTGAAAGCATTAATTGATATCCTGCCTCAAGATGTACTAAAGCACACACCAGTATTACCAATTATGACCGGAGGCAGCCCTGCACATTTATTAGCAGTTGAGTACACGTTAAAACCGGTTCTTGCAACCCTAAAAGCACATAATCTCAAAGGGTTATACTTTTTAGATGAACAAATCAACAAACATCGCGATATCCCTATTGCCGATGATGAGATACTACAAAGAACGAAGAAACAAGTGGACTATTTTGCTCAGATGGTTGAAGGAACATCAACACAAGCATTAACAACTTATTTATGATAGAACAAAGCTCAAAGAAGAGTGGTCGCTATGAAAAAACCAACAAAGAAATGAGAAAGGAATCATTTACCTTTATAAGAACAAAAGCGCAAGCGCCCGTTTATCACCGTATGTCCTGCGCCCCTGTTTTTCAAGGGGTGGTTCGACTGGTCGAACTTCTTTATTTCTTTGAGATAAAGGAAACACGATAAGCGTATGCGAATCGATGTTGACTTTCACCATTGGCATAAGTGCGACTATGCCTCATAAAGAACATTCGGCAGTCTTCTTTTCACCATGGCATAAGTGCGACTATGCCTCATAAAGAACACTCGGCAGTCTTCTTTTCACCATGGTATAAGTGCGACTATGCCTCACAAAGAACATTCGGCAGTCTTCTTTTCACCATGGTATAAGTGCGACTATGCCTCACAAAGAACATTCGGCAGTCTTCTTTTCGCCATGGCATAAGTGCGACTATGCCTCATAAAGAACACTCGGCAGTCTTCTTTTCACCATGGCATAAGTGCGACTATGCCTCATAAAGAACACTCGGCAGTCTTCTTTTCACCATGGTATAAGTGCGACTATGCCTCACAAAGAACATTCGGCAGTCTTCTTTTCACCATGGTATAAGTGCGACTATGCCTCACAAAGAACATTCGGCAGTCTTCTTTTCACCATGGTATAAGTGCGACTATGCCTCACAAAGAACATTCGGCAGTCTTCTTTATCGTAAGGAGGTTTCCGGAAGGACAATAGGTGATGGGCGCTTGCGCTGGACGTGGCTAAATAACTTAGTTGTTTATCCACAGCCCCAAAGTTTTATAATTTCCTAGACCATAAGAAAAGAGACTAGGAATGTTCACTCATTATCCTAGTCTCTTTAAAATTATGAAATCTTAAAGGCTATATATTACTCTCCTATGACACCACATGCAATACGATCTCCTGCATCACCAGATGGCTGAGACTTATAATCATCTGGACCTGAATGAATTATTAATGAGGTTCCTTGTTCAGTATACAACGTATTCTCTGTATCAGCCTGTAGAGTCACCATTGGTGCATCTACCTCTGTCTGAACTGTTCCATCTTCCTCTACGGTAATGTTCTCTAAATCACCTGCATGAGGTCCTTCTGGATGATTGAACCCGTGCTTAGCATTTGTCGGATTATAATGTGATCCTGCTGATTCAAAATTTGGCAATTCACATTTACCTGCTTCATGAATATGAAAACCATGTTCTCCTGCTGGAAGATTTTCACCTTCTAATGAAATCTGAACCCCTTCTTCACCTTCTGTTAAAGTAGCTGTTCCAACTACTTGTCCTTCATTATTTTCTAGCGACACTAAAACTTCCTCTTCCGCAGTTGCATTCGATTCTACCGCTTCTTCACCTTTATCCTGATTTTCTTCATCTGATTGATCATCACCGCAAGCCATCAGGAACAGCGCAATTACCATAAACGACAATAAATATACCCATTGTTTTTTCACTATGTTTACTCCTTTCACTGAAGAAATGAATATATAATGATTTCCTATTTCTATAATTCACAACTTAGCTTAGATTTAAACGCGAAATTTGGTATAATATGTAATTTGTAAAAATCCGAATAATTGGCATATGAAACCCGATTTATATGTATACTCCGCTTTCTCATGCATCGAGGTCTTCTATACCTTCCACAGGGCAAGGAAGACCTCGACTGCATTGCAAGCAGAGCATCGTTTTTTGAATTTCAAGGAGTATCGTATATTTCATATGCTTATTCTAACTTTCATCCGTCTTCTAACTAGAACTTTTTCAAGCAGCTAGTGTTGTCTTATTTTGTTTCTGCTTTCTATTTTTCCATGTGTGTTTCATATACGGCATTACCCAACGATCCACACCGTATTTACCAGCATTAGCTCCAGCCACAATGATAAAGATTGTCAGTAATACCATCTGTGCATTTGTGCTGACTGTTCCACTAAATAAGAACGCGAAGTTCATAGTGATACCCATTAAAGCAGCGAAGTTTGTGAATAAACCAAGAATTAATGCTATCCCTACCAGTACTTCTCCCCACATTACTAAAACAGTAAATAACTCTGCGTTCGGAAGAGCAACAGCTTCTAAAAAGGCGCCCCACCAAGCTTGAACTGTTGGATGTTCTCCACCAGTTTGAGCAATAGCTCCTTGTAAGAAACCACTTGCATCAAACTCTCCTCCCATTATTTTACCTAAACCACTTGTTAACCAAACATAACCAATATACACTCGAATTATTGTCCATAGACCAGCAGCTACCTTATGATTTCTAATAAAATTCATCATTGCCTTTTCTCTCCCTTTTAATTAATTTCTCAACACTTTGTTCAAAATTTCACAAATAAATTTATTAGGATATCCTTTTTACACTTTTATAATAGCATTTTTGTAACACGGAAACGATGTTCTGTGAATGTTTTCACATTATAGAAACAAAGTAGTGAATACTTTTTGAACAATTAAAAATTAAATTGAAACCTTTCACACAAGAAAGACGTATTTAAACTATCGGCCAATATATTAAATTCAAGGAGGTTTTTGAGTGGAGCCTTTATTACATGTTCAAAACTTAAAAAAATCTTTTAAGGATAAACAAGCTTTAAAAGGAATATCATTTGAAGTTCACCGTGGTGAAATCATGGCTATTCTAGGCCCTAATGGTGCAGGAAAATCCACCACTATCCGTAATATCATGGGGATTATGTACCCTGATAGTGGGACTATTCAATTTAATTATAATGGGAAAGGTATCCCCAAAAATAAAATCGGATATTTACCTGAAGAAAGAGGATTGTACAAAAATGTAAAGGTAATGGATATCCTATTATATTTAGCGGATTTAAAAGATTATCCAATTCAACAAGCAAAAGAACGAGTACTTTATTACTTAAAAAAATTTGATCTAGAAGGTAAAGAAAATGTCTCTGTAGAAGAACTGTCCAAGGGGATGGGACAGAAAGTACAATTCATTGGTTCCATTATCCATGAACCTGATCTACTAATTTTAGATGAGCCTTTTTCAGGATTAGATCCAGTCAGTCAGGACATTTTTAAAGATGAAATCTCGCAACTAGCTGCTAATGGAACAGCAATTTTACTTTCCTCTCATCAAATGAATTTAGTAGAAGAAATGTGTGATCGATTATTTATGATTCAAAATGGACAAAAAGTAATTTACGGTACATTAGATGACGTAAAAAAACAGTATGCTAACTACAAATGTACCATTTCAGGAAAAAATAGCATGGAACAAATGCAAACGATTCCTAACGTTGACCGAATTGAACAAAATGGAGATACCATTGTCCTCCATCTTGAATCTGATGTGAATCCACCACTTTGGTTACAACAGCTCCCTGAGGATTTACATATATCAGAACTTAAGCTTAATCGCATATCACTTCATGAGATATTTATTGATATTGCGACCGACCAGCATCTAATGAAGAAAGGAGAGGATGAGATTTATGCGTAATGCTTGGAAAGTTGCCAAATGGGAATTAAAACGTAACCTAAAAAATAAAACATTTGTCATTGGACTATTTATCTCGCCCCTTCTACTTCTTTTCTTTTATTTCATCGGCAGCCTATTTTCAGATTCAAATGAATCAGAACAAATGACAGTGTATGTAAATGATCAGATGGAAGTATTTTCAGAGTTTGAAAATATTGTAGATCAGCAAGGGTTTGATTGGCAAATAGAATCAACTGATGTCAGTCAAGCAGAGTTAGATGAAGTAGAAGAGGATAATACTGCATATCTGTTTATCTTTGAAGAAGCATTACAGTCAGGTTTTGTCCCTATGCATTTAAGTGAAGATGTTGATCCTGCATTTATTGGTCAAGTTCAATCTTTAAGTGCTCCTCTTCAAGCGATACGAGCTTCTGATTCTGGACTCTCTGATCAGCAAGCTGAGCAGTTATTACAACCAGTAGTATTTATAGATGAGACAACAATTGATGCAAATGAAGAATCAGCAGCAATGACAGATACATTGCAGCAAATGGTACCAGGTATTTTCGCGGGAGTAATTATGCTTTCCATCGTTTTTACTGGTATGGCAATTTTCCAAAGTGCTTCGCAAGAAAAGAAGGATAAAATTGCAGAAATCATTCTTTCTTCATTAACACCGTCGGAACTAATGCAGGGAAAAATTATCGGTTATTTTATACTTGGATTAATTCAGGTTATCGTATTTATTGGGATTATTCTTCCAGTTGCTGTATGGCAACTTGATATTCCCATACTGGAATATATATTCGTTCCAGAAACCATCTTATTAGTATTTATTGCTCTATTAAGCTATTTAATGTTTGCCGCTATCTTTGTAGGGATTGGTGCAACAATGGCTGATGTAACTACTGCTGGAAATTTCCAAGGCATGGTAATGATGCTTCCATTCTTACCATTTATTTTAGCCGGTCCAGTCATCAGCGACCCTAACGGAATTGTTGCAACCGTAAGTACGTATATACCTTTTACTTCTCCTGGGGTACTGCTATTACGGCTTACCTTTTTAGAAGAATGGCCATGGATAGAAATTATCATTTCATTAGCCATTTTAATTGTGAGCATTGTTATCTTTATGAAGCTAGCAGGTAAGATCTTTCAAGTTGGTATCCTTATGTATGGTAAGAATGCAACGCCTAAAGAAATTTGGAAATGGATACGAGCGTAATAATGTTTGTGAATCAATTTCGTAATTAAGGTATTTGGTTTAGAACCCGATTGTTATGTTGTTTGATTTCCATTGCAGACGGCGCTTACCGCAGGCACAGCTTCAACGAACTAGGAAAAGAGATTCGCTTTTCCTAGTGGATTTTCAACTCGTGCTATACCTGCAGGAGTCGCCGTCTTCCATTCCAATCAAATCCAAGAATTCTATATAATCCAAACCTTAATATTTATATACGAAATATCATTTCCATTCACCTTTCTTTCATTTTATGTGGAATCGATACATATACTCCCTATAAGAAAAATTAGAGCAAACCTTGCTAACTAAGACTTTTTCATATTACAACGAGTCAGGAACAAATGTATCGCATCCCCTACACTTCTTTCAAAAAGAATTGTACTATGCTATCTTAGTTATGAGGTGCTCAAAACTGGACAAAGATATTACTCTAATGCAGCAATGTATTCACTCGATTTATACCAAAAAACTTTTCCCTTAATGAGGAGGATATACATGAGTGTAATTGTTTTTCACGGTTCAACTAGGGAGCATGGAAATACAGAATTATTAACCTATCGTGCTATCCCGAAGGAAGTAGGTACACATATATATTTACGAGAGTACCAAATCGAGCCAATTGTTGATCAGCGCCATGATGAAGAAGGCTTTGATAAAGTAGAAGATGATCATCAATTACTCATAGATCAATTATTGCAACACGATACGATTGTTTTTGCTACGCCTATCTATTGGTATAGCATGTCAACTCCAATGAAAACTTTTATTGATCGTTGGTCACAAATATTAAGACACCCAAACTACTCACATTTCAGAGAAGCTTTATCTAAAAAGAACGTATATGCAATTATTGTTGGTGGGGATAACCCACATATTAAAGGTTTACCTTTAGTACAACAATTTCAATATATTTGTCAATTTTATCAAATGGATTTTAGTGGATACGTTATTGGAAAAGCAAGTAAGCCAGGAGATATCCTGAATGATCATCGGGCATTACAAGCTGCTTCCCATCTTTTACCTTCAATTAAATAATTTTTTTGATACTTCTAAAGAATAATCCCCTATCCGTCGATAATAAGAGATGAGTCTAAAACGCCGGGACCTAAATGAGAATCTAAATTCCTATATCAGGGAGGAAACATAAGCTAATATTCCTTTTTCTTGTTATATTATATAGGATGATTTATTCGTTTTTTTATAATTATGTTTATTCTCATTATTTTTAGGTTATCCTAAGACTATCATAGAATCTAGCAATCTCAAAAGGGGAGGAAACGATGAAGAGAAAAACATCTATTGCAACACTTTTTAGCATGATATTGATTGTCATGTTTAGCTATTTATTTTCACCAGCTATTACTCATGCTAATGGTACTGATACATACGAAGTAAGCTCTTCTACTTTAAATATTCGCAGTGCACCTTCTAATGAATCTAGTATTGTAGGTCAATTTGTTAAAGGTAACCAACTTACGACATTCAAAGAGCAATATGACTGGGTTCAGACATATTATGGCGGAAAAGAAGTTTGGGTAGCGAAACATCATTTAGTGCCAGTTTCAACTTCCAACGTATCTTCTACTACGTCAGAAATGAAAGAGAACATATCTGTAACGGTTGCAGCTGAAAGTGTAATGATTCGTGCTGGAGCAGGAACGAATTATAAAAATACACACTCTGCCTATCAGGGTGATGAATTTGATGTGATTTCATCTCAAGGTGATTGGTACCAAGTTAAATTACCAAATGGAGAAACCGGTTGGATTGCTTCTTGGTTAACGACAGAGGTCGGTGGAGTTGTTAGCGAATCGACTGCAAGCGATAGTAGCAATTCTGAAAGTGTTACTAACGCTCCGGAACAACAACCAGCAAGTTCGGGTTCTCTAGCTGGGTATACAATTGTTATCGATCCTGGACATGGTGGTAAAGATCCTGGGTCAATTGGCCTTGGAGATGTTTGGGAGAAAGATATCGTATATAGTACTTCCAACCATGTAGTGAATCAATTAAAAGAAGCAGGAGCCAATGTAATTACGACTAGAAGTGGAGATTATTTTGTCTCGTTAGAAGAACGTGCACGGATTAGTAATGATTATCAAACAGATGCATTTATAAGTATACATTATGATTCATTCCCATTACTGTCTGTTAGTGGAACTACAACTTATTATGCGCATAAAGAGGATCAACCTTTAGCAGCTGATATCCAGTCTTCCATTGCTTCTTCAGTAGAACTTACTAACCGAGGCTCTATGCAAGCAAACTATAAGGTATTAAGAGATACAACTGCGCCATCTGTACTACTCGAACTTGGATTTATTAGTAATCAATATGACGTTAATATTGTGCAAACAGATGATTATCAACGCAGAGTAGCAACAGCAATTACCAATGGACTCATTCAATACTTTAAGTAAAAATCAATATACTATTATGTTAACTGAACTATCCTCTTCTGTGATAGTTCAGTTTTATTTTTATATTTAAAACCTTCTTTGGCTTTACTTTTGTAGTACACATAAAGAATGCTATACTGTGAATAAGTTATAAAATGAATTGAGGGTAAATATGAATCAACAAGTGAAACGACTTATTGAAGATACGAAGAATAAGTGGAATTTATCAACTTATACTCTAGAATCACATTCATTTTTCCAAGAGAAAATGGATTCAAATGAGTTAGGGTTTGTATTGTCTATGACTTGGAAACTAAATGGTTCTATAGAGAATGCTGATGAATTAAGTACAATTAACATTGATTTAAATGTGGATAACGGCAACGTACGTCGTATATTATTTACAAATTATAATAACAATCTTGAAGAAACACTCTTTCCAGACATGGATGATATAGAAGATATTATTGAGTGGATTGAAACTCAATCTACCTTAGAATTCGGAAGACAATTTACATTAGTCGATCAAAGTGAAACAGAATTATTATTTCAAGCATCTGTAGATAATATTTCCGTTTTCCCTTCTGGTTCCATACAAATTAAATTTAACGAAGACGGAAAGCTAGTTCATTTTTCCGTAGACGGTGTATTTCCAGATGAATCACAACTAGATTGGGAACCATTCGCTTTAACCAGTGACATCACCAAACCGATTGCAGAAGACCAAATCCAATTAATCGAAATTCCATCTGAAGATAAGGAAGCATGGATACCTATTTTCGTTGTTTCATCTGTATTTATTACAAATGACGGTAAAAAAACAATATCCTATAATGAAGTAGAACGGCCTAAGTCCTATATTAATAAGGATACTGTTTTACGATGGACCGAGCCAAAAGAAGGAACTTTACAGCCCGTTAATTTGGAGCCAAAATTGGAGTATTCAGAAGCTGAGGTGTTTAGCCAAGTAGATGTAATGAATAATGATTTACCGATATCCACAGAAGATCAACTTAGCCTTACCGAGGGTATTATTGAGTTCTTACAGCAGAATTATCCACAAGACAGTGGAAAATGGAGATTAACTGGTGTATGGAGAGATGCAGGTTATATTTTCGGTCAGGTATTACCTGTTGAAAAAGATAGTAAAGTTATAGAACATAAGATAAATGTAGTCTTTGACTCTCAAACGCTAGATGTGCTTAATTATGTGGACACTGAATCCTTATTAAATATGTATGATTTTCTTAGCCCAGCAGAAACCCCAACGTTAACAGAAGAACAAGCTGCAGAAAAATTAGTACCTAATGTAGATATATCCCCAGTGTATGTGTATGATAAATCTACATCACGATACTGTCTCTGTGGAAAACTTGATTCTAATTTCGGTGTACATGCTGTTACCGGAGAGTTAGTATCGCTTGATGAATTGTAAGGTTTAAAGAACCTGTTACTAAAATATGTTCGTTAAAATACCAAACTATATGAATTGAATCTTAGTTCAACGCATCATATAGTTTGGTTATTTGTGTTTCGGTCTAATTTATGAAATGAATGTGGATAAGCTATGGAAAACATCTGCGACTACTGTGATTAATCACAGTCCATTATCTGTTATAAAATAGGATATCCACAAGCAAAATAAAAAAAGCGGAAGTTAGTAATCCGCTTTTTTATAAATCATCAAAACCGTTCAAATCACTTGTTTTGGTATATTGACGAGATTTCTGTTCGAAGAAATCTGTTTTCGTACCATCAAAGTTGTCCACATATGCACGAACCCACTTCATTGGATTTTCCACATGCTGTGGATATAGTTCCTCTAATCCCATCATTCTCAACATTTTGTTAGCACGATATTTGATATAACCATCCATATCATCCATATCTATACCTTCTAATTTATTTAACACATAATGAGACCATTCAATCTCTAACTCAACTGATTGTTGGAAACGATCATAAATCCAATCAATAAATTCAGCATTGTTATGAGATGGATTTTCTTCTAGAGTTGCTCGGAAGAGTTCGGTTATAAATCGGCCATGCTCTAATTCATCACGATTGATATAACTAATCATTGTAGAAGTTCCTACCATTTTATTTTGTCTTGCTAAATGGTAGAAGAACGCAAAACCTGAATAGAAAAACATTCCTTCTAGTAGAGAAGTATACACAAGTGTTTTAAGCATGTTTTCCATACTTGGATTATCCACAAACGCATTGTATTGTTCGGTTAGCTGTTCATTTCTTTTTAACAATAATTCATCTGTTCTTCCTAATTGAAATGCTTCATTCTGTTCATTCCAAGAAACAACAGAAGATAATACGTAAGAATAACTTTCATTATGAACTGCCTCTTGCTGTGCTATTACTGCCATAATAGATTGAACAGAAGGATCAGTTGCATATAAAGATATTAGTAAAGCTGTTCTTGTTTGTGGCGCATCCAATGTGGATAACAGTCCTATTATTTTTAGGTACGCATCTTGTTCTTCTTTACTTAATGTGGAAAACTGCTTAACATCACTAGACATATTTACTTCATCTGCTTGCCAGTAGTTTCCTACGAGTCGTTTGTACATTTTATACCAATGTGGATAAGCAATATCATTCCAATTTAAGATTCCGCTTGATTCCCCACCAAATAGCTTTGTGGACTTATTTGGATTTCTAGGCTCTAATGTTTTTGCTTTCTCAAGCATAACTTTTTGCATGATGTAACACTCCTTCTAGCCAATCATATACAGCTCGTTGTTGATAACCTCTCGGAGACTGCTCAATTTTTAATACTGGATGAGAGCTTCCATAAAAATGAGATAACTTATCCACAGCTTTACAGAATAGATCGTCCCCGCCAAATTGCGTATCTCCTGTTCCGAAGATAACCATATTTGATGGTTTATACCCAATTTCCCAAACAAAGTCTTTTACTTCATCTGGAGTTGCTCCTCTCTCCCAAGTAAACGTACCTAAGAACACCAAATCATAGTTCTCAGGATGGAAGGGAGCATCGATACCGATTCGATGCAAATCCACTTCAACTCCATCCTTTTGTAAATAATCTTGGATCATAAAGGCAACTTCCTCTGTATTACCACTATAGGTTAGATAAGCTATGATCATCCTCAACTTGAACACCACTCACATTCTTCAATATCATTGGATGTAGAACGTACATAGTAAGTTGTTTTTAAACCTTCTCTCCATGCTTGCGTATGGAGGTCTAACAATACAGATGCTTTTATTGTATTAGGAACATAGAAGTTAAAAGAAATACTTTGATCAATGTGCTTCTGACGTTTCGCATTTTGCTTCACAGAAAAGCGTTGGTCTACAATATACGCAGATCGACGATAGACATTATACGTATGATGATCTAACTCAGGTGCAGTCACAGGAATCTTGAAGTCTTTTTTCTCTTCATAATAGAATACTTGGAAGATCGGATCGATACTAGCCGTTGAACCAGCAATCATTGCTGTAGTTGAATTTGGAGCTACCGCCATAAGATATCCATTACGCATACCATGCTGTTTGACTTCAGCTTTTAATTCGTCCCATTTGTTTCCTGTGTATCCTTTTTGGTCAAAATACTCCCCAGTTTGCCATTTACTTCCCTCATATACTGGATAATGACCTTTTTCTTTACTTAATTCCATGCTGCTTTGAATAGTTAGATATGCAATTTTTTCGTATAATTCATCTGCATACGCAACTGCTTCATCTGACTCCCAAGCAATACCTTTTAGCGCCAATAAATGATGCCATCCAAACGTTCCTAATCCAATCGCACGGTATTTTCTATTCGTAATCTCCGCTTGTTTGATTGGTAAGGTATTTATATCAATCACATTATCTAACATACGTACTTGAATCGGAATAAGTCTTTCTAGTACATCGTTTTTCACAGCTCTACCTAAATTTACAGAGCTTAAGTTACAAACTACGTAATCTCCAGATTTAAATTTCTTTACGATTGTATTTTCATTTTCTAAGAACTCTTCTACAAACTCAGTTGGAGACTGGTTTTGCGTAATCTCTGTACACAGATTTGAACAATAGATTAAACCTTCATGTGCGTTTGCATTTTGACGGTTAACTTCGTCACGATAGAACATAAACGGTGTACCAGACTCTAATTGTGATTTCATTAAGCGTTTCATAATCTCAATTGCTGGAACTTTGCGTTTCGACAACGCTTCATTTGCTATACATTCTTCATATCTTGTTCTAAAACTTCCGCTACCTTTTTGTTCGTCATAGAAGTCTTCTAAGGAATATCCCATTACTTGTCTTACTTCATGCGGGTCAAACAGGTACCAATCTCCACGATTTTCTACTTGTTCCATAAAGTAATCTGGCAAACATACACCTGTAAAGATGTCGTGAGCTCGCATACGATCGTCACCGTTGTTTAACTTTAAATCAAGGAATGATTCAATATCTTGATGCCAAACATCTAAATAAATCGCAATTGCGCCTTTTCGAGTACCAAGTTGGTCAACACTTACCGCTGTATTATTCAATTGTTTTATCCATGGTACAACGCCACTAGACATTCCTTTGAATCCCTTAATGGAACTTCCTCTTGCACGAATTTTGCCCATGTAAACTCCAATACCGCCACCGTTTTTAGATAACTTCGCAATATCGGAATTACTATCATATATTGATTGTAAGCTATCATCCACAGTATCTATGAAACAACTAGATAATTGACCATGTGTTTTTCCAGCATTTGTCAGTGTTGGTGTAGCAACCGTCATATATAAATTACTTAACGCCCAATATGCTTCTAAAACATTCTCTTGACGTTGATCGGCAGGCTCATCTTGCATAATATGCATAGCAATGACCATCCATCTTTCCTGGGGTAGTTCATAAACATTTTTTTCATGATCAGTAGCCAAGTAACGAGTCGCCACAGTGTATATACCTAGATAATTAAATAGTTGATCTCGCTCAGGTTGAATAGCTTTTCCAAATTCTTCAATGTCTTCTTTAGTATATTTTTGTAGAAGGGCAGGCGTATAGATACCTTTTTCAGTTAATTGTTCTAATAATGCGTAGAAAGAACCGTAAGATCCTTGCGTATAACCTCTATTATTGCTAGCTTCGCGGTACAATTTTTCTACATATATACGTGCAGCTGCAAATCCCCAGTTAGGAGTAGCTTCATCCATGTTTTCTAAAGCAACATTAATAAGCGCATCCTCTAACTTAGCTTCCGAGCTATTTGTAGGAATGATTTTCTCCGCTTTCTCATACCATTCATTTTTGTTTATATTTAGGTTTTGACTTGCTCTTTCTACCTTTTGCCAAGCTGATGCTTCCAACGTTGTTCCAATGTCCATTGTCATAGTTTTGCCTCCCAAAAATATAAAAAATATGTATAAATAAAAAAACCAATCTCCTAATCCAGAGATTGGTTCTTCAATGATAGATAATTTACTCTATCTTTACCATCTCTTTACGAGGAGATATCAAACTTCTTCTTGTTAGGTAGGTTTCTAACTTATACAGCTTTTACTAGATCTTCTTCTCAATTTGAACATCTACAATTCTCGTACTTCCAGCTAAAAGTTTACAGGAACATCTCTTCTATTCCTTTAGAAACCCTATCGAGATACTATTGTGATATCGCCTTAACAAGAACACAATATATAGTATTGTTGTAAGTCAATGATTTCTATATCTTGTATTAAACTCTAGCACATAACAAATTTATAATCAATAGATATTAATAATTATATTCAATCATATTCCTATTACTAAATCTAATTTTTCACTACTTATCTATTATGACAAATCGCGCGCAAGAAGGAAACTAATCTGATGATAATGAAACTTTTCTGATTTCTTATTCTGTTGCTATACCCCAATAGAACTAGCATTTTCGGTTTATATTTGTTAAATTTTTATTATTTGCATCAATTTCCTAAAGTTAATTTTAATTGAAACGATGAATAATTACTAATTCGTTATTCCTCCAGACGAACTTCTACATTTAATTGCACGAAAGACAGCGACTCCTGTTCAGAACAACAAAGCATTAGTAATAATTGTGTCTTGATTTTTGTATAAACTGCTAAAACAGAACCTCATCCATCATATAACACAGCACTCGTTTTTTGTTAATTAATTATAAAACTGGTAGAATTTGAACCGATTTGTACAAAATAGTGTTACCGCAAATGTTTTGGGGGATTGGTCTTGTGTTCCTTTTGGCGTACCTCCACAAATAATTCATCTGAAAAATCAGCTTGTTTTTCTTTCGGTATATAGTGAAATAGCATTTGTTTTAATTCTTCAATATCTTTCTTTGTAGCTGGCTTTGCTTCTTCTTTTAGCACAAAACCAATTTTTCCATTTGATTCTAACGTTGCCCAGCGAATATCCTTCATACTTGACACATTTTGCTGGCGTAAATTCATTTCTAATTGATCAACAGTTAGGCGGAGTTTTCGTAGGTTAGTCTCGTTTAGTAAACCATCTTCAATCACAACAATAGATTTTCCAGTTAAAAATTTTTCTAACTTATCACTCTTTATTTGGATAAATTCCATTACAATTAAAGTTAGTATTAAAATTAACCCAACTCCAATAGTAACCCAAACACTTTTTCCTGCAATCGGCTGTATTAATAAAGACCCAATACCAATCATTATAACTGTTTGCGCAAGTGTCATTTGTGAGATAGATTTTCTTCCAGCTATTCGTAAAAGTAAAGTTCCTGCAACAACAATTAAAACAGCTTTCCATATCCAATCCCATTCCATAATGTCCACCTCTTTTTAGTAACTAGCTTGACACTGTATCTTTTTTTTATGCAATGTAAAGATAAGTAAGCAGCAATACTTACATAAAAAATAAAAACCAGGACATTGGTAGCCTGGTTTTACGCGATCCTTATTCTTCTGGGTTCGTAATTACTTGAAAACTCTCCAACATATAGTAAAATCTAGCACCATGACCTTCTGCAGCTTCTAAAAAATACACTTGCTTAATAATGAAAACTTGACCTTGATAATCGTCTGTCACATAGTATTTATGAATCGGTGTGTCCCATTGATCACCTGTTTTTCCAAATTCATTCGTATACGGAAGCCCCTTTGCTTTAAGTAAAGTCGCTTCTATTGGTTCTGTAACTTCGGAAGTTTCGTCCAAAATTAAATTTTCATCTTCATTAATCTCTTCTTGTATACTTGTAATAACTTCTTCTTTTGTTGTATTCTCTACCCGTTCAATTTCCATATATACTTCTGGGAACCTATCACCAAGCGGCTCTTTTGTTTCGATTCGATCCACATCTTCTCCTTTAGTCATTTTATATCTTTCTTCATCAATGTAGATCGCATATTTTAATTCCTCATTCGTTTTTACATTAACGTCCACTCTTTCTTCATGGCCTTCAATATGAATGGTTTCTTCTCTTTTTTCCTCAAATAAAGAAATAAAATCCTGTAACATTGCTTTTCCTACATCGGTGGACCAGGTGAAGATCACAATAGCTATAATGGTCGCAAAAGTGATTCCTCCATACATTACTCTCCTACGTTGTTGTTTCTTTTTTCGCTTTTTCCATTCCTTATCGTTTTCAAGGGTTTGATGAATGGCTATCCATGTTTCTTCTTTTGCTGTTGTAGCTATATCGGTCTTTTCTTGAAATAATTTTTTCAACTGTTCATCAAAAGAATGGTTTTTATTCCCACTCATGTTCTCTCCCTCCTAACTTGGAACGTAGTTTATTCCTTGCTTGATATAACCTTGATTTCACCGTGTTTTGATTCAACTCGAGAATTTCAGCAATTTCTTTTTCACTAAATCCATTCAAATATTTTAATATGATAACGGTTTTATGATGCTCCTCTAATTCATCGATTGCTTCATCTAACTCATCTAATGGTTTAGATTGTGTTGACTGTCGACCTAAATAATCTAATAATTGCTCTGAGTCTATGGTTACTTCTGAACGAGTACGCTTTCTTAATAATCGATTCGATTCATTTATGAGTATCCGATAGAGCCAAGCTCTGAAGGGACGGTTGATATCATAGCTATCAATATTTCGAAATACACGTATAAAAGTCTCCTGTACAATGTCGGATGCATCATTCTTATTTTTAGAAATGGCATATGCTGTTCTTAGTGCATAGTCAACGTGTAACTGATAAAGCTTTTGAAACGCTTGCTGATTCCCTTTTTTAATTTTCTTTATCAGCTTCTTCTCGTCATCTGCCATATTACTGCCTCCTTTTCACTCCTTTACTTACTAATACTACCCATCAGATTACAGAAAAGTTTTATTTTATTTATTTTTTCATAAAAAAAGCTGCCGAAAAATATGTTTTCCGGCAGCTTTTCACTATTTATTCATACTAGAGAAGAAATCTCCAAGCGGATCCTCTTCCTCTGCTTCTTCCTCTGTATTTTCTTCGTTGTTATGAACATCTAACTCTCCAATATCCAAGTCATCCATACGAAACTCAGACGCAGCAGACTCATGAAATGCCATAGGCGGTTCTTCTTCTTTTTCTAAATATTGATCAGCTTCTTCAATATCTTTGTTTAGAGTTGTCATTATAGATGTTACTCGTTTAGGGTCTGTTAGTAACTGATATAAGATAGAGCCAATCATAGCTTCAGAATGCTCATGCTTTAACCAGCTTTTCTGCTCTCTTGTTAATGGTTTAGGCAAAGGAACTGTTACAGTCTCTCTTTCTCGAACTACCGTCTCATGAACACCCTTTAAAACAAAATGTGCTATTTTACTAGAAAAATTTCTTCTTTCTACGTCTTTTAACTGTTGCAATTGTTTTAACAAATAATCTGGGGTTTCAGAGGGTACTCGAAATGTAATTGTTTGACCTCTTTCAATTTTCTTTACCATTTAATCACCTTATTTTGATTTCGTAGTCTTTTTTTCTTTTTCCACTACTTGTGGAGAAGATTTTTGCACAAAGTCGGTGATTAGCTTATAGTACGCATTCGCCATCATCCAAATGCTCTCGTTTTCATCTTCAAAGAATTCAATATTATAGCCATCTAACTTATTGTTTAACGCCTTAATATAATCTTTTAATACAGCCGATCCCCCACCCACAAAATAGCAAATTTCAGATTGGGAATTCTTCGCCCATACATTTCTTAAATAGCGATACTCTTTTTTCGCTAACTCTAATAAAATATGGTCTGTAATATCATGGACATTCGTTCGACTTCCTTTTACCATAATATGATTTCGATCATTTTTTCTAGTAATAATGTCCACTACATCTCTGCGGCTATCTAATTCTACTCCGTGTTTGGTTCGAATTTCTTCCCGAATTTGTTCCAATGATTCGGATACACCTAAATTAAACCCTTGTGCTTTATCATCATCAACATTTCGATTTCGAATAACGGCAATATCTGTGGATAAACCACCGATATCTTGGATCAAAATCTGTTTATCTATTATATCCTTGTTGATTACTTTTAAGTCATTATCCATTATTAAATTCACATAAGCAGCGAATCCTTCTGGATAAACTTTAACTTCATCAAACTTTATATTTACTTTTTTACCTTGATATTTTGGTGTTACAAGAAATTCAATTTGATGTACGGAACTTAATAAGTGGGATCGATAAGCTACGTCTTTACCTTCTTTTACTTCTCGCAGAGGTAAACCTGTACCCAGTGTATAGTTTGCATCTATTACTCCATTTTTCTCTTCAAAATCACTAGCGCTTACAGCATCTAGTGCCAATGACGTCAACAACATAATCAATGTTTGATCTTCTTCTGATTTACTACTACCTTGGTCTAATTCTTGAGAGTTCGTTGTCTTTGTAGCTAAACTACCGACTCTATATATAAGATTATTCTCAGATAGAGCAGGGGAGTGTATGCGAATATGTATATTCTCTAAGATTTCCTTATCATCTAACTCTTCAATTCCTATTACTGGTCTTTCTTCCAAATCTGGTGCAATAACATTCGGGATATATAATTCATTTTCTAACTTTCCATAATTTCCTTTTAAAGCATCATTACCTACATCTACTGCAGCAATTCTTGATTTTGTCATCATTTTACTCCTCTCTTCTATTAACCTATGAATCTAGCATATCGTTTTTTTATAAAAATCTCAAGTGATAAAAACATATTGTTTATAATATCGTATACTTGTAATCTTTTTGCAAACATTGATATAGCAATTTGTATTCTTTTTTGTTTACATGTGTACTTTAAATGTTTACGTTTGTTTACATATTTTGTATACATGTAAACTTTAAATTTTAATGATTAATAGCATCGTTTTTTCTTTTTGAGATACATTGTAAATATTTACAATAATTTCTTACAATTCACATCTTTCTATGCTATTATATTTAAAATGGGTATAATAGCCTATACGCAAGCTGATAAAATAACTATGGAAAGGATTTAATCTATGTACCGGTTACGCTTATTTATACTATTTATTTTTGCTTCTGCAATAACTGTTGCATTTTTATCTGGACCAATTAATGTTAGTATTTCTACTTATCTACCTGTGTTCGGGGTCTACTTCCTGTTTACAGCTTTATATTCCAACTTAAAAACAATTGTGAGGACAGGAAATGTAAATGTAGACTATAGCATTTCTTATAATTTGTCTTTAGTTTTGTATACTGGGCCGCTAGGATTATTTATTTTTGAGGTCTTTAGTAGATTTTACGTTTATGTTATCCGCAAAAAAAATGGTACAGCAGATGAGGATGAATTTCTGCACACGTTTTATAATATAGGTGGTCCTACTCTTCTTAATGTAATTGGATACTTTTGCTTCTTTTCCATCTATCCCTATGTAGAGCATCATACATTTGGTATCTGGCTTTTATTAATACCGATCGTTATCATCATTGATTTCTTATCGTCGTTATTACTACTAACGATATTTCATTTTGCAGGTAACATAAATACTGGACAAGATGCATGGGCTTTTATAAAAGGAAAAAGCATTTTAGATACGCTAAAAGGGGCTATTTCCAATGGGTTATTGTTTTTATTTCTAACAGAACAACATTGGGAAGCAATTATTGGGTTATTTATACTGAACTATTTAGTAAGCAGGTCAGCCGTTCTTCAATCTCGGACTCTCCAACATAAGATTGAAAGAGATCGATTTGAACAAATGGCTTATACTGACTTCCTTACTAAACTACATAATCGAACATACATGAATAAAATAATGAATGAACTCAATGAATCAGAGCAGTTAGTAGGCATTGTCGTAACAGATATCGATACTTTTAAACGAATTAATGATACATTTAACCACAACGTGGGGGATAAAGTAATTCAACATTTTGCCAATCATATTAAAAGCAAACTTAACGAACATGATTATCTATTTCGCAGTGGCGGAGAAGAATTCACAATAATCCTGACTAATCGGACTTACGAACAGTGCCAAGAACTAGTTTTGCTTTTAAAGGAAGAAGTGGCACAAACAAGTGCACAAGCAGAATATAGAGGAGATACTATTCACGTAGACTACACTGCTACATTTGGTCTCAATTACTACGATTGTGGGGAAAAGAGCGATATTCGAAAAGCATATATTCAAGCAGATGAGCTCCTAATTAAAGCGAAAAATAACGGTAAAAATAAAGTTTATATAGTTAATAGTACCCGTACGAACACTCAAGAAGATCTAGATATTATTGAGTGAAACATAAGAAGTCATACGTAGCAATAAAGAAAATGGACAAAACACGGTCATTTAAAACTCGCTTCAGCAATACGCCACTTATCTTAAGTGAATTTGTCAGCCTCAGGATGCTTATCCATCGAGGCTGCTCTTTCGTCTACTTATCGATGATACAAACTTCTTACCAATCAATTTTTATGTCTCAACCTCTTCTTCATATTTAGCAATAGCCGTAATTCACACATAAAAGGGTCTCTCAGAAGAATATCATACTATAAGTCAACTATGTACCATCGATCCATAAACGAATGATCTGAGCCTTCTATTGGACTCGGTAATAATGTAAAGTCGTTCTGCTCGTATAATTTATTTGCTTGTTTTAATTCATGTCTTGTTTCTAAATAGCATTGATTATATTTTCTTTCAGCAAATTCCAAAGCAGTTCTTAATAACTTTCTGCCAATTCCTTTGCCTTGATAATCTTGATGTACATAAAACTTTTGTAATTCACATATACCTTTCTCTTTTACATAAGGGGCAATACCAATCCCCCCTACTACTTCTTCACCCTCCACAGCTATCCAATACGAACCATCCTGGATTGAACTATAGTACTGAGATAAACGAGGTAATTGTGGGTCATAATAAGCTGTTCCTTCTCGATCAAGACTTACCGATTCTAAAGATTCTTTTATTAGTTTTTCTATTTGACGATTATCTTTTTCCTCAATCTCTCTAATGAACATAGATCAAACTCTCCTCCATATACAAAAAGCTCCCTTAATTGATAAAGGAAGCTTTCTTATAAAACTTAAACCGCTTTTGATTTCTTAATTTGTTTACTTCTGAGCTGACCGCAAGCTGCATCAATATCAGCTCCATTTTCCCAACGAACACCACAGTTAATACCAAGCTCCGTTAATGTCTCATAAAACGCTTGGATGTTTTCTGATTTACTACGACGATAATCAATATGCTCATCTACCGTATTGTATGGAATTAAATTAACATATGCTAGATGACGATGATTTTTAATTAAATTCGCAAGTTCGATCGCTTCTTTCTTATGGTCATTTACATCATCTAACATAATATACTCATACGTAATTCGTCGATTCTTCTTCTGTAAGTAATAATCAACAGATTTCATCAGTTTGTCTATTGGAAAAGCCCGATTAATTTTCATGATTTTCGTACGCAACTCATCATTCGGTGCATGTAATGAAATAGCCAGGTTTACTTGAATTGGATCATCAGCAAACTCATAAATTTTATGCGCTAATCCACTTGTAGATACCGTAATATGTCTTGCACCAATATTTAGACCACGATCATCATTTACTGTGTATAAGAAGTCCATGAGATTATTATAATTATCGAATGGTTCACCAATACCCATGACAACTATGTGGCTTACTCTATCCTTTTCACCGCGTTCGTCTAGATGTTTCTGTACATTCATAATTTGCTCTACAACTTCCCCACTAGAGAGGTCCCTACTCTTTCTTAACAGACCACTAGCACAGAAGGTACAACCAATATTACAACCGACCTGAGTAGTTACACAAACCGATAAGCCGTAATGAAAACGCATCAATACTGTCTCAATTAAGTTTCCATCTTCTAATTTAAATAAGAACTTTATAGTACCATCTTGTGACTCTTGGCGAATTTCCTCCCCCATTGTGTGTAGCACAAAATTATCTTTCAATAACTGAATAGCTGATTGATTCACGTTATTCATTTCGTCAAAGCTATTAATTCTCTTCTTATAAAGCCAATTCCATACTTGTTCGGCACGGAAACGCTTCTCACCATGTTCGATCAACCAATCTTTTAACTTTTCATATGTTAAGCCATATATAGATGATTTACTCATCAATAACCCTCATTTCCATTTTTACTCCTACACTATATTACTTGATATAGATTTGTATATCAAATAGATTTTTAAGAATTTAGCTAATTTAAAAGCACTCCCTATTAATTTTGACTAACAGGAGTGCTTTTAGACATTTTATATTAAATAATTATGGAAGTATCGTGTCTCCCATTAAGAAACGATCACACTCACGTGCAGCTCCTCGTCCTTCATTTATTGCCCAGACGAT
The DNA here is from genome assembly GCF_000011245.1 of Oceanobacillus iheyensis HTE831. Classification (NCBI taxonomy): domain Bacteria; kingdom Bacillati; phylum Bacillota; class Bacilli; order Caryophanales; family Bacillaceae; genus Oceanobacillus; species Oceanobacillus iheyensis. The sequence continues at coordinate 3,222,425 of NC_004193.1, forward strand.
TAGACTCTGACCTCGTCGCATATCTCCAGCTGCAAAAACACCGTCGATATTCGTTTGAAATTCGCCGTATTTTGCTTTCACTGTAGAACGTGTTGTTGTTTCAACATCTAATGATTCGATTAGATCTTGATCTGGTCCTTGGAACCCAATAGCAACTAATACTAGATCCGCTGGCCACACTTTTTCTGTTCCTGGTATTTCTTCACGAATTTTCTTACCACCTTCATAACGTGTCTTTACGTTAATCGTGTGCACTTCTTTCACATGACCGTTTTCATCGCCTACAAACTTTGTAGTCTGAACTGCATAAGCTCGTGGATCCTCACCAAATTGTGCTTCCGCTTCTTTTTGACCATACTCCACTCGATGAATTTTTGGATATTGGGGCCATGGATTTGCTTCTTCATCACGTAAAAGATTACGTTTTTCATAGATATCAAATTGTGTAAGGCTTTTACAATTATGCCGAACAGAGGTAGCAAGGCAATCCGTTCCTGTATCACCACCACCAATGACGATAACATTCTTATCTTTAGCTGAAATATAGCTTCCATCTTCTAAGTTAGAATCTAATAGACTTTCAACATTGGCATGTAAAAAGTCCATAGCAGGATGAACTCCTTTAAGCTGACTACCTTCTACTGGCATGTCACGATGTAAACTTGCACCGCCACATAGTACAACGGAATCATATGTTTCTTGTAACTCTTCATTTGTAATATCTTTACCAACTTCTGTATTCGTAATAAACTCAATGCCTTCTTGTTCTAAGATGGACACACGTCTGATTACAATATCATAAGATAGTTTCATTTCTGGAATTCCATATGTTAATAGCCCACCAACGCGCTTATCTCGCTCATAAACTGTAACAGAATGTCCTGCTTTGTTTAACTGATCTGCTGCTGCTAAACCGGCTGGACCAGATCCAACTATTGCTACACGTTTACCAGTTCGGATTTTTGGTGGATTTGGTACAACCCATCCTTCTTCAAATCCTTTTTCAATAATCGAACGTTCCACCGTACGGATAGCTACCGCAGGCTCATTTATTCCTAACACACATGCACCTTCACAAGGGGCCGGACATGCGATTCCTGTAAATTCAGGGAAATTATTCATTTGATGTTCTTTATCAAGTGCTTCTCTCCATTTCCCCTCATATACTAAGTTATTCCACTCTGGAATTAAGTGATAGACAGGGCAACCTGAAGTTACCCCTGCTATCTCAATTCCTTGATGACACGTAGGAACACCACAATCCATACAACGAGCACCCTGTTTTTGCACTTCCTCATCTGACATCGGTGCCGTATAATCGTTCCAGTCTTTAACACGCTCTTGTGGATTTCTACCAGGACGCGTTTGTCGTTCATACTCCATAAAACCCGTTTGTTTTCCCATCAAAAGCCTCCCTTTCTGCTGACATGAATCGTACTTACACGTTCACCTTATCTTTTTGAACTTTAATTTGATTCGTTTCCTCAAAAGCTTGTAGTTCTGCTTCATACTTAGTCAATCCTGTATTCATTAACGTGGAGATACGTTCTCTCATTGCTAAATATGCTTTAGGAATCACGCGACTAAATGATATAGAATATTTTTCCCAGTACGCTAAGATTCGTGCAGCATGACCACTATCTGTATATTCCACATGCTTTTCAATTGATGCATACAGTTCTTCCAATTCATTTGCATCTGTAACACGCTCAACTTGAACGAGAGAATTATTTACCATATTCTTAAATTCGTCTTCTTCATCAAATACATAAGCAACTCCACCAGACATTCCAGCAGCAAAGTTTCTTCCGGTTTTTCCAAGCACGATTACTTGGCCGCCAGTCATATATTCACAGCCGTGATCACCGATACCTTCTACAACAATCGATGCGCCACTATTTCGCACTGCAAATCGTTCTCCTGCTATTCCTCGAATGTAAGCTTCACCTGCAGATGCACCATAAAATGCGACGTTTCCAATGATAATATTTTTTTCAGGTTCAAACGTAACTGTAGAAGATGGCCTAACAATAATTTTCCCTCCGGATAATCCCTTACCGACAAAATCATTGGCATCCCCTATTAATTTTAGTGACATTCCTTTTGGTATAAATGCTCCAAAGCTCTGTCCTGCTGAACCATTAAAGTTTAATTTAATCGTATCTTCAGGCAAACCATGTTCACCATATCTTTCTGTAATCGCATGACCTAATAAAGCCCCTGTCACACGGTTAATATTCCGAATAGCAACTGAAAATTCTACAGGTGTACCATCCTCGATTGCCGATTCACAAATTGGTAGTAGTTCTTGATAATCTAATGTTTTATCAATACCATGATCTTGCTGTTTCGTAGCATATTGATCTATTTTAAAAGGTAGTTCAGGTCTATATAATAATGCAGATAAATCTATATCTTTCGCTTTCCAATGATCAAGCTTCTTCTCCTCTAACACATCGGAGCGCCCAATCATTTCATTAATTGTACGGAAGCCAAGTTTCGCCATGATCTCTCTTGCTTCTTGAGCGATAAACTTCATGAAATTAACGACATGATCCGGATCACCAGAAAACTTTTCTCGTAAGCTTGGGTTTTGTGTTGCAATTCCAACTGGACAGGTATCTAAGTGACACACACGCATCATGACACAGCCTAATGCTACTAAAGGTGCTGTAGAGAATCCGTACTCTTCTGCTCCTAATAATGCAGCTACAACTACATCTCTACCCGTCATCATTTTACCGTCTGTTTCTACCGTGATACGGTCACGTAAACCGTTTAATAATAATGTTTGATGTGTTTCAGCTAATCCAATTTCCCAAGGAAGTCCAGTATGCTTCAAGCTAGTACGAGGTGCAGCACCTGTCCCTCCATCATAGCCACTGATTACAACATGGTCCGCTCTACCTTTCGCTACACCTGCTGCGATTGTTCCAACCCCTACAGCCGCAACTAGTTTTACACTAATTCGCGCATTAGGGTTCGCATTTTTTAAGTTATAGATTAATTCCGCAAGATCCTCAATGGAATAAATATCATGGTGAGGTGGCGGCGAAATTAATTCAACTCCAGGAGTTGATCCACGAACTTCTGCTACCCATGGATATACTTTTTTACCAGGTAGCTGACCACCTTCACCGGGCTTAGCTCCTTGTGCTACTTTTATTTGAATCTCATCTGCATTTACTAAATAATTACTAGTTACGCCAAAACGTCCAGATGCAACTTGTTTTACCGCACTTCGTCTTAAGTCACCATTTTCATCTGGTGTAAAACGATCGATAGACTCTCCACCTTCTCCAGTATTACTACGTCCACCTAATCGATTCATTGCAATTGCTAAAGCTTCATGTGCTTCTTTACTTATTGAACCAAAAGACATAGCACCTGTTTTAAATCGTTTTACTATATTCTCAACAGGCTCCACCTCTTCGATTGGTACCGGAGCTCTGTCTTTAAAATCTACTAATCCCCGTAAGGATTGTAAGTTTAATGCATCATCGGTTAGCATATTAGAATATTTCTTAAAGAGTTCATAGTTATTGGATCTAACAGAATGTTGCAATGTTTGAATGGTATGGGGATTATATTGATGATCCTCCCCATTGACTCTGTATTGGAACTCATCACCAGGTGTTAAATGACGTTTTCCTCCACGCGCATCTGCAAATGCTAGCTTATGCCTCATCATTGCTTCTTTTTCGATAATATCCAGCTTAATTCCACCTAATCGTGAAGCTGTACCGGTGAAGTAATAATCAATAACTTCTTCGTGTATACCTACTGCCTCAAAAATTTGAGCACCACGGTAACTTTGAATTGTAGATATCCCCATTTTCGATAATATTTTAATAATTCCGTCAGTTATAGCGGTAATATATCTCGTATAAGCCTCATCTACAGAAGAAACATTTATTTCATCTGCTTGGAATAGATTAAAATACGTATCGAAAGCAAGATAAGGGTTAATTGCTTCCGCTCCATATCCTAATAACGTCGCAAAATGATGTACTTCTCTAGGTTCCCCAGATTCAACCAATAAACTAACTTTCGTACGAACTCCTTTACGAATTAAATGATGGTGCAGACCAGAAACCGCTAATAAAGCTGGGATGGCTGCTTGTTTATCATTTACACCCCTGTCTGACAGGATAAGTAAACTAACACCTTTCTCCATCGCTGCATCAGCTTGTGCAAATAGTGAATTAAGTGCTTCTTTCATATTTCCTTCATTTTCAGTATCAAACAACGTAGATAGCGTTTCTACGGATAACTTATCTAAACGTTGACGACGTATCGCCTCTAACTCTTCATTACGTAAAACGGGAGTTTCTAGACGAATATGTCTACAATTATCCGCTGTTGGCTTCGTTAAGTTTCCTTCTGCTCCTATTGTTGTCTCTACCATTGTAATAATCTTCTCTCGAATCGCATCCAACGGTGGATTCGTTACTTGCGCAAACAATTGTTTAAAATAATTATATAGAAGTTGAGGACGTTTCGATAAGACTGCTAATGGTGAATCATATCCCATCGAACCTACTGGGTCTTTCCCATCTGAAACTAATGGTTTCATAATTTTATTTAACTCTTCTTGTGTATAACCAAAAGCTAACTGCTGTTCTAATAATTTATCTCCGTGGTTCACAGGAAAATCACTCGTCGTTTGCGGAAGATCCTGTAAATCAATCTTATTTTTCAACCATTCTTTGTAAGGCTTTTCTGAAGATATTTGCATTTTTATCGTTTCATCAGGTACAATAACTCCTTTTTCTAAGTCAATAAGTAGCATTTTTCCTGGTGCTAAACGATCCTTATACAAGATATCATCGGCAAATATATCTAAAGCCCCAACTTCAGAACCTAAAACTACCATTCCATCCTTGGTAACATAATATCTTGCTGGTCTTAATCCATTGCGATCCAAGCACGCCCCAATTTGATTACCGTTCGTAAATACTAAAGCTGCCGGACCGTCCCACGGTTCCATTAATGTACTATGATATTCATAAAAATCACGCTTTTCATCTTTAATATTGTCATCATTTGACCAAGGTTCCGGTACCATCATCATTGCTGTATGAGCTAATGATCTTCCTGAAAGATGTAAAAATTCAAATGTATTATCAAATATAGAGGAATCACTTCCATCTGTATCCATAACAGGTAATATCTTCTGCAAGTCTTCTTCACTAAAATGATCAGATACACAGAGTTGTTCCCTGGCTTGCATCCAATTTACATTACCACGTAGCGTATTAAATTCTCCATTATGGATGGTATATCGATTAGGGTGAGATCTTTTCCAACTTGGGAATGTGTTGGTACTAAAGCGTGAGTGTACGAGTGCTAGAGCAGATTTGAAATCAGGATGGTTGAGGTCAATATAATAAGCATCTAATTGTTCCGGTACTAACATACCTTTATAAACAATCGTTCTTGTAGATAAACTACAAATGTATACATCCTCATATTCCGGTTGACCTGCAACAATATTTTCGATGCATTTACGTATCACAAATAATCTACGTTCAAATTCCATCTGATCCTTAATGCTATCCGAGCGTTGGATAAAAAATTGTCGAACCGATGGGGCACTCTTAGATGCAACTTTCCCTATAAAAGATTCATTCGTTGGTACAGGCCTCCAGCCTAAAAATGTTTGTCCTTCATCTTCAACAATTTGTTCTATCATTTTTCTGCATGTCATTCTTAATTGGCGATCTCTAGGTAAGAAAATCATCCCTACGCCATAGTCACCTTCACGAGGTAAGTGAATATTCTCTTTCACACATTGAAGTTGAAAGAAACGGTCTGGTATTTGAGTCATAATACCAGCGCCATCACCGGTGCTTGTATCAGCTGATTGTCCACCTCGATGTTCTAGGTTACACAATATATTTATCGCATTTTGTACTATATTGTGAGTTTTCTTACCATTTATATTGGCAATCATCCCTATTCCACATGCTTCATGTTCAAAGTCTGGATGATATAGTCCCTGTTGATCAGGATATCCATGTTTACTCATCACAACAGCTCCTCTCTCGTATAGTTTCCGTTTTGAATCATTCTGTTTTTTTGAAGGACAACGCATCGTGTTTTGTTATTATATCATAAATTCAATTTAGACATAAAATTCTGATTACATGTTTTTATTGATTTATTCTCGCTACTCAAAAATGTAATCGCTACCATCATTAACACATTAACTTTTTTATTTTTTGAAATTTTTATCGTAAAATCGGTATTTTAATCTTGCAGACAGTTGCTTTTTTCTAAAAAGTATTTATTTATGTAACATTCGTCGCTAATAAAGTTCCCTCTAACAACAATAGTTCACTTATCAACAATTGATAGAAATTTGCTATTATTTCGTTATAATAATTACTTTCATAATACCAAACAAATAAGTAGACTCTAAAAGAAGAAACACTTATCATTGTTCTCATAACCTAGAAAGCAAGGAGGTTACTTGATGTTAACAAACGACAAACACAAAACATTTCAAGGTATACCGCTCTCTGTATTAGATTTAGCTCCTATTGTTCAAGGTTCTAATGCTAAACAAGCTTTTCAAGATAGCGTGCGTTTAGCCCAGCATGTAGAAAAGCTAGGATTTAATCGTTATTGGCTAGCAGAGCATCATAATATGCAAGGTATTGGCAGTTCAGCAACCTCGGTTCTAATAGGCTATATAGCAAGCCATACGAATCATATGAGAATTGGATCTGGTGGAGTAATGTTGCCAAACCATGCTACGCTTGTGATTGCCGAGCAATTCGGAACATTAGAATCACTTTATCCAGGCAGAATTGACCTTGGATTAGGTAGAGCTCCCGGAAGCGATCAAGCTACCGCTTACGCATTAAGACGAACATTACATGCAGGTCCCGACGAGTTCCCTATGCAGGTAAATGAACTACAAGATTATTTTTCTAATGATCCTGTATCACAAGTAAAAGCAGTTCCTGGTCAAGGTTTGGATATTCCTATATGGCTACTAGGATCTAGTGACTTTAGTGCTCGATTAGCAGCTGAAAAAGGACTTCCTTTCTCGTTTGCTTCTCATTTCGCACCACAATACACCGTGCCAGCGATACAGTTATATAAACGAAATTTCCAACCTTCAAATATAATGGAAAAACCGTATGCGATGGTTGGAATAAATGTTATTGCCGCAGATACCGATGAAGAAGCGGAATACTTAGCGAACTCTCATCGTATGCAGTTTCTAAATTTACGCAGAGGAAAAGAATCCAAACTTCAGCCACCTGTGGAAAATATGGACACCGTATGGACTCCAATGGAGAAAGCTGCAGTAGAAGAATCTCTTGATCCTCGTACAACCATAATTGGCAGTAAAGAAACAATCAAAAAAGGAATTGAAGCATTCCAAAAAGAAACAGACGCAGATGAGATGATAATTACCTCTCAAATTTATGATATGAAGGCTCGCCTTCGTTCGTATGAAATTATTGGAGAGATTATGGATTAACATAAAAATATCCGAACCTAACAGCCTGGTATTTATGAGAAGCTGTGGTTCGGATTTTTTATATTCACATGAATCAATTTCATAATTTATATATTGGATATAAAACCTTAATGTAACGCTGTGTTTGATTGCCATTGCAGACAGACACTATCCTTGAAGTAGTCGCCGTCCTCCATGACAATCAACGCCTTTCCTGATATCCATTTTAAATGAATTCAGTTGATTCTTTCAAGAAGACATACATTCAGCTTGTTCTGTTTATTATTCTTTAATCCGTATATTTTGCAATCTGATTTTGCTACTTGGTTGAGCAGGGACTTGATTGAGCTTATAGTTCAAATCTTGATCAGGAACATCATAATCTAATCGTAACAAGTATTCCAAGCTGATTCGCATCATTTGTGTTGTTATTCCCTCTCCTGCACATCGATGCCCAAACTCTAAGTCACCCGCCCCTTGCGGAATAAGTTTATAACGGTCTTTTTTATCTAAAAATTGAAACCGCTCAGGCACAAACTTTTCTGGTTCTTCCCATGTATCTTGATGGTGATTAGACCCATACAAATCTAGCAAGACAAGTCTGTTTTTAGGAAAATAGATATCTTTCCATATAAAACTTTCTCGTGCCTTAGCCACTACAAAAGGAACTGCAGGATAAAATCTCTTTACTTCCTGTATGAACCAATCAACATACTGTGAGTCTTTATGAAGCCTGTGCTTTACCTGTTTATTTTCTAGTATAGCTAATTGGCTAAAACAAGCATATCTCGTAATCGCAACAAACGGTCGTATTATATTTATTACTTCCTCAGCGGCATTTGGTATAGATAGTAATTTCCCGTTAGAATCTTCATACCAAGCGATTTGATATAGTGGAGATTTCTCTTTTGGGTGAATTCTACCCGTTCGTACCTGTCTAATAATGTAAGATATCCATTTAAGCGCACGCTTTTTTGCTTGATTTCCCTGGAAATAATTTGTTCCTTTGTTCGTAAAAGCCGTCAGCATTGAACGAATATCTTTTGTACGTAATGAAACATTCTTTGCGTACAAAGGAATGCCAATCCAGTTACAAACAGTAATGGTGAATAATTGTTCCAATTCATCTAACAATACTATCTCATCTTTTTGTTTCCATTGTTCTATAGCAATTTCCCATTGATTCTTGCTAATTTGTTCAAGTTGGATTTGCTGTTCATCATTCAATACATTTAACAGCATTTGTTTTCGTTTATGATGTTGACCATCATCCAAATGAAATACACTGTTCTTTCCAATAATTACACTTGCTGCCTTCTTGGGAAGTGCACCATAACGAATAAAACGAGATGAATCGTAAAATAATTCAGCAGCCTCCGGTCCACGCATTGCAATGCATTTTTTTCCGAGTATCTTTGTTTCAATAATATCTGAATTAAATTGATTCATACGATTGGAAAGAAATAAATAACCTTCATTCATCCATGCAATTGTATGATCAAGACCTTCTTCTTTCGGTAATGGTTTTACCATGGCGACTCCTCCTACTATAAGTAGCATTCCCTTATCCAACATAATAAAACGAAAAAAAGAGCTCATCAACGTTTAACGCTAATAAGCACTTTATATTTTATTTTGCAATGATCTTTTTAGTGATTTCAATTAATCTTTTTGTTTGTACAGAAACGGCAGGTTGAATATCTTTTGTGAAATTTCCATCCTGGTCCACCGTTGCACTTGCTCCATACGGATTCCCACCTGTGGTAAAAAGTACTGGATCAGAATATCCTGGAGGAATAATAATCGCGCCCCAATGCATTAATGAAGTATAAAAGCTTAAAATACTTGCCTCTTGTCCACCATGTTCATTTTGAGCAGAGGACATTGCACTTACCGTCTTATTAACTAAAGCTCCTTTGGCCCAGAGGCCTCCCTGTGTATCTAAAAACTGTTTCATTTGTGAGGCATAACCACCAAACCGAGTAGCCGTGCTAAAAAGAATTGCATCTGCCCATTCAACATCATCTGAAGAAGCCACTGGTACATCCTTTGTTTCTTCTACATTCTTTTTCCATGCTGGATTAGATTCTATTGCTTCTTTAGGGGCTAACTCTTGAACTTTTCGAACTTTCACTTCAGCTCCTGCTTCTTTACCAGCTTCTTCTGCCCACTTAGCCATCTGATAATTCGTTCCAGTTGCACTATAATATATAATCGCTAGTTTTACCATCATATCTCCCTTTCACAATAAACCTTTTATCTTGTTTATTTTTCCCATCATATGATGAACTATTCGAAGAAAGGCATGTTAAATTAGCGTTAGTAGTTGTGAAGCGTTCATTTCGATTTAATGTGCAACAATTTATCCTTTTAAATCTACATAAAAAACTCCAACCAAGTATGGATGGAGTTTTTCTTATTCACGTTCTCTTTCTTGATCAGATTCTTTATTGTCTGTTTGTTCAACATCTTCTTCTGTTTTTTCTCTAGACTCCTGTAAATTTTCCTTTTCTTCCTTCGTTTCTTCTTGTACTTCTTTTATAACATCTCTTAATTCGTCCTCAATTGTCGTATCAGCCATTTTTACACTGGCACGATATGCTGCTCTTGTTATTAAATGTCCAGCCACTGGAGCAGTTAAGAATACAAAAGCAATACCTAATAAAAGACGCACACTATAAAAGCCTTGTTCTGAAGCAAAGTAAATAAACGCGCCTAATAAAGTCATCAATACCGCTAATGTAGAACTTTTTGTACCTGCATGAGAGCGAGTATATACATCAGGGAAGCGAATTATTCCAATTGCACTAATGACCGCCATAATTGCTCCACCTAACATAAATAATGCTGCAACAAATTCAATCATTTCGTTTCCGGTCAATGATAACCCCCCTCTCAATATATTTCGAGAAGGCAATCGTGCTTATAAAAGCGAGAATTGCAAGTATTAAAATAACCTCTAGATAAGCTTTTGTTCCCTGAAGTACAGATATAATTGCTATGGAAGATACAAGCATTACACCAATCATATCTAAAGCTACAACACGATCAGGTAGGCTAGGACCAATTATAATACGAAACGCACTTATTGCTATTCCAACACCATATAGGGTAAGTGCTGCAATTAACATGCCTTGAATCATTACCTAGTCACCCCCATAATCGCTTTTTCGAATTTATTCAGTGAGCGTAATAACATATCTTTTGATTCTTCTACATCCATTGCATGGATATAAAAGGCATCTCCTTCTTGTGTTACCTCAATGACTACAGAACCAGGAGTCAACATCAATAAAAGCGCTAAGGCAGTAATTTCCCAGTCACCACGAAGCACTGTTTCATATTTAAACAATCCCGGCTTTATTTTAATTTTCGGGCTTAAAATATGCCCTAATACTAATTTCGTTGATAGAACTAATTCTCGAATGTAGATGAATATTAACTTAATCAAAGCAAAGAATCTAGCTAAGTAGAAACGTTCACCAAAAAATCGGTGCATTAAAAATACAATGGCGATACCAACAAGATATCCTGCAACAAATGTTGTAAATCTTAATTCATCTTCATCGCTTATTAAGGTCCATAATACTGCAATAAACACATTTAATAAAAACTGGGCGGGCATTTATAATCCACCTCCTCTAAGACAATTCTTAGTTATCATATAAAACCGCATCAATATAAATTTGTGGATTCGCTAAAACTTCCGCTGCATCTTTTACATAAACAGTTAAAGGTTCAACTCCGATACCAAGAATAAAAGATCCTGCTGCTAATATTATACATGGAATAATCCAGCCATTTTTCATTGGAATTTTATCTTCTTTACTTATAATCGTTTCTCCCCAAAAGCTAGTAAGGAATACACGCATTAATGAATATAGAACAAAAATACTCGAAATAAACGCTAAAGCGAGTAAAATATATGCCCCAGCCTCGACAGCTCCTTGGCCAACTAAGACTTTTCCAATAAAGCCACTTAAAGGCGGGATACCTGCTAATGCAAGTATAACAATGAAGAAAATCCAACCAAGTAAAGGATAATTTCGAATTAGTCCACTCATATAATCTATTCTTGTCTCCCCTGTAACAGCAATCATCGTTCCTGCAAGTAAGAATAAGAGTGCTTTTACAATCATGTCATGGATTAAATAAAAGATGGAGCCTTCCATCGCAGTCGGTGTTGCAACAGCTAACCCTACCAATATAAAACCAACAGCAATAACAACATTGTATGAAGCGATTAAACGCACATCCTTGTATGCTACTGCTCCAATACTTCCAATTATTAACGTCAATCCTGCCAATATGCCAATAATTGTATGCGTAATGTGTGGTTCATGATAAAACAGTAGCGTAAACACGCGAAACATCGCATATATTCCTACCTTCGTTAATAAAGCTCCAAATAAAGCAGCGATTGCAGTCGGTGGAACACTATAGGACCCCGGTAACCAGAAATATAATAATAATCCTGCTTTTAAAGCAAATACTGTCAGGAATACAATACTCACGACAGTAAGCATCGGCGACTGACCTTGTTCAGCTATTCGTACAGAAAGATGCGCAAAATTTAGTGTTCCTAATGCGCCATACGTATAAGCAATCGCAATTAAAAAGAACCAAGACGATACAACATTTATAATGACATATTTAATCGATTCTCTAAGCTGTCCTTTACGACCGCCAAATGCAATTAACACATAAGAGGCTAACAACATAATTTCAAAACACACATATAAATTAAATAGATCCCCTGTTAAGAAAGAACCGTTTACTCCTGCGACTAAAAAATTAATAAAAGGGTAAAAGAACATCTGCTCATAAGACTTTTCTGTTGAAGAAAAAGCATAAACAAGACATATTGCAGCAACAATACTTGTAGTTAACACAAGTAGCGCAGAAAATGAATCAGCCACAAATAATATCCCAAATGGCGGCTCCCATCCGCCGAAATCTAGACGGAGAATTCCATTTTGTTGAATTTGATGTAAGATATATGCAGTGATTCCGATATTGGCAATCATCGCAGCTAAACTACTCCAACGTTGCAGTTTAATGTGATGACGGAAAAATATTAACAGAATTCCAACAAGTATAGGGATCATCATAGGCATTGCAATAATATTATTCATTCCGATCCCCCCGTAACTGATCCAATTTGTCTGTTCCTGTTTCCTGGTACGTACGGTAAGCTAATACTAAGGACACAGCTGTTACAGCAAAGCTAATCACGATAGAAGTTAAAATAAGTGCCTGAGGTAGTGCATCAACGGGATTAGCATCTCCTTCACCTATAATTGGGACACTCCCATTTTTCAATCCACCCATTGTAATGATCAATAAGTGAGCAGCATGAGATAAAATAGCTGTTCCTAAGATTACTCTAATCAGACTTTTAGATAATATTAGATACGTAGCTGCCGTTACTAATATACCTGCTAGGATGGTTATTAATGTTTCCATAGTTATACATCCTCACTAATACTTAAAATAATCGTAACTACGACACCCACAACAGCTAATGCAACACCAGCTTCAAATAACATCACTGTTGCAAGTTCCGTTTCACCAAAGAAAGGCAAATCAAAATAATCAAAAGTTTGACTTAGAAATTCCTCTCCAAAAAGAAGTGCTCCAAAACCTGTTCCAACCGATAGAAGCGCTCCAAACGCTGCTACCTTTTTAAAATCAAATGGTAGAGCAGTACGAATTGTTTCAATATCATAAACAATAAATAACAATACGAAAGCAGAAGCTAATACAAGCCCTCCAATGAAGCCACCTCCCGGACTATGATGTCCAGAAAGAAACAAATAAACTGCAAGGGTGAGTATGATAAATGAAACAAGTTTTGCAACGGTACGAAGAATAACGTTATTTATCTTCATACTGCTCACCCTCCTTATTGTTATTCTTTAATTTAATAAATATATAGACACCTAGCCCGGCAATAAGTAGGACTATTACCTCCAGCATCGTGTCTAATGCACGAAAATCACCGAGAATAGCATTTACCATATTCTTTCCACCAGCAAGCTCATATGAGTCCTCGAAGAATTTCGAAATGGATTCAAATGTTTTTCCACTTTGGACCATTAATGCAATGACTGTAAATACCACACCAACACAAATGGAAATGACCAAATTAGTACCTCGTGTTTTCTTCGGGGTATCTTCTTTCTTCCATTCAGGGAGAAAGTAGTACGCTGCTAAAAATAGAACAGTGGTAACAGATTCTACAATTGTTTGTGTTAGAGCTAAATCTGGTGCTCTAAATAATACAAAGAATATCGCTACTCCAAACCCTAGAATACTATTTAACAGAATTGCAGTAAGTCGTGATTTCGCAAATAGGATTGCGATCGCCGCTGACATCATTGCTAGAGCAGTGATCAGCTCAAAATTAGAAATCGCAGCATTGGTAGGCAATTCAAATTGATATGCTTCGGTATAAATTAGGATTCCGCCTATAGCGATAATAAAGAATAAATAAATATATACTAAATAGTCTCTTAAATTTTGTGTCATATACGCATTTGTGAATCCAGTCGATTTTTCCTCTACTTGATCTAACATAAAGCTATAGAATACATTAAATGACCATTTTTGTGGAAATAGTTTATACACTCCTACCCAATACCTCTTAGTAAAGAATAATGCCAAACCAAAAAGCACCACTCCGATCGTCATAAATAATTCAGGTTCAAAGCCATGCCATGCATATATAGACTCGCTTAGCTCTGCACCTTCAGCGGCAAGATTCGGAAATATCCCAGCCATTGCGGGTGTAATTAAATTCTTTCCAATTATATTCGGGAAGAAGAAAATACCAATGACTAATAAAGCTAATATAATTGGTGAAACCAGCATCCCTGGTTTTGGTTCATGTGCAGGATGTTCTAATTTTTCTTCTTGATATGGACCTAGGAAAGTCTTTATAACGAGTATCATGGAATACACAAACGTAAATACACTTGCAACCCAAGCAATTATCGGCAGCAGGATCCCCCAAGTTTCTAGAGCGAAAAATTCTGCTTCACTTATATTAACAACTGCCATGAAGAACATTTCTTTACTTAAAAAACCGTTTAATGGCGGTAAACCTGCCATAGACAAGCTTCCAATTAACGCAATAGAGAATGTAACAGGCATCAGAGTAATTAATCCACCAAGTCGACGTATATCTCGAGTCCCTACACTATGGTCGACAATACCTACCACCATAAATAGAGCTCCTTTAAACGTAGAGTGATTTACGAGATGGAATAATGCAGCAAAAGAAGCACTTGTAAATGCAACCGATTCTGTGGAGTACCCTAAATTTAATGCGGCAGAACCAATACCAAACATACTCATAATCATCCCAAGCTGGCTAATTGTAGAATATGCGAGTAATGCCTTCAAATCTGTCTGTCGAACTGCATTAAAAGAACCCCAAAACAGCGTGAATAACCCTACACCTGTTACCGCCCAGAACCAAATAGATTCTCCACCAAAAACAGGAGTAAATCGAGCAACAAGATAGATTCCTGCTTTTACCATTGTCGCTGAATGCAAATATGCACTAACCGGAGTAGGTGCTTCCATCGCATCAGGTAACCATATATGAAATGGGAATTGAGCAGATTTTGTAAATGCACCGACCAATACTAAAATCATCGCCGCAATAAACAGATAATGATTATTAAATAAATTAACATTACCAATTACTTCCCGGATTGACCACGTGCCAGACATTTGACCAACCATAATGAATCCGACTAGCATGGCTATACCACCAGTAACGGTGATTAGTAATGATTTTTTCGCCCCATCTCTCGACCGCTTCCGTTGGTACCAAAAAGCTATTAAAAGGAACGAAGATATACTTGTCAGTTCCCAAAATACATATAAAACTAGCATGTTATCGGATGTTACCACTCCTAACATTGCCCCCATAAATAACATAAGGTATGTATAGAAGTGACCCAGTGATTCTTTGGATGAAAGGTAATAAATCGAATATAGAATGACGAGTGCACCTACACCAGATATTAGTAGGGAAAAAGTCAAGCTTAATCCATCTAGATAAGATGTAATGTTAATTCCGTAAGACGGTATCCAATTTAAGGTGATGGTGATTACATCTCCATTAGCTATAGTAGGGATAAATTGAGAAAAATAAATAAATAAACCAGTAGATACGACTAATGCAAACCAACCGACATGTATTCGCCGTACATATTTGTAAAGGAAAGGTATAATTGCTGCTGCAATAAAAGGAAAGATTATTGCAATAATCAATGTTGTCAAACTGTAACCTCCAATCAATAGGTTAACTTTACTGTTATCACACAAAAGTGTTAACAGGATATACTATTTAATGAATATCTATGACACCCATTTGTTGTGAAATAGGCGGGGTAATTGTAAACAAATGGAAAGACAAGATAAAAGTGGATGTACCCTGGTATAAATAAATGGTATTTAATCTACTCTAAATATGGTTACTCTGCTATAAAAGTTTATCCCACAATTTACATTAGTAATTATACAGGAAATCATTAGCAAGTGCATGCTTGAACACTTTACCACGATATAGACTAGAATTTCTTATTTTTTTCAAGTATGCTAGTAAAAGAATAGTTCCATGTATATGTTTTTAAAAAATAAAAATAAGGTCTATACGAATAAATAAATACGTGTTAGAATAATACAGTTTCATGGAAAATAACTAAGTTTCATATTTATTATAAACATAATAAACGTTACCATCCGGTTATACAAAAATAACTAAAAGGATTGTCCTTCACATTAGACTGCTAACCGGATTAAAATCGTTACATGAATATATTTAAAGAGGTGAGTTGCCGTTATGAAAAAAATTAGAGGCCGCATGGACGAAAGCATCCTTGTCTGCGTATACTATGGTCCAAATGGAGAGCGTTTAATCCGTCGTGGACATAAGCTTGCGCAAATCATGGATTGTCCTTTATATGTATTAACTGTAGATGCTTTACCTTACGATGAATTCGATGCAGAAAAATCCGGTTATGTAGAACGTTGGAAAGAACTTTGTGATGAACTTGATGTTGAAGACTTTATTATTAGAGATAATGAAAGGCGCTCATCCGTAAAAGCGATAAAAGAAGTAGCACACCAACATAATATTACCCAAATAATTATTGGCCAAAGTGCACAAAATCGCTGGGAGGAAATCACAAAAGGATCTTTTGTCAATGTATTACTTCGTGAAATTACATTTATCGACCTTCATATCGTGTCGGTTGATCGTACATTGAAAAGTACAGATGATATGATCTACGAAAAAGGCGTGCGTGGATTTTTGCAAAAAGATGAAGAAAAAGAAGCTTATCGCTTAAGTTTTGCACGTTCCAAGCATAATTTATATGAAGGCATTTTCTATAAAGAGATTGGCACCGACTTTAATAACGGTATTTTTAAATTCGTTAATAGTAAAGGTAAAACCTGTCAGGTTCATGTTACTGAAGATATTTGCACAGGAAAATTGACTGATCCTCCAAACGTTAAAAATAATAATTAATGATTAAAAGATCCAAGCCATTAGTCGCTCATTCCGATTAATCGTTTGGATCTTTATTTTGGAAAAATGGTCACTTGGTTCAACCAAAACTTAGCAACTTTGAAATTGATTGATTTTAATATAGTTCCGGAACCCTACTTTCAAAAATTGGTACATTCTTTCTGGCTTCCCTTACTTTCTGTAGATCAATATTATCAACAATCGTTTCCTCGTGATTTTCTGAACCTAATGTACGTATATCTCCCCATGGATTAATTACCAAGGATAGTCCACAAAATTCCACATTATTAAATATACCGACTCGATTGGCCGAAATAATAAAACATTGGTTCTCAATCGCTCTTGCTAGTTGTAAGTTTTTCCAATGATCTTTTCTTGCAGATGGCCATTCTGCCACAATATATATTACTTCAGCTCCGGATACTGCTAAGGAACGAGTAAGTTCTGGAAAACGAAGATCATAACAAATAATTAATCCCATTTTTATACCGTCTAATTCAAATGTACGTACCTTCTCTTCCCCACCATTTAAATAAGTAGGCTCATCTAGCATTGGAACTAAATGAATCTTATCGTACGTATAAACCTTTTCTCCGTTGCGATTTACAACAATTGCGGTATTATATATTTTTCCATTCCGTTTATTTGCTATGGAACCAGCTATGATATGCACTTGATTTTCTCTAGCTAACTGTTGTAAAAATGAACAAGTCGGTTCTTCTCCCTCATCAGCTACTTCATTTAAATCGGCAAGCGTATATCCCGTTGTCCACATTTCCGGAAGCACTATGATATCAATATCGTTCTTGGAAACTGTTTGTTCTATCCATGTTTTCACCTTTGTTCGATTTGCTTCTGGATTTCCTGGTACAATATCCATTTGATATATCGCATGTCTCATTCTACCCATCCCCTATCTCCATTTGTTTTATTGTATCAAAGTTGTAAAATTTTCAAAATCAGATACATGAATATGCTGCTTATTTGTATCCCAATCAGACTGCCGCTTTTAGAGGCATAAGGGTGGAACAAAATAATGCTAAAAGGAATTCGCTAGAAATAAAACCTCTAAAGTGACAGTCAACAGAAACAATTATAAAATAAAAGTATGGATATCATTAAATCCATGTTCTTACAGGAGGTAATGCAATGAATATTCAAGAAATATTTAACCAACTTCATGACCGAACTCCATCCCTCATGGGGCACGAACATTTCAAAGAATCCTCTGTAATCATCCCACTAATCGAAATAGATGGTGAAACTCACATATTGTTTGAAGTGCGTTCCATGCAAATGCGTAGTCAGCCAGGAGATATATGTTTTCCTGGTGGTCGAGTTGATTATACAGATAAGGACCCATCTCACTGTGCGATTAGAGAAACAATGGAAGAACTTGGCCTTTCGGAACAAGATATTACTGAACCAATCCCCCTAGACTATATCGTGAATGACCTTGGTAGAATTATCTATCCGTTTGTGGGCAGAATCATTCATCCTGACAAAATGACACCGAATCCAGCAGAAGTTGATCATACTTTTACAGTACCACTATCTTTCTTTTTAGAAACAGAGCCGAAAAGATATAAAGTACATTTACAAGTAAAACCAGAGGATAACTTTCCTTACCATCTAATTGTTGGCGGAGAAAATTATGACTGGCGTATCCGTCATGTTGAGGAATTGTTTTATCATTATAACGATCAGGCCATCTGGGGATTAACCGCCAAAATATTGACTCATTTTATTGAACTTATTAAAACAAACGAAAGGAGCTAGCACAATAACTAGCTCCTTTTTTCTATTCATCAAAACGCTCCCGCGCCTCCACCACCTGTACTGCTAGTTGTATTATTATTACTAGAGCTACTAGCATATACAGCTGGATTTATCATCATATTACTTGTATTAAATGTACTCGCTGTTGCAGTAGGATTATATATTAATGGAAAAGTAAGTTTCAATTCCTCAGGAAGATTTAATTCTTTACATACTTTTGTGAATTTACCCTCTGCTCCAATGACAATCGCATACTCTAATATTCGTTCCATCTTATCTGGTTCAGATGAAGTAGGATATCGATTTGTTGCAAATAAATGAGATGCATGTCGTACGGCATATTTCCGCTTTCGAATTTCCTTTATCCAGTAGTTAGCAGGAATAATCAACACAACCAACCCTGTAATTCCATAAAAAACGAGAGATAAAATAGTACCAGTATTAATTGTAAAGAATAAAGTAGGAAAAATTAAAATATAGAAATATAGTATCCACAATATCCATTTCTGTCGACGGAACCAAATACTAAGAATCGCTAGAACACCAAGTATTATAGTTAATACCCATTGTTCCGTTTGAGAAATAGGTTGAATCGTTAGAAGATGATAACACAAACCACTTACAGCAATCGTTGAGAGAATTGATAATACCGTAAATCCAGCAAAAGGGCGACGTAAATTTTGAAATCGATCTTGTTTCATTACGATATCTTTCCACTTTTGGAATTCATTATGGAAAATTTCTGCTTTCTCTTCTTTTTCTTTATCGGAGAGATCCTTATCTTCTTGTATGGATTCAAGGAGAAAATAGGCACCTTTCTCATCACGCTTTGTAAATAACCATTTCTTTAAAAATTGATCTGCCTCATTTAGTTGCGTCTTAGATTTCCCCCATGAAAACCGATACGTATTTTCTCCTTCCGTCCTCTCCGAAGGTACTTGCGACATGGTAACAATACCTCTTTGTTTTAATGAGAATAGCGCAGCAATAAAGCTTTCCGGCATGAGGGAACCTTTTTTCAAGAAGCTATTCATTAAAGGGTCCGTATCCTCAAAAACCCGTATCAAATAATCAGAACCTTTATCTCCGCGATATCGATTCGGGTGCACAAAAAATAGATAAGCCCCCGCCAATAATACTACTACAATACCTCCCCAAATTACTGGAGTAATTCCGCTTGTTGCTGTATCTAAATGAAGAATACGATTTTCGAGTTCTTCTTCCGCTTGTAATATAGCTAATTCCATTTCTTTATGCTCATCGATCTCCATACCGGAGAGTTGCTCTGCAGGAAACAACATTCGTATTTCTGAATCCTTACCTGCCTGTAAAGTCGAATTCGTGTACTGTATACCACTATCAACAGCACTTACCTTTCCACCTTCATCATCATGCAAAAAATAATGCATATTCTCATCTGTTTGATGCGGCGTGTGGATAGAAATCATTACATTACCAAGATCGGTTTCATTATCACTATCAAAAAATGCATACGTTACATCAGCAACATCTTCATACTTCGTAACAGAGCCATGTACTTCATAACTGTACAATACTTTTTTCGTTTCATTATTTGATTCCGTATAAATTTTCCACATATCGTCATCTTCTTCAGTTGTTAGCTTCTCTAGACCTTCTGTTGATATAGCGGGATCATCACTTGTCGTTAAAAAAGCTTCAAAATCTTTAACATCGGAATGAATTGACCGGGTTGTACCTTCATATGAACCGTCAAAGGTATATGTATACAATTCTTGTACAGTAATCCTACCGTCTTCTTGTATGTGAGCATCAATTTGTACTTCATCAATTGTAAACGAGCGATCATCTGAACAACCGCTAATAATAACAACCATGGATAACATCATTATAATAAAATATTTTTTCATCGTATCACTCCACCTCTATTAAGCAATACGTTTATCTGATAATAAAAGTTTCAAAAAACTCGAGCAATGCATCCACATCACTCGAGTATTACTTCATCAATTATTTAATAATGAATCTAGCACCGTAGCATCCGTAGCATGTTTCCATATATGAACGACTCCTGAATCACTTTCTGTACGAATAAGACGACCAATTCCTTGTTTCATCCGTAACATCATGTACGGAATATCAATTTCATGTAACGAATCTTTGGTGTATTTCCGCTTTGCCTTGAATACAGGATCATTCGGCGGATATGGTAAGGAAGCAATAATAACTTGGCTAAGTGCTTTTCCTGGGATATCCAACCCCTCCCATAAATGATAAGCACATAAAACAGATGGTACATCATACTGAAATCTACGGACAATTTCGCTGATTTCTTGATCTCCTTCATAAAGCATTGCGTATTCCCAATTCTGCTTATTAGCCCATTGACGAAACTCATTCATATCTACTTCTGAACGGAACAGAACTAAGCTATGCCCTTGATTGTGATTTAACTGTTCTTGTATTCCTTTGAATCGCTCATCTGAATCCTGATAAGAATGAAGTGTTATTTCTCGATTTGATTCATAATCAAACGGAGAGTCCACCGAAAAATAATCGTACTGTCCAATACCTAAACTCTTTTGCAAATAGGAAAAGTCATTGTCCTGAGATAAAGTAGCAGAAGAAAATATAAACGGAATATTTTGTGAGAATACTTCTTCTCGTAATACTTTCTCCACCAACCTTGGCATAATAACAAGACTACTATTGGTTTCATCTTGTTCTAACCAGTAAATTCCTTCATCATCATTTAATAGAATAGATAGACCATAAGAAAAAAACTCTAGATATTCTTCGATAATCTTGGTATGGTAAGCATCAATTGTAAAAAGCTCTGCATCAAATACAAGCTGTTCTAATAATTCCTCCACCATTTTATCTAATCGTCTTGCCATTTCTAACATCGGTTCACTGCGAGGAATTTCTAATCGATCGGACCCTTCAATATTTATCGCACTACTGGTAATAACATCAAACCATTCATCATGTAGGGATAAGATATCCTCTGCTAATTGTAGTGATTCCTCTCGTACATCTTGACCAGTATATCCAGTCAATACACTTGTAATATTATTAAAATTAAAACGATAAGTAAGTCCTTTTTGTGCTGCAAACTCTAATAAATGTCCTTCATCAAAAATAACAGAACTTGCTTCAGGAAGCAGTGGCAATTGCCCTTCACGTTTACGTGATTCTTTTGTCCAGACATGCTCCATATAGAAATCATGCGAACAAATAATAAGATCTTGTGCATGACGATAGTATTCACGGTTTAAGGTTTGCGCACTTCGATGTCTCCAATCACATGTCGCACATTGTTTTAATGGATCCCAACCAATTTGTTCCCATTGTCGATCGGACACCCATGGATACTCTTTACGATCCCCATACCGATAAAAGGATTGCATCGAGACTCCTTGTTCAAATACAAAATCAGGGATTTGATCATGTACAGCTAATATATCTTCATCATTGATTTTCTCTATTAAAGGATCTAGTTTTTTCATACATACATAGTTTTCTCTTGCTTTTGCAAGTCTAACATCTACTTCTAAGTCTAGTGCTTTCTCTAACTTATCAATATCTCCGCCTTCTTTGACAAGCTGTTCGATCAACGTTTCATCGGCGCATGAAATAATTACAGGCCTCCCCATATAACGGGCATAACAAATTGCATATAGTAAATAAACGATTGTTTTGCCAGTACCTACGCCCGCTTCTGCAAACATCGTTCTTTTATGTTTAAAAGCTTGCTCCAGCTGAAAAGCCATATAAATTTGCTCATCACGGAGTTCAAAACCTTTTTCAGGCAATATATCATAGAAGACATCGCCAATATAATCTCCTAATCGTTCAAAAAATCTTTCGTTTTTTGAAACAGTAAATGGTAGTGATTTTTTTTCAGTCATTATAGACTCCTTCAACTAACGTATTTATCTGTGAGTCCAAAAAGGATATTTATCCCATACTTTTTGAACATCACCATTAAACAACCCTCATCGTACCATTATAGTCAATTTTCTAGCAAGTTATCATCCTTTTTCTATTAAATTCGTTTTTTCTAAAACAAAAGCGCTACCGATTGTTTATCATCCTAGGTCCTGGACGTGGCTAATTAACGTAATACGCTTATCCACAGATGCAAAATGTTATCATTTCCTAACACACCAAAAAGACACATGAATAGCCTGCCCGCTATACATGTGTCTTCTAATATAATATCCCCTTTTGTCTTACACTTGTGGCACTGCCGGCAGCATTGTTCCATGCTCTCGGAAGTTAGCATGCCAAGAAAAAGCTTTTTCTAGAACATGCGGAGTCTGCCCACCCCGTTCTAGCGCTTCTTGGTAATACTCCCATAACGCTTCCTTATATAAAGGATGCACACAATTTTCAATAATTTGCGGCACTCGTTCTCGTGGTGCTAATCCACGAAGGTCTGCATAACCTTGTTCCGTAACAATTACATCTACATCGTGTTCGGTATGATCTGTATGCGATACATATGGAACGATACTAGATATATCGCCATTTTTCGCAATCGACTTTGTAACAAAAATCCCCAATCTAGCATTTCTAGCAAAATCGCCTGAACCACCAATACCGTTCATCATTTTCGTTCCGCCAACGTGTGTAGAGTTCACATTGCCGTAAATATCAAATTCTAATGCTGTGTTAATCGCAATTAGACCCAGTCGACGAATGATTTCTGGATGATTCGAGATTTCTTGCGGACGTAAGACAAGCTTACTCTGATATTCCGCTAGATTACTAAACACATGCTTCATCTTGTCTTCTGATAACGTAATGGAACATGCAGAAGCAAAGCTCACTTTACCTGCATCAATCAAATCGAAGACAGCATCTTGAAGCACTTCAGAATAAACCGTCAAATCTTTAAACTCAGAGTCTAGCATACCATGTAATACGGCATTAGCAACAGAACCTATTCCGGACTGCAATGGCATAAGCTTCTCTGTTAATCGTCCTGCCTGAATCTCCTCCCTAAAGAAATTCAGTAGATGGTTCGCAATTTGTTGCGTCTCCTCATCTGGCGGAACAATTGTCGAAGCTGAATCAGGTTGATGCGTAAAAACTATCCCCTTAATTTTATCCGTATCAACCTGAATACCGACCTTACCAATACGCTGATCGACCTCTTTTAATGGAATCGGATCACGATCTCCTTGTTTCCCAGGACCATAAATATCATGCATTCCTTCTAATTCCATTGGTTGCGCAGTATTGAGTTCAATAATAATGTTATCGGCAGTTTCAGCAAATGCAACTGAGTTACCTACTGATGTACTTGGAATAATATAACCATTTTCTGTTACAGAAATTGCTTCTATTATGGCATAATCGACAGCCTCCATCGCATCACCACGAAGCATTTCTGATGTGTGTGAAAGGTGTTGGTCGACAAATAAATGTTCCCCAGCATTTATTGCCTTACGCATAGATGGCTCAGCCTGAAATGGAATTCTTTTATTAACGATTCCTGCTTCTGCAAACAGCTTATCGATATTAGATCCTAAAGATGCCCCTGTGTATACATTGACTTTGAGGGATTCTCCCGCTTCCGCTCTTTTCACCAGCGCAGTCGGAACCGCCTTTGCATCTCCCGCACGTGTAAATCCACTAAGCCCCAATGTCATACCATCTTTAATCCAAGAAGCTGCTTCTGCTGCAGTTACCACTTTTTGCCCTAATTCCTTGTTTTGTATGCGCTTTAATTTTTCTTCCATCCTAATCCTCCCCCCCTTTTTGCAATTGTTCTTTCATCTTAACTGATTTTTCTAATTAATCGGGAGATTTAGAAGAAAAAAAGAATAATGCGCTTAATATACAGCAATCGATGATTTAAACAGCATAATCCTGTTAAAATCCTAATAATTTTCGGAAATAACTAGAATATGATTGACTTACCGGCACTTGTTCCCCATTCTTCATACCGAGCATAAAAGTAGAATGAGTATCCGGATAAATCTCTTCTATATTATTCACATTGACAATATAAGAACGATGGCAGCGTATAAAGACATCTGTAGGCAGCATGAACTCAAACTCCTGTAATGTATTTGTGTGAAATCCAGCATAGTCTTGAGCTACAGCATATGTTTTACGTTCCTTTGCTTCTAAATAAATTAACTCAGAAAAAGGTATTGGTTTCCAACCGTCTTGACTACGTACGGTAACCACTGATTTCCCCTCTGTATAAGCTGGATAGATCGCAAGTACACAACCTTCCATTTCATCCTCATTATAATAAGGTACCGCCATACCATGATAAGGCACACCATATATATTTCGATCAATAAATTCGGATACTTTTTTATTTGTTGTAATTGCTTTATAAGCTAGCGTTCCTTTTTTTATTGGATCGCCTTCATGAATCTTCAAATCAATACGCTTACTTCGTCGGTAATAAACATATTCATGCTTATTTGTAATTGCAATTGATACTTCTTCCGAAAACAATTCTACCATTACATCTAATAATGAACTTAAACTTAGTTGCTTCATAGAACATTCCCCTTATCATTACTCTCATTAGATTATATCATGAATAAGAAATGACCCAAGGCAAGTACATTATTTTCACAATTTTGTTTGATAAAAAATTTATAGCTGCATTTAACTTCAAACAGTGTGACCTAAGTAATTCATATGAAATAAAATTGATTTAATCAATAATCGTTATAATCGAGATGACAGCTTAGTCAATATTTGATACTCTAGAACCTAGGAAGAAGGTTTCATACATATAAGGGGTGTGCTTGCATGAAGAAGGTCGTAATACTCGGGGGAGGATATGGCGGAATTAAAGTACTAGCTGGATTACTTAATCAGTCATTATCTGAGGATATACATATAACAGTTGTAGATCGAAACCCATTTCGTTCGTTAAAAACAGAATTTTACTCTATCGCAGCAGGAACATCAGCTGATCACGATGTTCGTGTGGAGTTTCCAGAAGATTCCAGAGTAAACTATCTGTTTCAAGAAATCACTAAAATAGATGTCGAACAAAAGCGAATTTTATTTAACGACCCAGACATCATTGTAGAATATGATTATTTAGTTATCGGAATTGGTTGTGAAGATAATTTCCACGGAATTCCAGGAGCAAAAGAATACGCAGAAAGTGTTCAAACTTTTTCTAAAGCTAGACATACTGGAGTAGCAATTGGAAACTTGAAGGCATACGGAAAAGTTTCCGTGATTGGTGCAGGTTTAAGTGGAATTGAAGTTGCTTCAGAAATAAGAGAAAGTAGACCCGATTTAAATATTCGTTTGTTAGATCGCGGTGCGAATGTATTAAAAGCGTTTGATTCAAAAATACAAGACTATGTTGAGCAATGGTTTATAAAAAATGATGTAGACGTTATCCATCATTCTACTGTGGAATATGTAGAGAAAGATGGCGTATGTAATAACGGAGTGTGTTATTTGAATGATGTTACTATATGGACTGCAGGAGTACAGCCAAATTGGCTAGTTCGCCAACTACCTTTCAAAAAAGACATACAGGATAAAGTTATCGTAAATGATTTCTATCAAGTACCCGAGGATCCAAATGTGTATGTCTTGGGAGATTGTGCATCAAGTGAATACTCTCCAAGTGGACAATTAGCTGGATTACAAGGTGAACAAATAGCAGAAGTGCTATTATCCATCCTCGCAGACAAAGAACCAAAACAACCAAAACCTTTAAAATTAAAAGGTACGCTTGGTTCACTAGGAAAATCAGACGGATTTGGCAATATGGTAAAAACACCATTAACTGGACTCTTACCTCGACTTGCTAAAACAGGCGTCTTATGGCTAAGTAAACGACATTAATTTTATATCACCCATGAACTCAACTTAGATTGCCATCATCCATGGTAAAGAGAGTTGAGTTTTTATTTACCATAATCGGTAACTCGAACAAAACATACGTCAGTAAAATCCCTCATAAACATAAACAAGCAAAAAGAGGATCGGTAGACTGTTTACCCGCTCCTCATATATTTAATAGCTTCTGAAGTTCACACTATGCAAACATATTCAAATTCTAAAATAAAATGTATGAAATTTATCATCTAACTCATTCCTGAGAAAGTTAATTTCTAAATTCACGAAGTTGTTTGTTTATTTTAGTAGTTGATGAATATACTTCCTTGTACAAAAGGAATAAATCGTGATATACCTTAACGTTTTCCTCTATTGGTTTATATACCTTTTCTTCTTGAATAAAAACATCACCGCAGTCAGCTAAACTATTAAACCAACCAACTCCGACACTAGCAATCATTGCTGCTCCCATTCCTGGTCCTTGCTCACTCGTTAATCGAATAACATTTGCTTGAAAGATATCCGCTTGCATTTGTAGCCATAAATCACTTTTTGCTCCTCCACCTAGAGAAATAATAGATTCTATTTTCTTTCCACTTTCCCGTAAGATAGTTACACTTTCTTGCAAGGAAAAGGTAATCCCTTCTAAAACTGCTCTAGTGAAGTGTTGACGCTTATGGGATGCGTCTATGCCAATAAAACTCCCTCGAATATTTGCGTCCACATGCGGGGTTCTTTCTCCATTTATATACGGTGTAAATAATAAACCATTAGCTCCAGGATTTACAGTAGATGCTTCTTGTATTAATTCATCAAAACATATATCATGTGCAAATGTCTCCTTAAACCAAGAAAGGCTGTGACCTGCAGCAAGTGTTACTCCCATTGTATAAAAAGCATCAGGAGCTCCATGATTAAAGTAATGAACTTTACCTTCAAATTTTTTATCACCCGATTCTTCATAACTAAGCACAACACCGGAAGTACCAATACTAGCTAGAGTTTTCTCCTTACTAAGTACACCTGAACCAATAGCTGCACAAGCGTTATCCGCTCCTCCAGCAAATACTTTTGTTGCCATGTTTAACCTCGAATTCGTTGATGCTTCTTCTGTTAAAGTTCCTACTTCTTGGATTGAATTTATTAATTCAGGACAGATTTTAGTTGGAATTTCAAATAATTCACAGATTTCTTTACTCCACCTATTCTTCTCTACATCCAACAGTAAGGTTCCTGCTGCATCAGAATAATCCATGTGTAATTTTCCAGTTAGTTGATAACGAACATAATCCTTTGGTAATAAAAAAGTCGTTGTTTTTGCAAAATTAATTGGTTCATGCTTTTTCACCCATAATAATTTAGGAAGAGTAAACCCTTCTAGCGCTATATTCTTTGTAATTTCTAGTAATCGATCTTCCCCTAAAATACTATAAATTTCTTGGCATTCTTCGCTAGTTCTCGTATCATTCCATAAAATTGCGTTACGAATAACTTGATTTTTATTATTTAATAGTACTAAACCATGCATTTGTCCAGCAAAGCTTAACCCCGTAATTTTAGCAGGGTCAACCGCATTATCCGTTACTAATTCTTTAATCGCTTCATATGTTTGACTAACCCATTCATCAGGATCTTGTTCAGCATAGCCAGTTTTTTCTTGTATTAATGTTAATGATTTCGTTTTTTCATATTCTACTTTACCTTTTTTATTTACAAGAAGTACTTTAACACCACTTGTTCCAAGATCGACACCTAATACATATGACATCTAACATATCTCCTTTCATATAAACACAATCACATAGAGCAGACTCTGCTGCTCTATGTGATGATTGCACACCAATTATGCAAATGTCGTTAACAAATATTGATTGATTTTATTCTTAATAACTTCCAATTGACCTGAAGGTTGTGTAATTTCAGATAGTGTTAAGGCGTGTTTCTCTAATTGATGGAAATCTGTTTTTCCAGAAACAATATCTCTCCCTATCCCTTGGTTAAAAGAACGGTAACGATCCTCAACAACATTCTCAAGCACCCTATCATCCATTAACCGCTGCGCGACTTTCAATCCTATTGCAAAGCTATCCATTCCTGCTATATGTGCATGGAAAAGATCTTCTGCTGTGAAGGAACCTCTTCTGACTTTGGCATCAAAGTTCAAACCACCTTTTCCTAACCCATCATTTTTTAGAATTTCATACATTGCTAATGTGGTCGTATATATATCAGATGGAAATTCGTCCGTATCCCACCCTAGTAAAGGGTGTCCTTGGTTTGCATCAACAGATCCAAGCATATTATGAATACGTGCATAATGTAACTCATGTTCAAATGTATGACCTGCTAACGTTGCATGGTTTGCTTCTATATTAAATTTAAACGTATCTTGTAAATCATAGTTTTGCAAAAATGCGTACCCGCTAGCTACATCGAAATCATACTGATGACTAGTAGGTTCTTTTGGCTTCGGTTCAATTAAGAATTGTGCATTAAAATCAATTTCATTCGCATAATCTTTGGCCATATGGAAAAAGCGTGCTAAGTTATCCAATTCTAGCTTCATATTTGTATTAAGTAATGTTTCATATCCTTCTCTTCCGCCCCAGAAAACATAGTTTTCAGCTCCAAGTTCTTTACCAACCTCTAGCCCTTTCTTTACTTTCGCTGCTGCATAGGCAAACACATCCGCATTATTAGAAGATGCTGCTCCATGAACAAAACGAGGATGTGTAAAATTATTCACTGTATTCCAAAGTAATTTTGTTTTACTATCTTTCATATACTCTTTAATCATCGCTACAACAGTATCTAGATTTTCATTAGATTCTTTTAAACTACTTCCCTCTGGAGCAATATCTACATCATGAAAACAGAAATAAGGAATTTGTAATTTTTCAAAAAACTCAAATGCTGCTTCCACTCTTGCTTTTGCTAAGTCCATTCCATTGAACTTATCCCATGGACGTATTGCTGTGCCATTTCCAAATGGATCTGATAAGTCTTCTGTAAACGTATGCCAATATGCGACCCCAAATCGAAGATGCTCTTCCATTGTTTGTCCATTAATGGATTCCGTTGGGTTATAGAATTTAAAAGCGAATGGATTGTCAGATTTTGCTCCTTCATACTGAATGGTTCCAATTTCATTAAAATAACTCATCATTAATTCCTCCTCAAAATGTTTGTTTATCTAACAAACAAAGTTGATAGATAAACAGATTGTCCCTATACTATCTATATATGATACCCCTTACAAAGAAGGAGATATTTTCAATGAATCTATTTGCAAGTCGTCTTTATACCATAATGGAATGGGTGATGAAATATGCTTATTTACATTTATTGTGGGTTGTTTTCACCTTGTTAGGATTAGTAATAACTGGATTTTATCCTGCCACTCTTTCTGTATACTCGATCGTAAGAAAATGGTTTACCTCAAATCCGGATATCCCAATTTTTTCTACATTCTGGACTACATACAAAACTTATTTCAAGAAAGGCAATATATTAGGAATCGGTGCTAATCTAATCCTTAGTTTAGCGGTATTAAATATAATCTTTATTCAATCCTATCAAGGAACTTTTTCATTGATTCAAATTCCTTTATTAGCTTATTTATTTTTAGTTTGTTTATTTTTCATTTACTTATTTCCAGTTGCAGTTCATTATGAATTATCGGTTACAAGAATATTTAAACAATCTTCACTGATTTTACTGATTAGTCCAATCCACACATTGTTAATCATTGTTAGCTTTATTTCAATCTATTTTATTTTTGTACAAATTCCGGCACTTTTCTTTATCTTTGGGATCAGTATAATCGCGTCTATTTCAACATGGATCATTAAACATCGTTTCGAGATAATACAATCTTTTAAAAAATCATAAAGAGATTACCCTTTTACTGCACTTGCAGATAGACCTTCCATGATTTTATCGCTAAAGAAAATGAACGCAATTATGATTGGAAGTACACTAATAACCAACGTAGCTCCAATTGCTCCCCAATCCGTCATATATTGACCTATAAAGTTTTGAATACCGACAGTTAACGTTTTAAATTTATCGGAACTAATAAATGTATTTACAAATACAAATTCATTCCAGTTATAGATCATATTAATGATTACAGTGGTGGACATAATTGGTGCTGATAACGGTAAGATAATCTTGAAAAACAACCGATGAATGGAGCTTCCATCAATGATAGCTGCTTCCTCTATTTCTCTTGGTAATGTTGTGTAAAAGCCTAAAAGAATCATCACTGTTATCGGTAGATTATACGTCATATACGTAACAACAATCGATACTGGATTATCAATTAAATTTACATTGAGGAACATATTGTATAGTGGAATTAGCGCTGAATGAATGGGAATCATTAATCCTATCATAATAATTCCTAACACAAAGCTCGATAACTTCCATTTCATTCTCGTTATTGCAAATGTCGCCATACTTGCAATTAAAATAGTTAGTATTGTAGCAACAACTGTTATCCAAATGCTATTCCAAAAATACGTTCCAATTCCACCTTCAAACACTTTTAAGTAATTTTCCCATTTAGGATCAGTTGGTAATGCAAACGGATTTCCCGCAAAAATTTCCTGGTTCGTCTTTAAAGAGAAAGAGACCAGCCAAATGATTGGGAAGATCTGAAATACACCGACAACACCTAAACAAATATAAAGTAAAATATAACCGACTCGATGCATTTATATTTCCTCCGATCAGTACTGAATGGTGTCTTTTGTTTCTGTCGCTTTTCGAATAATAAAAGTAACGATTAATGTAATAATTAAAAGCAAGAAGCCTATGGCACTGCCATAACCAAAGTCATAACTAGAAAAAGCGAGCTTATACATATAGGAAGCCATTACTTCACTAGCTCCATTCGGCCCTCCTCCAGTCATTACATAGATTAGGTCAAAATATTTTAATGACCCAACAATAGCTAGAACAATAGTAACTTTGAATACGGTCATAATTAATGGGAATTTAATCCTAATTGCAATTTGAATCGGACTTGCACCATCAATTTTTGCGGCTTCTATAATAGATTCTGGTATATTTTTAAGTGCTGCATAGTAAATCAAAATATAGAAACCTGCATACTGCCAAATAATTGGTATAAAAATTGCATAAAGTACTATATTTGGATCAGCTAACCATGCTGGAGGATTTTCCACTCCTAAACTCGTTAAAATACTGTTTAGCATTCCATTACTAGGGTTATAGACTTTTATCCATAACTGTGCAATAGCTACCGATGAAAGCAACATTGGTATAAGATATATCTTCTTTAAAAAGTTTGCACCTTTAATTTTCGACGCAAGAATTAATGCTACTACTAAGTAAAGTAATAAACTTAACGCAGAAAATATAGCCAACAAAAATGAATGCAATGTACTTTCCCAAAACTTCGAATCCTGCATTGCCGTAATATAATTATCTAGACCGATAAATTGCATCGCTCCGATGCCATCCCAATCCATTAAGCCAAAATATCCTGACAATAACAATGGAATAACTATGAGAACTGCAATAAATAACAGCGCAGGAAGGATATAAAGTGTAATGATCCATTTATTGGACATAACTTTATCCATATGTGTTCAACCCCAATTTTGAATTTAATTAATAAGGCTGCCTAGCATATAATTCTATTTAATTTCCTGCAGACAGCCTTCATTATTATTTATTCCTCATTTGCTAGCGTTTCTTCATGTGTTTTTACAAACTCTTCTGGAGTAATTTCGCCACCAAATAATGCTTGAATCATGTCCAAATGAACTTGTGCGGCACTGGCACTCATTTGAACATCTGCATATAATGTAATGTTTGATGCATTATTTAAATCATCCAACACCTCTACATAGAGTTCTGGTAAATCTAATGC
This sequence comes from Oceanobacillus iheyensis HTE831, assembly GCF_000011245.1. NCBI lineage: Bacteria > Bacillati > Bacillota > Bacilli > Caryophanales > Bacillaceae > Oceanobacillus > Oceanobacillus iheyensis. Next base: position 3,254,951 of record NC_004193.1, read on the forward strand.
TTCTCCATCGATTTTTGTTGCAGGAATAATCCCTACTTCCGTTACTGCCCTCTCACCCCATTCTTTCACAAAGTAAGACACAAACGTTTTTGCCTCTTCTTTTACCTCGGAGTTTTCAGAAACGAATAGCCCAACACCAGGACCTCCTACATAGCTATTAAAGTCACCACTTCCATCAACTTGCGGAAACGGGAAGTATCCAACAGAATCACGAAATTCTTGAGGTACATCTTCATTCGTCGTATAGTTAGGTAAATCCCAAGTAGCAATTAAGTACATCGCAGCTTGACTTTCCATAAACATACTTTTTGCTTCTTGATCAGCCAACCCGTTGAAACCGCTAACAAAAGAATTATCGTTTACTAAACCTTGAAGATGTTCTGCTGCTTTTAGTAATGCTGGATCTTCAAATGAACCGCTTCTATCAATAGCACTGGTTAATACATCTTCATCTCCACCTAGACGATTTGCTAAATACATGTACCACATAGAACCTGTCCAAGCATCACGATTTCCTAATGCTACAGGAATTACGTCGTTTTCGTTTAATGTATCAACGACTTGATTAAATTCATCTAGAGTTGTTGGTTCTTCCAACCCATACTCATCGAATATTGCTTTATTGTAATAAATGGAAGATATATTTAACTCTAAAGGTAAACCATAAGCAGTATCATCAATAGAAAAGGCATCTGTTGTACCAGCTACAAATTCTTCTGATAGATTATCTTCCTCTAAGATATCATCTAAAGAAGCAAACATATTTCCATCAACAAATGGCTCCATATATCCGGCAGCCCATGTCATACCAACATCAGGTAATTCGTTCGAGGTAGATTGAACTTTAATTTTTTCTTTATATTGTTCATTACTTAAAACCTCTAGTTCTATGTCTATCCCTTCATTTTCAGTTTCAAAATCTTCTATAATTTGATTCACAACTTTATAATGTTGGGCAGAACTCCCTTCCGGCCATAAATGCATAAATTTAACTGTTTTTGAATCTCCTGAAGCACTATTTTCATCTTCTTCACCAGAACAAGCGACCATTAATAAACAGCAAATCAATACGAAAGTCAACACTGTAAACGCTTTCTTCATTTTCATTGAAACCCCCTGTTAAAAATATTCTCACAATTAATGAGTTGTCATTATATTAGCAAAAATAACTTTGTTTGTCTACCGGTTAAACAAAGTTTTGTATTTGAAATATAACATGCTATACTAATAATCAATCAGATGGGAGAAGGAGCGAATACATGAAAATAAATCGAACGTGGAATCAGTATGTAGTTAAACAAGAGAATAAGTCTTTAGTCTTTAATACTATTAGACAAAATTCTCCCATTTCAAGAGCAGATATCGCACAACAACTAGGCCTTAACAAAAGCACTGTTTCTTCATTAGTAAGCGAACTTATTAACGAAGAACTGATTGGAGAAGTTGGTCCAGGAGAGTCAAGTGGAGGAAGACGCCCTGTTATGCTGTTTTTCAATAATACAGCTGGTTACTCTATTGGAATCGATCTCGGTGTAAATTATATATTGGGGGTGTTAACAGATTTACAAGGAAATATTTTAGAACAAGAACAAGTTACATTTGATAACTTAACTTATGAAGAAATCCTAGTTCATCTAAATGAGGTTATACAGAAACTGATTACAATGACTTCAAAAAGTCCATATGGTGTTATCGGTATCGGTGTTGCAGTACCTGGAATTGTTAATAAAGAAGAGAAAATACTGCTTGCTCCTAATTTAAATTGGCGGAATATTTCTTTAAAAGAAGAATTAGAGAATCAATTTAATATTCCGGTTATTATTGAGAATGAAGCAAATGCGGGTGCGTATGGTGAAGTACAATTTGGCATCGGCAAAGAAAATAAAGAAATTGTATATGTCAGTGTTGGTGTAGGAATCGGGGTTGGCCTTGTATTAAACAACCAATTGTACAAAGGAAATAATGGATTTTCCGGAGAAATGGGGCATATGACTATTGATGCACATGGCGCAAAATGTAGTTGTGGAAGTGAAGGTTGTTGGGAGCTATATGCTTCTGAGAAAGCATTATTACAATTAGCTAAAAGAAATAAAATCTATACAACCGATCCATATGATTTACTAGACCATATGATCCAATTAGCCAAAAATAATGATTCAGTAGCGTTAGAAGCATTTAATGAAATCAGCAAATATTTAGCAATCGGGATCAATAATATTATTAATTCATTTAATCCAGAACAAGTCATTATTGGCAATCGAATGTCTGCTGCAAAAAAATGGATTGAGAAACCATTGCTTGATTCCATTAATAATCAATCACTATGGTTTAGCCAAAAGGATTTAAAAATTGATTTTTCAAGCCTTAACACACATTCGAATGCACTTGGGATGGCAGCATTTTCCTCTGAGAGATTCTTAAAAGTAACGATTTCTGGAAACGAAGTAATCCGTGTGAAGTAAAGCAATGGATCCATGATAAACCTAAGTTTTTTCGAACAATAATCCACCATGAAAAATAAAAAATGAGGTGAAATAATGACAAACATTAAAAATCCTATTTTAACAGGGTTTAACCCTGACCCAAGTATTTGTAGAGCTGGAGAAGATTATTACATTGCTGTTTCCACCTTTGAGTGGTTTCCCGGTGTTGGAATCTATCATTCTAGAGATCTGAAAAACTGGAAACTGGTATCTAGACCTTTAAACCGCCTCTCTCAATTGAATATGATGGGAAATCCAAATTCTGGAGGTGTCTGGGCTCCAGCATTGTCCTATAAGGATGGGAAATTCTGGCTTATCTATACGGATGTGAAAGTAACTGGAGGACAATGGAAAGATTGTCATAACTACCTCGTTACGTGTAACTCGATTGATGGAGAATGGTCCGAACCTATATATTTAAACAGCTCTGGATTTGACCCATCACTGTTTCATGATGAAGACGGCAAGAAATACTTAGTAAATATGGTTTGGGATTCCCGAATAAGCACTCATCCGTTTTATGGAATTGTTCTGCAAGAATATGATTCAGTGAAAGGAAAGTTAGTAGGAAAAAAAGAGATTATCTTTAAAGGAACAGATGTTAAGCTTACCGAAGCACCACACCTTTATAAAATTAATGATTACTACTATCTTCTAACAGCTGAAGGAGGGACTAGATATGATCATCAAGCTACAATTGCCCGATCCAAAAATTTACATGGACCATATGAAGTCCACCCCGATAATCCATTAATTAGTTCACATTCACATCCTAGAAATCCCTTACAAAAAGCTGGACACGCATCTATTGTTCAAACGCATACAGATGAATGGTTTATGGTTCACCTTACTGGTCGACCATTACCAAAGGAAAACCAACCCATTTTAGATCCGAGAGGCTATTGTCCATTAGGAAGAGAAACAGCAATTCAACGGTTGGAATGGAAAAATGAATGGCCGTATGTAGTCGGAGGAAATCAACCTTCGATGGAAATAGAAGGACCCAAAATCCCAGAATCATCCGCCGATGTACAACTATCTGGCATAGATGATTTTGACGAAAATGAATTAAATCTTAATTACCAAACTCTACGAATTCCATTAAACGAAAATATTAAGACGTTAACTGAACGCCCAGGTCATTTACGTCTATATGGTAGAGAATCGCTAACGTCAACATTTACTCAAGCTTTTGTAGCTCGGAGGTGGCAACACTTTGCATTTACTGCAGAAACTAAAGTTGATTTCCAACCAACATCATTTCAACAAGGGGCTGGTTTGGTTAATTACTATAACACTGAAAACTGGTCTGCACTTCAAATAACCTGGGATGAACAAAAAGGAAAAGTGCTTTCTCTAACAACATGCGATAACTTTAAATTTGAGCAACCTTTGCTTTCTAAGGAAATTGAAATACCAGATGAACAGGGAGATGTATATCTAAAAGTAGTAGTTAACTACAATAATTATCAGTATTTTTACTCATTTAATGGTAATGATTGGATTGCTATACCTATTACCCTACAATCTTACAAACTATCTGATGATTACGTTAAAGGTGGAGGATTCTTTACCGGCGCCTTTGTTGGGATGCAATGCCAAGATACAAGTGGTGAAGGAATTCATGCTGATTTTGATTATTTCTATTATCAACCTAAGATATAAAAAAGGATGCTATTTGTATTTATTAGTTATTTAATTTAACACTTTATTGTAAACGCTTAATGAATGACTCTATTACTAAATTTTTCTTTGTTAGCAAGCTGCAATAGTTATTGCTAATGGATATCTTTATTTAACTTCAGATGAGACAAAATTTATTACTGAAGAAGCATTAGTCTGGTGGATGTAGGTTCTTGACAGCCCTTAACAAAAAGCAAAACAGACGAGTCCACTCACACGCTGTTTTGCTTTTTGTTTGTTTTTTTTATCGTTTGAATTACACCCATTCCACAATATCATTTAAATTTTTTCTTGTTTTCGGTCGGCTCGGTTCTTCCTTACGATATCCAAAAGCCGCCATGACGGAAGGCTGATATCGTCCGTCTTCTAGTAAACCTTCACTTTCAAGTAGGTTATGCACATCCTTATAGATGAATCCTTCTATTGGTGTAGAATCAATTCCAATCTGGGCAGCAGCTGTCATCATATTCGCTAATGCGATATATGTCTGTTTTGATGACCAATCAAATAAAGTACGATCATTAAATAACTGCAAGAAGTTTTCTTGAAATGTCTTTATCCCTTTTAAAAGCATATCAGCAACTTCATCAGGCATTTGTTGAACTGTTCTTAAATGATTAGCCACATAGTCGGAATCATATCGAACATCTACTCGCGCAAGAATAATTACAAAATGACTCGCTCCACTAAGTTGTCGTTCCGCTCCTGAAGCAAGTTGCATTAATTTCTCTCTTAAATCTGAACTTTGCACGATTAAAAATTTCCAAGGTTCAAGACCGAGTGAGCTTGGTGATAACCTACCTGTTTCCAATATAAATTTAAAATCTTCGTCTTCAATCTTCTTGCTACCATCGTATTCTTTTGTAGCATGTCTAAATTGAAAAGCCTCTAAAATCTCTTGTTTCTTTTTCGCCTTATCCGTCATAGAATACCCCTTTCCTAAGCATGTCGTACATATTATCATTTCATCTAATTGTGAACAAATAATTGTACACTTCGTTGCCAACTATAATAAAAAAACTATAACCCAATTAATCTTACACTGGTTATAGTTTAGTTCTTTTCTCTATATCACAAAGATGCATCAATTATCTTTTGTTGTTCCTTAAGCATCTCTTCAAGCGCAACAGCAACACCATCTTCACGGTTAGTTAAGGTTGTATAACTACATAACGCTTTTATTTCATCTGCTGCATTACCCATTGCAACACCACGACCTGCCATCTGAAGCATACTTGCGTCATTCCAATTATCTCCAATAGACATAACATCTTCCATCGTCCATTGTTTTTGTTGAACATATTGCTCTACAGCCAACCCTTTTTGGGCCTCAGGGTGATTGAACTCTAAATTAATCTCACCGGAAGATGTAATGACTACTCCTTCTTCACTTCTTAACTTTTCACTTGCATTCGATAATTGCTCAGGTTCTGTAGCAAATACTAATATCTTATAAACGTTAATATCTGTAGAATCTAGCACTGCATGATAATCATTTATAAATTCTACCGGTTCAAATTGAAAACGACGTTCTGCCTGTTCCCTAACATCCTTCTCCGATATATTCGGATTTGCAGAAGTCATAATATCAACCATTACTTCCAGAAAATATTCCCTACTTCCTGAATATATCCCTTTATTTGTGAAAAGTTCAATGTACATGCCTTCTTGATCACAAACATCAGTAATTTGTTTTGCCACATCTTTTTCTAACGGAATACTTCGGATAATTTCTTTTTCTTTCGTATACGAGACAGCACCATTCAAACTAATCACAGAACAGTCAATCCCAGCTTTTTCAAGCGGAATACGTGCAGCATCATAAGACCTACCGGTGGCAACAATAAATTCAATGCCCTTGTCTATAGCTGCTTGTATTGCTTTTTGATTTGCTTCGCTTATCGTCCCATCTTCTTGCAAAAGTGTACCATCTAAATCAGATGCAATTAATTTCATATGCCATACCGCCTTTTCAAACAGAGTAACCATTCTCTACTATACCCTATTCTACTTAGCAGATTCCAATAATTTCTCCGCCTTTGCTATTTGCTGAAGCACACTTTCTTTTGCAGTACCACCTTCTACCGAACGAGCATTGACAACTGCTTCTGGCTTTAAAACATCAAAGATATCTTCATCAATAACTTCTGAATACTGCTTAAACTCTTTTAATGTGAGATCTAGCAAATATTTATTTTGCTCTATACAATGTAAAACAGCTTCTCCTACGACTGCGTGCGACTCTCGGAATGTCATTCCCTTATTAACAAGATAATCCGCAAGATCAGTTGCATTGGAATAATCATTAGATACAGCCTTGTACATGCTTTCTTTATTTACTTTCATCGATTCCATCATTGGCGCAAATAATTGCAAGGCTCCTTTTAATGTTTCATGCGCATCGAACATACCTTCTTTGTCTTCCTGCATATCTTTGTTATACGCAAGCGGAAGACCTTTCAACGTGGTTAACATTCCCATTAAATGTCCATACACTCTTCCTGTCTTTCCTCTGACTAATTCCGCAACATCCGGATTCTTCTTCTGTGGCATCATGCTACTTCCTGTTGTAAAAGAATCATCTAACTCCACAAAGTTAAATTCAGCACTTGACCACTGAACAAGTTCCTCACAAAGCCTGGATAAATGAGTGGAAACAAGCGCAGAGTTGGATAAGAACTCTACAACAAAATCCCGATCGCTTACGGCATCCAGACTATTCTCACATATCCCATCAAACCCTAGCTGCTCCGCAACGAAGTGACGATCAATTGGAAATGTAGTACCTGCTAAAGCCCCAGCACCTAAAGGGGATTTATTGACACGCTTTAGACTATCTTGAAAACGTTCAACGTCACGCTGAAACATAAAGACATAAGCCATCATGTGATGAGCAAAAAGTACTGGTTGCGCGCGTTGCAAGTGAGTATATCCTGGCATTACGGTATCCATGTTTGCTTTCGCCTGGGTAATTAATGATTGTTGAACTGCCTTAAGTAGATCAGACAGTTCGGCAATCACATCCCTTAAATACAGGCGCATATCTAGAGCTACCTGGTCGTTTCTGCTACGGCCAGTATGAAGCCTACCACCAACTGGACCCACTTCATCAATTAATAGCTTTTCAACGTTCATATGAATATCTTCATGTTCATTAGATAGTTCTGCTTCTCCTGCTTCAATTTTAGATAAAACTATTTTCAGACCTTCTGCAATTTTATCGGCATCTTCAGCCGGTATAATCTCACATTTTTTCAACATTGCAACATGAGCTAGGCTACCTTCAATGTCATAAGCCGCTAGTTTTTTATCAAATTGAATGGATGATGCATATTCATCTACCAATTCGTTGGTAGGTTTTGTAAATCTTCCGCCCCATAGTTTCATGGTTTCACAGCTTCCTTTACTTCCAAGTCTACTTTTTCAATTGATTTTTTACCTTGTGGTCCATTTACAGCGGAGTGAACCTGCGTAGGTAGTCCCCAAAGTTTAATAAATCCTAATGCAGCATCATGATCAAATGCATCTGCTTTGTTGTATGTCGCCAAGTCAAAATCATAAAGGGAGTTTTCAGACTCTCTTCCAATTACTTGTGCATGACCTTTATATAACTTCACTTTTACTGTTCCAGATACATGTTCCTGTGTTTTCTCAATAAAAGATTGTAGTGCTTCTGTTAAAGGTGAATACCATAATCCATAATAAACCGTTTGTGCTAGCTTCTGCTCAATTGTCGGCTTGAATTCCGCTACTTCTCTTGGTAATGTTAATGCTTCTAATTCCTGATGTGCAGCAATTAACGTCGTTGCTGCTGGTGCTTCATAAATCTCTCTTGATTTAATTCCTACCAAACGATTTTCTACATGATCAATTCTGCCAACACCATGTTTACCAGCAATCGTATTTAATTGTAGAATTAGTTCATCTAGAGGCATTTCTTTACCATCAATAGAGACTGGCTTTCCTTTTTTAAATGTAATTTGGATAACTTCTGGATCTTCAGGTGCATCTACTGGATCTATAGTTAGATCATAAGCGTCTTTAGGTGCCTCTGCCCATGGATCTTCTAAAATCCCACATTCATTGCTTCTGCCCCATAGATTTTGATCAATACTGTAAGGACTATCCAAGTTAATTGGAATTGGAATCCCATGTGACTTCGCATACTCAATTTCTTCTTCTCTTGACATTGCCCATTCACGAACCGGCGCTACAATCTTAAGGTTAGGGTTTAGTGCAGTAAATGATACATCAAAGCGCACTTGATCATTTCCTTTTCCAGTGCAGCCATGTGCAACAGCTACCGCTCCTTCTTCCTCTGCAATATCTACTAAAATCTTAGAAATAAGGGGTCTAGATAAAGCTGAAATTAAAGGGTACTTTCCTTCATATAATAGATTTGCTTGTAATGCTGGTAAGACATATTCTTCCGCAAACAAGTTTTTCGCATCAATAACATAGGATTTGATAGCTCCTACATCCAATGCTTTCTTCTTCACAAAATCTAAATCCTTACCTTCTCCAACGTCTAATGCAACTGCAATCACATCATAATTATATTTATCCTGTAACCATTTAACTGCAACAGAGGTGTCTAATCCTCCAGAATAGGCTAATACAATCTTTTCTTTTGTCATTTTGCCTTCCCCTCTCCGATATGTTCTATTATTGAATTATTATGCATTAATATGCATAATAATTCAATAGGTTCATAAAAAGTTTATTTTTTCTGATTATTTATTGACAAAATCGGAATGATCGCTGTTTTGATTGTCATTTTAGACGGACGCATTTTACAGTCCATTATTTACAGGATACAGGATAAAAAAATGGCTGCCCTTATTGGACAGCCATTTACCTTAGCATAATGATTTATATTATATTTTTCCCACTGCATCTTTGATGGAAGTTTCGCCAGATATAAGATCAAAACCTTTATGATACGTGTTTTTGGCATCTAGCACTTCGACAACTGTCGATGCTACATCTTCACGAGGGATAGAGCCTCTTTCTAGATTTTCACTAGCTTGAACCTTCCCAATAGCAGGATCGTTTAACAATCCACCTGGTCGAATGATGGTATAATCAAGGCTACTTTCCGTTAGTTTTTCATCAGCAAAATGTTTCGCAACCATATAATGCTTAATTGGGTTATCTGCCCAACTATCACGATTATGGGCTTGGAAAGCACTAATCATAACAAAACGTTTTACACCTGTTTTTTCAGCCGCTTCGATAGATTTGACAGCACCATCTAGATCAATGAGTAGTGTTTTATCGGCGCCTGTGCTTCCACCTGAACCAGCCGTAAATACGACTGCATCGGCTCCTTTCATAGCTTTAGCAATATCATCTACACCATCTTCTAGATTTGCTAGGACTGCATTAATTCCACGTTGTTTTAACTCTTCTAGTTGTTCTTCTTTTCGAACCATTGCAGTAACTTGATGACTTTCATTTGACTGTAATTGATTAACAAGGTGCGTACCAATTTGTCCATTTGCTCCAATTACTAGTACATTCATGTATAACAACTCCTTCTTGTTAACTAATTCATCTTCTATTGTGTGTTGTTCCCATTACTCATCTATTTCAAACAAAATCATTAAAAAATGAAAGATACCAGTAATGGAGCAAGCATCGATACAATCACTGCACTAACTACCATAGCTACTGTACCCAAAGTACCCTCCAACTCATCTATTTCTAATGAATGGGCTGAACCAATTGCATGGGATGCACTGCCAATGCCCACTCCCCTTCCTACAACATGTTCTATACGCATTGTTTTAAAAAGGAAGCTTCGCATAAATACTCCACTTATTCCAGCCATAATAACAAAAACAGCTGTTAAAGACACTTGCCCACCGATAATATTTGTTACCTCGATAGCAATTGGTGTAGTAACTGATTTTGGAACAAGCGAGTAAATGATTGTTTCGTCTACTTGTAACAGCTTCGCTAAAATAATTCCAGAGAGAATCCCAATAAACGCCCCTGCGATTGTGCCCATGAATATCGGGTATAACCATTTTAACAGCAGTTGTCGTCGTATATAGAGCGGGTAAGCCAACGCAACTACCGCTGGTCCTAACAAATAGTGAATCCAGTCTCCTCCAAGCATATATGTCTCATAGGGAATTTCACTTATAAGTAAGAAAACAATAATGGCAACCGAACTTACTAATACAGGTAATGTCAGTGGATGATTCCATTTCTTATTTAGTTTTCGTGACAAAATATATATAGACAATGTGCCAATGATAAACACAATCGTCAATAATGAATTAATCATGCTTTAATTCCTTCTTCCTAACTAACCACTGGCTAACATGTCCAGATATCACAATCACTAACGCTGTACTAACAATGATAATCGCTATTAAAAAAATGCCACTGCCTGCAAAAAGATGGAGAAAAGAAATAATACCTACTGTTGCAGGAATAAAAAATAATGGTAAATGTTTTACTAAGAGTAATGCTCCTTGGTCTACCCATGACGGTTTGACTAATCCGGTAATTAATAAAACAAATAATAAAATCATTCCAATAACACTACCTGGTAGGGTTAAATTTAAAAAATCATGAATCCATGTTCCCATTTGATATAAAACAATAAGTAATAACGTATGTATAATTACTTTTCCAACGTAAACCACCTTCATCACTGTTCCTTTCCTTCACCCTTACAATCAGACTTAAAACAAATGGTGAGCCTCTATAAACTAATGTATGAGGTCTCACCTTATTGTTTTAAGTTGAAACTTATTCCTAGCTACCTTACTCTTTTTTTACTAATTGAAATACAATGAAATTAAGACGATTAAAATACTCTTTAAAACTTTGGATGTAACTATAAATCTTCAGTAGAATATATTTATTTTATCACCAAGTCATAACCCTCTACACCTTGTATGACCATATTAGATACTATCTTATCAAAAGATGAAGAAGGAAGGAAATCTCTTCTTAAATAAAAAAGTTGCTGAGATATTTTCTCAACAACTAAATAGGGAGATTATATAGTTTAACCAAATCGACCGGAAATATAATCTTCGGTTCTTTGATCTGAAGGTTTCGTAAAGATACGATCTGTATCATCAAATTCTACCACTTCTCCGTTTAAGAAGAATGCTGTTTTATCAGAAATTCGTGCAGCTTGTTGCATATTATGGGTCACTATTATAATGGAATAGTCTTTTTTCAATTCCTGCACAAGTTCTTCTATACGAAGTGTTGACTTAGGGTCTAGGGCAGATGTTGGTTCATCCATTAAAATTACATTAGGTTCAATTGCTAAACAACGTGCGATACATAAACGTTGCTGTTGTCCACCTGACAGTCCATACGCGTTCTCATTAAGACGATCTTTTACTTCGTCCCAAATAGAAGCCCCTCTTAAACTTTTTTCTACAATCTCATCCAGTACTTTTTTATTTTTAATACCGTGAATCTTTGGGCCATAAGCTACATTTTCATATATAGACTTCGGAAATGGATTTGGCTTTTGGAAAACCATACCTACATGGGTACGTAGATCCTCTACTTTAAACGAGCGATCTAAGATATTTTTTCCTCTATAGGTGATTGTTCCAGTCGTTTTTACCGTCGGAACTAATTCCACCATTCGATTCAATGTCTTTATATACGTTGATTTCCCACAGCCAGACGGTCCGATAATTGCAGTTACTTCTTTTTCATTTATAGCTAGGTTAATATCTTTTAACGCATGTGTTTCCCCGTACCATAAATTAAGATCTTTTGTATCATATACAATATTTTTATTATTTACAGGTGCTTTTTTATCATTTTTATTAATATCTACTTGTACCTTCTTGTCCGCTGTTAATAAACTCATATTTTTTCCTTCCTTTCACTTACAATTAATAACGCTGTTGAAATTTATTTCGGATAATAATAGCAATCGAGTTTAATAGGAACAATAAAACTAGCAATACAATAATTGTAGCTGCTGCTAGATATGCATACTCCGCTACCAATGAAGAATCTAACGTCCAATAATAGATTTGCATTGGCAATGCAGTAAATGTATCAAATACTCCTCCAGGGAACGGAATGAGCAATGCCGGTATGCCTAATACTGTTAATGGTGCAGTTTCCCCAATTGCTCTAGATAAGGCTAGGATCGATCCAGTTAATATCCCAGGTAGTGCAGCTGGTAACACTATTTTTTTCACGGTTTGCCATTTCGTCGCCCCCATACCATAGGATGCTTCACTAAGATGACCAGGAACCGCACGAATTGCTTCTTGTGCCGCTACAATTACAATAGGTAATACTAAGAGTGATAAAGTTAATCCTCCGGCTAAAATGACATTCCCGAATTCTAACGTCCGTACGAATAAGGTGAGGCCGAGTAAACCATATACAATCGATGGTACACCTGCTAGGTTGGAAATATTTGTTGCTATAAACGATTGGAACTTGCCTTTTTTGGCATATAACTCCAAGTATATTGCAGTACCTACACCAATTAGCATCGTAACCGGGATTACAATCAGCATTAACCAAGCTGTACCTAATATTGCTCCCATAATTCCTGCTCTCTCAGGTGCTGTAGAAAGGTGACCCGTTAAGAAATCCCAGTTAATATAGGTGACCCCTTGTGTCAGTACTCGAACAATGAGAACTGCCAATACTACTAAACCGAACATCGTTGCTGCTAAAAATAGATATTTTGAGAGATTATTTTTTCGGATACGAGATGACATCCGCTTCTGTACTTGTTCAATATCCACATACTTTGTGCTCATCTAGTATTCCTCCCTAAACTTACGGGAAATATATCTTGCTAGTAAGTTCATAATTAAAGTGAAAACGAATAGTGTTAATGCTACTGCATATAAACTGTAATAGATGGTAGATCCTGCTGGGGCTTCTCCACCAGAAACTTCAACAATATACGCAGTCATTGTTTGCATCGATTGCGTGATATCGAAGGTAAAGTTTTTCGAACTACCACTTGCGATGGTCACGATCATGGTTTCTCCAATCGCACGAGAAATACCTAGTACAAATGAAGAGATAATTCCAGATAATGCAGCTGGAATAACGACCCTAAATGTTGTTTCTAACCTTGTTGCACCTAATGCTAGTGCTCCTTCACGCATGGAATTCGGTACCGAAGACATTGCATCTTCTGATAAAGATGCAATCATTGGGATAATCATTACTCCCATCACGATACCAGGACTCAAAATATTGGTAGCTTCCACGGAAGGAAACACCATCCGTATCAGAGGTGTTACAAAAGTAAACGCAAAGAAACCATAAACAATCGTAGGAATTCCTGCTAGTATTTCTAATAAAGGTTTTACTGTACGACGTACTTTATCTGATGCAAATTCACTCAGGTAAACAGCTGACATTAAACCTACTGGTCCTGCAACTAACATTGCAATGACCGAAGATATTATAGTACCGGTTAGTAATGGGAGGACACCAAATTCCGGATTTTGACTTAGCGGTTTTAATACTGTCCCTGTGAAGAATTCAATAATTGGTACTCGTTGAAAAAACGCTATTGATTCAGCTAATAACGTATATATAATACCTGCTGTTGTTAGAATCGATATGGAGGCAATTAATACCAAAAATACCGGTACTAGTTTCTCTGTAATTTGAGAAACACTCTTCTTTTGCTTATTCGCCTCAATCATCTTTCTAACAGAAGCAGTATTCTTATTTTCGCTGCTTGCTGCCATTCTTAAAGCACTCCTTCTTCGCGCTTACACTTACAACAAGATGAGAACCAACAATATTATCGGTCCTCACCTCGACAAGAATATTCGACTAATTTATTTTAATACTTCTAATTCTTCTACTAGACTTTGAGCCTCTTCTTCAGGAATCGGCGCAAATCCAGTTTCTCCTGCAAATGTGTTTACGTTATTCATAATGTAGATCGCGTAGTCGAGGACTTGAGGTTTTTCTTGAGCGTTACCTACATTAAGGTACGTAAATACGGGTCTAGTAAATCCTGCATAGTCACCATCTTCAGCAATAGTGTCTAGAGATGGTTCAACAGGTCCGTCTCCGAAATCGATGTTTACTGCTTGAATACTATCTTTATTGCTATCATAGTAACCAAACCCGAAGAATCCTATTGCATTTTCATCTTGAGAAATCAACGTTACTAGTGTGGAATAATCTTGTTGAAGATCAATTGTTTCCACTAGATCCTGTTCTTCTAAAATATTTTCATAGAAGAACTCATACGTTCCGTGATTTTCATTTGGTCCATACGTTTGAATTGGTTGATCAGGCCAAGAAGAATCAATATCTGACCAATTTGTATATTCACCAAGGAAAATACCTTGCACTTGCTCTTGTGTTAATTCTGTTGCCCAATCATTATCTGGATGGGTTACAATTGTTAAACCGTCTAGAGCAACTTTTAATTCTTTTACATCTATTCCAAGTTCATCCGCTTTTGCTTGTTCTTCTTCTTTTATTAAGCGAGAAGCATCATTAAAGTCTGTCCCGTTTTCGGCTAAGAATTTTTCAAATCCTGCACTCGTTCCAGCACGACTAACTTCCACTGATACGCCCGGTTGTTCATTAATCATATACTCTTCCGCAAGACGAGCCATTAATGGATAAACAGTACCTGATCCATCAATAGCAACACTTCCTTCTAATTCTTCTGAGTTACTATTTGAATCTGAATCTGAATTTGAATCTGACTCACCATTTGCGTCGTCAGATCCACATGCTGCTAACAGTACTAACAACATTGGTATAAGTAATACAAAAGCAAACTTCTTGAAATTCATTTTTTAGGTCCTCCCCCTAATTTGTGTTTGTATATTTATGGGCTTATTTCCTGCCCTCACTTGTAAGTATAGGAAGAGAATATTAAGAAAGTTTATGGTAAGTGTTAAGTATTTGTAAATTCCTAGTTCGATAAACTCATAAATTCAAACTCCAACCAAGGAAGGGGGCCGTTTTCCCCCTAACCATATTTTTTTATGAGAAACGCAAAAAAACTGTCTCGTAAGTCTTATGTGACTCGCGAGACAGTTTTCACTTTATTACTCCGATTGTAGTTGTGATTGTAATTCCATTTTTCCATCTGTGATCTGATACACTTTGTCACAGTCATCTATCAACCTTGTATCATGTGTTACGACGATGGTAGTTGTATTTTTTTCTTTCGTAATCTCTTTCAACATTCGCATAACCTCAAATGCACGATCTGAATCTAATGAGGCGGTTGGTTCATCAGCAAGTATAATGCTGGGGTTTGTATAAAGTGCTTTAGCAATAGCAACACGCTGTCTTTCTCCACCAGAGAGATCGCTTGGAAAGTTCTTTAGTAAGTGTTCAATTCCTAAAGATTTATATAATTGTTCCAGCTCTTCCCCTTTTAAATTATTCTTTTTCACTTTATCTAATAATTGCATTTGTTGCTTTATATTTAAAAATGGAACCAGGTTCGAAGCCTGTAGTACGAATCCTACTTCTTTCAAACGAACTTTTGAACGTTTTTTTTCATTTAGTTCTGTTATTGGTGTTCCGTTAATATATACATCTCCATCAGAGGGAGTCTGTAATCCGCCTGCTATGGTTAAAAATGTACTCTTACCAGATCCAGATGGGCCAATTACTGCAATCAGTTCACCTGCTTTTGCTTCGAAATACGTATGTTTCATGGCTTCCACTTTTGTATGCCCGGATCCAAAGACTTTTTGTACATTTTCTAATTGTAAAATTGTCATCTTTCCTTAGCCTCCAATCGCTTTCAATGGATCTATTTTTACTATTGTTTGCACGGATATAAATGCTCCAATAACAGAAACAAGAATAAGAACAACTGCATACACAAACATGTCCAGATAATTAAACGAAACCGGAACTTCTGGCGGTAAGAAGTAACCCGTCAGAATGGTCAATACTAATCCAATGACCACTCCAGCGAAGGATAGAAGGAAGGTTTGCGCAATTACTGATTTTGCTAAGTAGCCAGAGGAAATCCCCTGTGCCTTCATCACACCAAAGATACTTACCTTTTGAATGGTTAATACATATAAGAAAATAGCTAGAATAACCGCAGATATAACAAATAAGAAATATATCATGAAAGATAATGTTAAGTTTTGTTCTGTATAACCAGGGAGATTTTCGATAAATGTTTGTGTATCGACTACTTGCAGTTCTTCATCTACAGCTATTTCATTTAAGTTATTTGAACGAACTACGAATGCATTTACTTGTTCGTCGCCTTGTTCCACTGCTTCTCCATATTGCAACGTTTGTAGTGTTTCAAAATTTGTATACAAAACAGGAGCTGCGTTAAATCGAGCATTGTCAGTAAAGCCGACGATAGTTAACTTCTCATCAATAGAAGAAAGTGATAATTCATCTCCTACTGCAAAACCTTCTTGCTTTAAAGATTCATCTGCAATTACTTCACCTTCATTAGTAAATTCTTCTCCTTCTGTCACATTCGGCATGATAAATTCATCTTTATGTATTCCAAATATGAATGTATTTGCTTTGTTATCTCCATTACTTGCAATTGCACTTTGCTGCCCTAATTCAGCATAATCCTCTGATCCTTCTCCATCGTAGTCTTCTGCCTGCATTACAGACTGTTGCAAACGAAGATCTGATTCTTCGGTGAGAATTACCCCGTCTGCTTCCCATTTATCGACTGCTTCTTTATTTAAATCCTCCAGTCCATTGGCTAAGCCCGATAAAAAGAATACAAGGTAAGAAACGAGCATCAATACTCCGATAACGAGGGTAAATCGAAGTTTATTATTTTTTATTTCATTCCAGGCTAGAAACATCTAAGTACCTCTTTTCCTATTCTTTATTTACATATAGTTTAATTCATTCCTCTTTCTATAGCGAATTAAACCGCCTATAAACATGCAGAAAGACCACGTTACAGTATTTCTATTCGTGGTCTTTTTGTTCTACTAGTTATCGTATTCATGTACTGATTCGATTACTATTTTTTACTTTTGTACTCATTTGGAGTGGTTCCTTGACCCTCACTGTGGTTTTTGAAAGGGCTCTTTCTTCCGTTACGTTTTTCACCAGAATTAGAATTCTCTTTAAACTGATTATTATTGCTGTGCTTTTCAGACATTTGATCATCCTCCTTGTATTTATTTTCTTCTAGGGAGGTAAATTTATACACATATTGACTCGCCAATAAATGCAATATATAATTTACTTATGTAATATATATATTACATGTTAAGGAGAATACTATGATTAATCGTGTGAAATTAACTCGAATGGAAAAAAATTTAACACAACAACAATTAGCAGCACGCACAGGGATAACGAGACAAACAGTTGGGTTAATAGAAAAAGGACAATATAACCCGTCATTACAACTATGCATTAAGATAGCAAAAGAATTAGAAGTAACGTTAAATGATTTATTCTGGGAGGAGAACAACTCATGAATTCTTGGTTAAATGTATTTCTACCGAATGATGAATACAAAAAACAAAGAGTACTTTATTTTTTAGCTGAAGGCGGCGGTTTATTAGCTTTATATTTAATACTTATGTTAATTTTTATGGACTACTTTACAATAATAAAATGGAGCTCTTTCTTAACAATCGGACTAGGGTTGATCATTTTCATTTTTTATGTATTTTTCAGATATACTTTATCAGGCATTGAATACACGGATATTATGACAGACTCTCAACTTCATAAATCGAAAAAAGAACTTCGTAAAAAAAGTATATGGATGAGTGCATTTATGATTGTCGGTCTCTATATAAATTATTTTATTGGGTCACAAAACGGAGATTGGTATGACCCTCTTGGAATAGGAATACTAGCAGGGATTTTCATGTATATATTTGAATTAATTTCACTAAAACGATCTTACCGGAAAAATAAGGACCTTATCGACTAACGATTATACAAGAAGCTGTTTAAAAACTTTCTTAAAGTAAGTTCACCGGGGTAAAGATCTATCAAGGTAATAATCTTTTCTATTTTCCCCTCTTTATTAGCCTGTCTTTCGATTATAGAAGTGATAAACGTGGATACACAGAAGTGGATTTATACAACACTCATGTTGTTTGTCCACGATTTTCTATTCATTATCCATACACTATAATCGAGAGGAGGAAATGAACTAATGAAACTATATCTTGATCCCGGACATGGTGGTAGTGATCCTGGAGCTGTCGGCAATGGACTACAAGAAAAAACAATCAACCTAGATATCGCTATAAGAATACGTGATTTATTACTCTCCAATTACAATAATGTATCTGTAAAAATGAGCAGGACATCAGATAGTACAAAAAGCTTATCCCAACGGACGAACGAGGCTAACAATTGGAATGCAGACTATTTTCTTTCTATTCACTGTAACTCCTTTAATGGTTCAGCTTACGGCTACGAGGATTTCATCCACAATAGTCTATCGGATCAATCAACTACTGCTAGATACCAAAACATTATCCATGAAGAGGTAAGTAAAGTTAATCAACTGCGAAACCGCGGTAAAAAGAAAGCAAATTTCCATGTTTTACGCGAATCCCATATGCCTGCGCTTCTCACAGAGAACGGTTTTATTGACCATAGCGGTGATGCAGCAAAATTACGTGATCCCTCATGGCGGCAGCGTGTCGCACAAGGACATGTAAATGGATTAGCTCGAGCTTTCCAACTTCAGCCAAAGGATGATGCGCCCGATCCTTCTCCTAACTTCTTTAAAGTTATTGCCGGGTCATTCAAACAACGAATTAACGCAGAGGAACGTGTAGATCTTCTAACGGACGAGGATATGGAAGCAATTATTGTACCAGTAACCATATCTGGACAACAGTGGTATCGTGTTCAATCCGGTGCATTTCGTGATCGCGACAATGCTAATGCCAGAATAAATCAATTACAAGATCTAGGAATTGAAGCATTCATTATCACAGATTAAAAAAACAACTGGAGCACTATTTGAATAACTACTTCATACTTCACTGTCTTGCCTCCAAACAAAGATAGTTTAAGTAGAGATTCTTTAGTCGCTTTCCAGTTGTTTTTTGTCTTTTTTAGAAATGGAGTTCTTTTGAAGCATCTCCTTTTTTATTCATAATTCGAATCGCAGTTGGTTCCACTTTTAATATAATATACGAATCATCTTCTGGACCTGAGAAGTACTTCTTCATATCATCATTCCATAACTCTTCTTTTAATTCAGGACTCGACTCAATAGAAACCTTCCCTTGATATTCCACATACTCATCTCCAAACCCTTCTCCTTCATAACCGATTAATATATGTGTCCAAGGGTTTGATTCAATCTCTTCCACTTTATCCGTTTCTTTGTCTGTTGCAGTATATAGCGTTAACTCGCGATGGAAATATAGCATATAACGAGAATGTGGTTTATTATTCTTCACCGTAGCCATCGTACCAATTGGACTTTCGCTTAAGATTTGATCTACTTTTTTCCTTATCGATTCTTGACTCAATTCAAACACTCCTTATATAGCAAATATATAGGTAATAGTATGCCTACAAAAACATATTTTCATGAATATTTTTCTGTCTAACTCAATTAATAAATTGATTCATCTAATTAGAAAATATTTGCTCATAAAAAAGGATATTGTCTTCTTCTCTAGAAATCATAAAGGTAAGTAAGTTATAGCATAGAGGAGTGTTCGTTATGGTCATGTATCGTCTTCCCATATTAATTCTTACAACGAGTATTGTGTATATATTTATTTCTCCATCTGAACCATTTGTTTTTAGCTTATTTTTTAAAGTAATTCCAATGATCCTGATTATTATTTATGCAACAGAGCAAATGCCACCTGAGAAAAACGCTACTCATTGGTTTATTCTTATCGGCTTATGCTTTTGTATTATTGGCGACGCTACTTTACATTGGTTTATTATTGGTTTAACCGCATTTTTACTTGGTCATATAGGTTATACAATCGGTTTTCTCAAACAAGCACATTATTCATTCAAAAAAGGTGTTGCAATCTTACCAATCACTGCTTTTGCTATTTGGATAGGCGTCCAGCTTTTATCTTCGCTTAAAGAAAATGGCCAACAAGAACTCATTATCCCGGTCATCGCCTATATTACTATAATAAGCATCATGGCTTTCACAGCAATTTTGACGGGAAATCGTTGGGCTATACTTGGTAGTATACTATTTCTGATTTCGGACTCAATTCTTTCATGGAACATGTTTATCTCAACATTTGCAGTAGCAGATGATTTAGTGATGATTACTTACTATAGTGCACAATTTTTAATTGCCCACAGTTTATTCACAATCGTACCCAACGATACTAAACCAATCATATGGTAGATAACACTGGTGATTTACGTTCTTCTACGGACAATGTGAAGAACCCCGAGCATCTGCACGGGGTTCTTCATTCCATTATTCACTAACAAAATTGATCATTTTTATTCGGGTTCATCATACCAAATAGTGGCCGTAGGAATAATGCTACACCAGTTCCTAGTAATGCCATTATTGCCCATACCCAGCCGTGAAGACTGAATGAAGAGATTCCACCGAAGTATGCTCCAATATTACAACCAAACGCAAGACGCGCACCATATCCCATTAGTAATCCTCCGACGATAGCAGCTCCTGCTACACCTGGTTTAATCTTGCGCGGTTTAAAGTTACCCTGCGCAGTTACTGCAATAAATGCTCCTAAAATGATTCCGAAGTTCATTACACTTGTGGAATCCATTAATACGGATTGGGAAAGTGCATTTGCTGCATCCCCTGAAAAATATCCCCAGGAAGATACATCTACACCAACCGCTTGTAAGGTTTTACCTCCCCATAAAGCAAATGCAGAAGTAATCCCCCAAGGAGTTCCACGTACGAGTAGTACAAGTGCATTCAGTGCTGCTAAAATTACACCAGCAATAAATAATGGCCATGCTCCACGGAAAACAAGCTTCCAACCACTACCTTTTGCTAAAGGCTTCATTGCCGGTGGATTTTTACGTTTCGCTACGATTAACGTAATCCAATAAATAAGACCAAACAATAGAAGCTGAACAACCCACCCCCCAAAGAATCCTAATCCAGTCGACTCAGCAAGTGAAATCGGCGGTAAGGATGGAGTCTCTGTCCAAAAAGGTAAATGATATGCACCGAGGGTTGAACCAATAATAAAAGCAATTAATGTGAAAATCATGGATGATCCTCCACCACCAAGGTTATACAATGTCCCTGATGCACATCCATTACCCAATTGCATTCCAATACCGAATAAAAATGCTCCAACAAGTACACTAATCCCTACAGGTGAAACATATCCTTGCGGTTCTACCCCTGTAAAACTAAAACCATTACTTAAAATAATTGCAAATAAAGTTGTTGAAACAACAAACATAAGAAGATGCGCTTGAATACCTTGAACATTACCAACAGATGCTAGTCTTCTAAAGGCAGAAGTAAAACCAAAACGAGCATAAAGCAATGTCGCTCCTAGCGCTAATCCTAATATAAATAATACACCTTGTATCCAATCAGCTGTGATGACAATTGCTGAAAATAGAATAATAGATACAATGATCCCTATTATAAGAAGGGGCTTTTGCATAGGATTTAAGTCCGCCAAAATTGTTGTCTGTTTTTGCATAAAGTTTTTCTGAGTTACGGATTGCTCCATCTAAAACCCTCTTTTCCAATTAATTTACTAAGGATTAAGGATACATGATTTTTTTGAAAAAGTAAATAGCTTTGCTTGGCCTAATTTCATCACATTTAGATTATCTTAGTTGGAATTAATACAAGATGAAATGGACTAATGTAATGACTCAAAAAAAAAGCAAATGAAATATGTATCCTTAAAAGGCTACTATTCCACTTGCTCAGTAACAATCTTAATATATTATTTTAAAATTCATGACCTGCTATCGTATCTACAATACTGTCTTCAATACCCCTCATTGTAGAGCTTGATCCAAGATAGTTATTGATGAGTATAGAGAAAACAACTTCCTTTCCATCAGCCGTTGTTACATAACCGGATAATGTAGAAACTCCTGTAATCGATCCCGTTTTTGCCATTGCATTTTCCGTTGCAGGACTATTTGTCATCCGATTCCTCAATGTTCCACCAACCATTCTTTCAGGATGTCCAGCTAATGGTAAAGCAGATTGAAAAGAAGGGAACCATTCTTTCTCTTGAATTACATACAGAAGCTCCGATAGTTCTACCGCAGGAATAAAATTCTTATGCGACATTCCTGAACCATCTCGTAATAATATAGTATCCATGTTCAACCCCAATTCACCTAGAACATCTTCCATTACTACTAATCCTTCATCCCAACTACCATCGTCCTCAACCACTTTTCCCATTTCTTTTACTAGCGTTTCCCCATGTCCATTATTACTTAATTTCATAAATGGTATTAATAGTTCTTTTAACGGCATCGATTCTTTAGCAACACGTATTTCAGCAGAAGAAGGAGTTTCTTCAAAACGATCCTTGGATTTCCCTATAAAAGTTATGCCTTCCTCTTCTAAAGTTTGTCTAAACACGCTAATAACGTAATTGGTGGGCTCCCAAACAGATGCCCAAGACCGGGATAACGAGCCGTCTTTTGGCATTTCTCCTTCAATTACAATTGTATTATTCCCATGTTGTCGTTCAATTGAAATGTCTTTTTCTTCTCCGTTAGCGACCATCTTCGTTTTATTCTCAATTGATATATAATTATTCTCAGGAGTTAATGTTACTTCTGCTTTCTTTCCATTTTCACTTGGTCTGACCTCCACAATAACGGTTCCTGCATCATAATCGTCATCTGGTGACATAGTTAATGCAGAAACTTGTGCCCCAGTGAAGAACGGTTCATCGGACCAGTTTAAATCTTGGGAAAGACGAACATCATCATACCAAGTATCATCGCCAACTAAATCACCTTTAATTTTATGAATGCCCTGTTTCTTTAACTCCTTAGCGAATGCTTCCAGATCAGATTGTAGTAAGGTAGGATCTCCCTTCCCTTTAACATATACATCTCCGTGAAGAACTTTTCCACGTATTTTTCCATCCGTCAGTACTTCCGTTGTAAACCGATGGTCAGGACCTAGCGTTTCCAATGCTGATACAGCAGTTAGGACTTTCATATTTGATGCAGGATGTAATCGAATATCAATATTTCTAGAGAATAGTTGATCACCATTCGCAGCATCCATCACGCTAACCCCAGTTATTCCACCTTCTAAATTAGGGTTATCTAAAATGACAGCTAACTTTTCTTCTAAGGTTGCATCTTCTAGTTGTGTAATGTCCGTCTCGTCTGTGGCGTCAATCTTTGTTTCAAGATGTGGATAAAATAATAACAACCCACTAATTATGGCAATTAATCCAACAAGAACGACTAACTTACTAACAAAGGCTTTACGATTCATGGACACACACCTCTCTTTTTTAATATTCTAATAATTATACAACATTTTCCAATTTACAAATAGCTTTTCTTAGTAAATGTATTCTTTAGAACTAGAAATAGAAATTGAACAGGTTTTTTTAACTATAAAGGAACTCCACTATAAGTAAATTTATCTACAAACGCAAAAAGCTAATACCTTCATATGTAAGTATAACTGGTTTTTTATTTATAATACTTCTATTCTTATAAGTTGTTTTATCCCCAATTTTATACGTTATCCACAGAACGTTTTTACAACTCTTGACGGATAGTTTGTTGTATTGTTTTCGTACTCCACCTCAATTGCATGATTTTATTCCTTAAGAAAAAACCGTAAGCTACTTACGCTTACGGTTTAAATGAAAATGATGAGGGCTCTATTTTATTTTCTTTTATTTGTCTTGTTGATTGCATCAATTGATCAGCAAGAATAATTAATCGATCTAACACATTTTGGTTGGTTAGGACATAATTTGTAAAATCTTTTTCTTCGATAAAAACATATTTGGGTAATACCCAACCTAACATATACGTTAAAATAGGTTTTAAATGCTGTTCTGGTACAAGGTAATGTTTAGCTGAACCTGCAGTGGCTAAAATTCCGACAGTCTTATTGCGAAATGCATCCATTGGCAATAAGTCGAACAAATTCTTTAATGTACCTGGTATCGAAGCTTGAAAGGTAGGAGTACCAATTAATACCCCATCTGAATCTAGAATTTTTTCCAAGACTAACCTTGTGTCGCCTGTATAAGACTCCACCGAACGCCCATCACTAAAAACCAATTCATAATCCTTTAAATCAATTAACTCTACTTCCACTGATTCATATTGATTACTTATATATTTCAAAACATGTTCTACTGCAATTCTCGTTTTAGAACCTACAATAGACCCTGAAATTCCCACTATTTTCACGGAGCAACCTCCTTGTATGCAATACATCTAATGTAAAAATACATATAAATACACTATTATTATACCGATAGATATTGCTAAAATACAATTTGTTGCTTATAGTCACTTCTTACCAATCTATACTTAATTATCCTCAAGCGGTATCACTTCTATCGTTTCTACGATGTCAATACTTCCTATTACTGACTGTACCATGGAACAATTCTTAGAAGAAATAGCTAAAGCTTTCTCTGCTTTTTTTTGAGAAAGATTGTCTGCATAAACTATAAAATGCATGGATATTTTTTCAATTCGATTCGCCTCAGCTTCATTACGCTCTACTTCTGCTTCAATTTGGATATCTTTGAAATCAATTCGTTGTTTTTCCATTACTTTACGAAGTACTCCGCCACTACATCCGGCAATCGAAGAAACTAATAAAGCGAAAGGACGAAATCCATGCTCGTCTTCTCCAGAGATCGTTAAATTTCCATAGGATAATTCTGTTTGGAATGCTTGATTATTTAAACTAAATTTCATTTATATCCTCCTCTGTTTCTTTTCCAGGAAACCATTGATAACATTCTAAAGATATTTTCCCATGATTGTCTACTTTCACACCTTCTGATTCTAGCCTTGTTCTTTGTTCCCAGAATCCTTCTTCTGACTGAATTCCAATCTTCCCTTGTGCATTAATGACACGGTGCCACGGTAATTGATATTTTCCACTCATCGAATGTAAAATTCGTACGACTTGTCTTGCTGCTTGTTTACTACCTGCATTTGCTGCAATTTGTCCATAAGTCATCACTTTTCCATAAGGAATATCTTTCATAATTTCAATAACTCTTTCTGTAAAAGGAGTCATTTCACACCTCCACATACCAGTTTTTACAATGAATACATCCTATACATATAACAAAACTATACTATAGAATGCTTTAAAAGATAGACGTTAAAATCACTATTAAATTTAATGCAAAAGGAGGGCTTCACTTGGATTATAACCGCGTACAACAAATAATTAACTCACCGGAATTGATTCAAGTAACTTATCACGGGATTCCTGTTTATATACAGTCTCTTGACTGCAATAATATTGCTACTGTATTTCCCTTAGATAATTTGGATGATATACAGTCCGTTGATATTGCTGGTTTAGTTGAGTAAATTTTTTTCTTAAGAATTGAAGCTTTTCTAAAATGCTATACTTTCCAGCTGTCTCTCAGACCGACTAGAAAGCAAGGAAAAATTATTCTACACGTAATGTCTTGGTACTCTTTTTCCAATAAGACACACTGTTTCATAATGGATCGTTTGCATTTGCTCTGCAACAACGTCGAGCGGTATATACCCCGCATTTTCATCACCAAAAATGGTTACGATATCGTCTTTAGTTACATCCGTTTGAACTTCAGACACATCTATCATAGACTGATCCATACAAATTCTCCCTACAATGGGACACGCTGTTCCATGAACAGTCACATGACCTACATTTGATAACAAACGGGAAAAACCATCCGCATAGCCTATAGGAAGTGTTGCGATCTTGGACGTTTCCTTTGTTTCATACGTTAATCCATAGCTAATTGGTTGATGAGGGGGAACATCTTTTATGAGCACAGGCTTTGCTTTAAAGCTCATTACTTGCTGTAAGGACAATATTTCCTTTAAATGTTGTCCAGGGTATAACCCGTATAAACTAATGCCAACACGAACCATATCCATATGCATGTCAGGAAATGCTATCGTTGCTGCACTATTACAGCAATGCTTGATTGGTATCGAATAACCTTCATTTTCTAACGCTTCCATAATCCCTTGAAATGTTTCAAATTGTTTATATGTATACGCATCACTCTCATCATTATCAGCATCCGCAAAATGAGTGAAAATCCCTTCTACTTCAATTTCTTCCGTTTGTAGTGATGTCATTAGAGAGATGACCTCCTCAGAGGATCTTAACCCGATCCGACTCATACCACTATCCACTTTTATATGTATTTTTGCCTTTTTATCTAAAGATCGAGCTGCATCCTTTATCGCTTCCAGTGTTTCCGTCGAATATACGGTGAGTGTGAGGTCATGTCTAACAGCTTCTCTTACAGCGTAGCTTGGTGTAAAACCAAGTAATAAGATTGGAGCTAATATTCCAGCTTCCCGAATCTGAAGTGCCTCATCTATAAAAGCTACTCCAAGATATTCCGCCCCTGCTTCTAAGGATCTCCGCGCTATCGGAACGGCCCCGTGACCATAACCATCTGCTTTTACAACTGCCATCAACCTTGACTTTTCCTGTAAATGATTCTTAAATTGACGTACATTATAAGTTAGTGCATCTAAGGAAACTTCCACCCATGCATCGCGATAACTCGTTACTTTCATCATCTGTTCCTCCTACTACATCCATTCTCTAATATGAAACAACTGTATAACTTCAGCATTATTAAACCAATTATAGGAGAACTATTAACATCGTTTCAACTACAAATACCTATTCAAATTACAACAAGAACCGCATAATCCTATCACCCTTATAGAATTAATGCGGTTCTCCTACTATTACACATTCTGTTTTTCTTTAGTTTCTTGCACTTCTTCTTGCCTATCATCATTGTCTCCCGTCAATTTATTTAACATATAAGCTACAGTAGATTCTAATTTTTTGGCCAAATAATTCGTCCGTTCATACATAACACCTCGAAAATGATCCATTTGTCGAACGACTTTTTCTAGTAATGCTTCTTGACTTTCTATGCGTTCATTTATATTCTCTACTTCTACATCTTTCTCTTTCAATGTTTGCATGACTACTTGTTGCAATTGGTTTTGTTCTTCCACTTTAGCATGGTACTTTTCATTCGTTATCTGCATAGCATCCATCATTTCCTGCAATACTTGTTGACTCTTCTTCATTTCAGTTAAGTGGGAAGTTATTTGTTGCTTTGAAATGCCTTCTTCTTTTATTTGTATTGAAATGGATTGTTGATTTTCTTCTAATATTTGAAGCTTATCTAAGACATTTTGTTCCATCGTTTTATGATTCATACTATCTTCTTCTAAGGATTGCAGCTGGTCTGTTATAGAATTCCAATTTTGTTGTTGTTTAAGTCCTTGACCTGCCATTTGACTATTTAATCTTCGGATAGATTTCATGATCGATTGTTGAACATTATTGTGTTCCTCTAACACTTCTGACATATGACTTCGAACAAACATCTGTTGATTTGGTGCATGTAACTGCTCATGACTTTTATACACATTCTCATTTTCATTCATATATAAACTCAATGTTAGGCACCCTTTCTAATATTCTTAACCCTATCATATGCATGCGTATAGAAAATGGACTAATATCCTGTTAAAGAATGGGTAAAGGCCTATGATTACAGCGAAAAAAACAGTGACAAGTTATCGTCACTGTTCGTTATTTGATGGGACATTATATACAAAGTGGTGAATTAAATTGTGGTAAATATGAGGTTAAATATGGTTACGGCGTTTATATTGAAACTCCTTAAAGCTTTCCACAAAATCTTCTGGAGAAGTTTTGACAATATATGAATATACACCTTTCAATGTGTGTAAATACAGCATTCCGGAATCTTTTCCTACGAAACGATATGACATATCTAGAACATCATCAATCGGAAACTCACGATGTTTCGTCACAATCTTCTCGTTATAAAGATACATGTAGCGCTTTTCTTCGGTGTCTGTTTGTTGCAGACTACTCACATGGCGTACGACCTTGACATACGGGTGAGATGCAATTAAATCCATAAGTACCTCCAGAATTAATTCTCAGCTACGCGCAAATTATTCGTTTTCCATTGTAACCATTGATATTCCCTTGTTTGCCTTGGTAAGAATTGACGAATATCTTCTTCATGATAGCCAACTTGTAACCGTTTATCATCCACCATAATCGGACTGCGAAGCAAACGTGGGTGATCTTGAATTATTTCAAGCAACTCTTGAAGCGGAAGTGCCTCAATATCAAGGTTTAAGTCTTTATATATTTTCGAACGAGTAGAAATAATCTCATCCGTTCCTTCAACTGTCATTCTTAAAATATTTTGTAATTCATTTACTGTTAATGGTTCACGGATAACATTACGTTCTTCAAAATCAATACCATTTTTTTGGAACCATTGTTTCGCTTTCCTTGTAGATGAACATGCAGCGCCATAAATTATAACTGACATTAATCATACCCCATTCTCTATAGTAAATTTTTTACAATTCATGATTTATACAACCCTTTGCGAAGCAACTCCATCTCAATACGGAAGTTATCCATCGCTTCCTCATTGGAGATATTGCGCGAGAATTTATCTACGAGGTTTCGAAACGTAACAGACGTCAGAATTTGCATTACGTGAAAAAATTCTTGGTTGCCTGTTATATTCAGCTTGTTTGAATCAATCATTCCATTAATTCGGTTCAATGCGTCTTCCACATTACCGCCTACTTGTTTTTGACCGATAAATAAACCTGTAAATGAATCCTCTATTTCATGGGTCACGTTCATTAATGCATTTTGAAGAAATTTAAGGTTATCTTCATTGCTTAAATCCTCTAACATCAACTGGAACAAACGCTCCACTGCGATAAAGATATCACCGCCACTTTCTTCTAATGTAGAAAGAAAATATTCACGGCGTTTCTCCGTCTGCAGTTTTAAAAGATAATAAAAGGCGTCTTCTTTGTTCTCAAAATATTGGTAGAAGCTTCCTCTAGCAACACAAGCACTTTTCACAATATTGGAAATGGAGGCTTGAGATAACGGTACTCTAGAAAATTCTTTCTCTGCTGCTTCCATTAATTTTTTTCGTTTTGCATCCGGTAAATTGAAAAAGGTTACTTTTGGCATGTTACTTCCTCCAGCTTTCATATGTGACACCATGTCATGTTGTATAATTTAATATTATATGACACTGTGTCATAAGTCAACATTAATAATGACATCGTGTCACTTTTTTATGAAATTGTGTCTGAAATTTGACGTAGTTAACACTCTAAAAACCTATGTATAGCTTCTCCAACTCTGAAAATAATCATGCACCTTCCGTAGTGTATACCCGCTTTTAAAAAATATTTAACCTACAGATTAAAAAAGTAATTTCAACCGCACACTTTTCATGTATAATTATTTCGAATCTGACTAAAACTTGCACTGTTTTATATAACTATATGTAGTAACATCATCAGCTTAATTGGTCAGGCACAATCCGTATTCAAAAAATACGAAAAGTAATTTTCCAACATCTAACAGGAAAAGGAGTTAGAAATGAAAAATAATCAACCAATTATTCAATTCAAGAATGTCTCCAAACAGTTTGATAACGATCCTCTTGTCTTGGATCATGTCAGCTTTACAATAGAAAAAGGAAAGTTTTACACATTACTTGGTCCTTCAGGTTGTGGAAAAACGACTATTTTACGTCTAATCGCTGGGTTTACAGAAGCATCATCAGGTGACATCATTTTTGAAGGAAAAAGAATAAACCATATACCTGCCAATAAACGTCCAATTAATACAGTCTTCCAGGACTATGCCTTATTTCCTCACCTTAACGTCTATGAAAATGTTGCTTTTGGGTTACGAATTAAGAAATTGAAAAAATCCATGATCGATGAAAAAGTCAAGGAAGCACTTTCTTTTGTCAATTTAGTTGGATATGAAAATCGTGAAATTAAGGACATGTCAGGGGGACAACGACAACGTGTAGCAATTGCACGTGCAATCGTTAATGAGCCTGCAGTAATTTTACTAGATGAACCATTATCCGCATTAGATCTTAAATTAAGGTATCAAATGCAGTATGAGCTCCGTGAACTTCAACAAAGACTTGGCATTACCTTTATTTTTGTTACGCATGATCAAGAAGAAGCGCTCGCAATGTCCGATGAGATATTTGTTTTAAATAAAGGAAAAATCCAACAAAGCGGAACACCAAATGATATCTATGATGAGCCGATTAACCGTTTTGTCGCTGACTTTATTGGTGAATCAAATATTACTAAAGCAACAATGATTGAAGACTACCTTGTAGAATTTGCAGGAAAACAATTCACATGTGTAGATATGGGAATGAATGCAAATGAACCTGTCGAAGTCGTTATTCGTCCAGAAGACATGGAGATCACTTCTGTAGAACAAGGGATGATTTCCGTTACCGTACACACTCAATTATTCCGTGGTGTGCATTATGAAATTACTTGTTTGGATAGCGAAGGAAACGAATGGCTCGTTCAATCGACGAAAAAAGCCATTGTCGGTGAACAAATTGGATTGAGATTTCATCCAGAAGATATACATGTTATGCGATTTAATGAGTCCGAAGCAGACTTTGACCGCCGTTTAGATTCTTATTCGGAGGGAGAAACAGATGGAGAATAAGACGCTTCGTAGTTTATACATGCTACCTTATGCACTCTGGATTATCCTCTTCGTCATTGCACCGATTTTACTCGTTGTTTATTTCTCATTCTTTGATATTGAGGGTAATTTCTCTTTAGAGAATTATAAGAATTTCTTCACAGCGACCTATTTGCAAATGACCTTGAATTCATTTTGGTATGCATTTCTTATCACTTTATTTTCTCTATTAGTTGCTTACCCAACGGCATATGTACTGACCCGTACGAAACATAAGCAATTATGGCTTCTACTGATAATTGTTCCTTCATGGATTAATCTACTATTAAAAGCGTATGCATTTATTGGTATATTCGGCACGCATGGTGCAGCGAACCAATTCCTAGATTGGATCGGAATAGGATCGAGGCAACTACTTTTCACCGATTTCAGTTTTGTATTTGTCGCTGTATACATTTTTATACCGTTTATGATCTTACCTATTTTTAATGCGTTAGATAATTTAAATCCGAGCTTGCTGTACGCATCCAAAGATTTAGGTGCTTCAAAATGGACAACATTTCGAAGAGTTATTTTCCCATTAACAATAGATGGCGTGAAGTCTGGATGCCAAGTAGTTTTCATTCCTGCGCTATCTTTATTTATGCTTACACGATTAATTGCCGGAAATCGTGTGATTACGCTCGGAACAGCAATTGAGCAGCAATTCCTTGTCACCCAAAACTGGGGCATGGGAGCTACCATTGCAGTGTTCCTAATCATTATTATGGTAGGATTTATGGCATTAACATCGTTACGAAGGAGAGGTGTGTAATATGGAGAATAAATCCTCTTCATTCGCTAATATTTTTCTAGTCCTTATATTTTTCATTTTATATGCTCCAATCTTTTATTTAATCTTTTATTCATTCAATAGTGGTGGAACGATGAGTGGATTCGAAGGTTTTACTTTTGATTGGTATCGAGAATTATTCCAAGATACTCGCTTATTGATTATAGTGCTAAACACCTTGGTAATTGCGCTCTTGTCTGCACTAATTGCTACAATAATTGGTGTTTTTGGTGCTATCAGCATCCGATCTTATAAAAAAAGACGAACTCGCAATTCGCTTTTATCATTGAATAATGTGCTTATTGTAAGTCCTGATGTAATTATTGGTGCTAGCTTTTTAATTTTATTTACGTTGGCAGGAATTCAGTTAGGATTTTATTCCGTTCTCTTATCTCATATTGCTTTTAGTATACCTATTGTTGTATTAATGGTACTCCCTAAACTTCTTGAAATGAGTTCTTCTTTAGAGGATGCCGCTCGAGATTTAGGAGCAAGTAATTGGAATGTCCTGACAAAAGTTACACTACCTTATATATCACCAGGAATTTTTGCTGGATTTTTCATGGCATTAACCTATTCACTTGATGATTTTGCAGTAACTTTCTTTGTAACTGGTAACGGCTTTTCCACACTGTCTGTTGAAATTTATTCATTAGCTAGAAGAGGAATATCGCTAAATATTAACGCCTTATCAACTATTATGTTTATCGTAACAATACTTCTTGTAATTGTTTATTACTATCTTACACAGCGTAGTGGAACGAAAGGAGTTGGCTTGAGACGATGAAATCTATTATGCGATCGTTAAGTGCCATACTCATTGTGTCGATTGTTTTACTTATAATGATTAATCGCCTCAATGCTGCACAAGGTTTTTCCGGTGATAATACGTTGACCGTATACAATTGGGGAGATTATATTGACGAAGAATTAATTACTCTATTTGAAGAAGAAACTGGTATTACCATTGTGTATGAAACCTTCGATTCCAATGAAGCGATGATGACAAAAATCCAACAAGGCGGTACGACATATGATGTTGCTGTACCATCTGAATATATGGTACAAAAAATGGTGGAGGAAGATTTATTAATTGAATTAGATCATTCCAAACTTCCAAATCTAAGTAATATAGATGAACGATTTATGGATTTACCTTTCGATCCAAACAACCAATATTCCATTCCATATTTTTGGGGAACCGTTGGAATTATATTCAACACTAATCTTCTGCCAGAAGGAATGGAACTAACTGGGTGGCATGATTTATGGGACCCTGCACTAGAAAACCAAATATTACTCATCGATGGCGCTCGTGAAATTATCGGTATGGGGTTGAACTCATTAGGTTATTCCTTGAATGACACTAATCCTGAGCATCTCTATCAAGCATTAGAAAAATTAGAGGAACTTACGCCGAATGTTCGAGCGATAGTTGGTGATGAAAATAAAATGTTAATGGCCAATAATGAAGCTACGATTGCGATTGGTTGGTCTGGTGATGCCGCAGATATCATGGGTGAAAATGAAGCGATCGACTACTTAGTTCCAGAAGAAGGATCCAATCTCTGGTTCGATAACTTTGTTATCCCGAAAACTGCACGAAATATAGATGGAGCACATCAATTTATTAACTTTATGTTAGATGCAGAAATAGCTGCCCAAAATACAGAGTACGTGAGTTATTCTACGCCAAATAAAGAAGCACTGCAGTTTATGCCTGAAGAAATGGTTGAAGACGAACGATTCTATCCTGATCCAGAACTCACAGATCGCTTAGAAGTATACGAAAACTTGGGACAACGTAATTTAGCTTTTTATAATGAATTGTTTTTACAATTTAAGATGTATCGAAAATAATACTAATGCGTAGCATGCTCTTTCTATTTTAGAGTATGTTACTTTTTTTATGTGAATTAAGATAGACTCTATTTACTCGGGGCTTCGGCATATTGCTTAAGCACGTTCTATTGACTAATTATGCTTCGATTCTCTCTTGTTTTGGGTTTTAGAGCTGCTCTATTCACTAAATATCCTCGGATTCTCTCTTGTTTTGGGTTTTAAAGCATGAGCTATAGAAACTTTCAAAGTAAAATCGCCCGGAGGAAAGTTCAACATTTTCCTCGCGAGCGATTCTTTAACTGCCGAAGCACATGTCTTAGACAACCTATACCATTACTTTACAAATGTCATTTGTAAATTCTACTGGATCATTAATTGGTAATCCTTCAATAAGAAGTGCTTGATTATATAACAGGTTAGTATATAGTTTGAACTTCTCATCATCATTACCTTGCGCTGCTTTTAAAGATTGGAAAATATCGTGATTTACATTAATCTCCAATACTTTATCAGCTTGGATTTGCTGATCATCTGGCATTGCATTAATGATTTTCTCCATTTCAAGGGAGATTTCACCATCTGCAGTCAACACGACTGGATGTGATTTTAAGCGCTTCGAAGCACGTACATCTTTTACTTTGGTAGACAATACTTCTTTCATCGCTGTAAATAATTCTGCATTATCGTTGTTTTCTTGTTCATTTTCTTCTTTTTCGTCTTCTTCAATGCCTAAATCACCACTTGATACGGAACGGAATTCTTTTTCATCATAGTTCATAAGCATTTTAATGGCGAATTCATCGATTTCATCTGTGAAATAAAGAATTTCATAGCCTTTATCAGCAACTAATTCTGTTTGTGGAAGCTTTTCAATTCGATCTCTTGAATCTCCTGTAGCATAATAGATATACTTTTGATCCTCTGGCATACATGAAACATATTCCTCAAGGGTTACTAATTTCTTCTCTTTAGAAGAATAAAATAGAAGTAAATCTTTCAGCTCATCTTTGTTTTGACCGTAATCACTGTACACACCAAATTTAATTTGTTGACCGAATGCATCAAAGAATTTTTCATAGTTTTCACGTTCGTCACGTAAAAGACTTACTAGCTGCTGTTTCACTTTTTTCTTAATATTTTTAGCGATTAGCTTTAATTGGCGATCATGTTGTAGCATTTCACGGGAGATGTTAAGTGAAAGATCTTCCGAGTCTACCATTCCTTTAACAAAACTAAAGTAATCCGGAAGTAAGTCCGCACACTTATCCATAATTAATACACCGTTCGAATAAAGCTCAAGACCCTTTTCATAATCACGTGTATAGTAATTAAATGGCGCACTTTCTGGGATAAATAATATAGCATTATAACGAATGGAACCATCCACATTAATGTGTACATGTTTGAGTGGTTTATCAAATCCATAGCGTTTTTCCTGGTAGAAATTCGTATAGTCATCATCGGTTAATTCGCTCTTATTCTTCTTCCAGATAGGAACCATCGTATTAATTGTTTGTTCCTCTACTACATCTTCATATTCGTCTTCTGACCCTTCTTTCAACTTACTTTCCGTTACGTCCATTTTAATTGGGTAACGGATAAAATCAGAGTACTTTTTAATGATTTGCTGTAACGTAAATGTATCTAAGAACTCATCATAGTTTTCTTCTTCTTGATTTTCTTTAATATACAATGTAATTGTTGTTCCAATATCTTGCTTATCCGCTTCTGTAATAGAATATCCATCAGACCCTTTGGATTCCCATTTAAATGCTGCATCACTATCAATAGATTTCGTTACCACTTCTACTTTATCCGCTACCATAAACGCAGCATAGAAACCAACCCCGAATTGTCCTATGATATCATGGCCATCTTTAATTTCATTCTCTGATTTAAATGTATGAGAACCACTTTTTGCGATCACACCAAGATTATTTTCTAATTCTTCTTTTGTCATACCGATCCCTGTATCGACAACCGTTAATGTGCGTTCCTCTTTATTTGGAGTAATTTTTATATAATAGTTGTCCACATCAAATGACAGGGAATCATCGGTTAATGCTTTATAGTAAATCTTATCTATCGCATCACTTGCATTGGAAATCAATTCACGCAAGAACACTTCGCGCTGTGAATAAATAGAGTTAATCACCATATCTAATAGTTTTTGTGACTCGGCTTTAAATTTACGCTTTCCCATAATAACATCTCCTTCTTTTCTACATTTAGCACTCACTACTTACGAGTGCTAACCTCTATATTTTTAATAACATATCCCCATTTTTCTGTCAATATCGTTGGCGTTTGAAACAGGTTAGCCTGTATAATAGATGCCACTATTAGGAGGGATAAAAGTGATAAAAGATTGGCTGCAAGAATCTAATTATACCGTTATATTTACTGGGGCTGGCATGTCCACCGAGAGTGGTCTGCCGGATTTCCGATCTGCTAACACAGGGCTTTGGAAACAGCACGATCCTAGTAAAATTGCTAGTATAGATACACTGAATAATAATGTTGAAACATTTATTGACTTTTATCGAGAACGTGTATTGAAAGTAAAAGAATATGGTCCGCATCAGGGGCATTACATCTTGGCTGAATGGGAAAAGCAAGGCCTTGTCCATTCCATTGTTACACAGAACGTCGACGGATTTCATCAGGCTTCCGGCAGTAAAATCGTACATGAATTACATGGCACACTGCAAAAGCTACACTGCCAAAGTTGTGGAAAAGAATATAGCAGCAAAGAATATGTAGAGAATGAATATCATTGCGATTGTGGTGGCGTATTACGTCCTTCCATTATTCTGTTTGGTGAGATGCTACCTCAAGAAGCTTTTCAAACTGCATTTAACGACGCAGAGAAAGCAGATTTATTTGTCGTACTCGGCTCATCATTGACAGTATCGCCAGCGAATCAAATCCCATTAATCGCAAAAGAAAATGGAGCGAAACTTGTTATCGTTAATCAAGACCCTACACCGTATGATCAATATGCTGACATGACCATTTCTGATCAGAAAATAGGTGAATTTCTTCGCTCCATTTCCAATGAGGGGTAAGGACTAGCCTTATCCCTCACTTTTTGCAACAGTTGATAAAGTCACGATTTTAAAAATCTCGCTTCTTCCTTAACAAATTAAAAGCCGAACTAAATTACCAGTAACAAACATCTCTAACCCACGCAGGCAGAAGACCCTATGCTATCCGGTATTTAGTTCGGCTTATCATGATTTAGATAAGATACAAATTTATATCATCCATTTCGGGGGTGTATTTTTATCCCAGTAGATATCTCCAATATCATGATGTACTTTGAATTTGTCCGTGCTTAAGTGATAGTGAAAATTAAAATAATGTCCTTCTAACGGTCGATTATCTCGACGAACATGAAATTTAGCTACATGTTGTTTTGTCTTTTCATCATAAACATTAAATATCCGCTCACCGTAACCGGATGAAGGATCCTCGGTAATAGAAAGGAATGCATACGCCGTTTCTGTTTCTTCTAATAATGTATGTAATACCTCTTCTATTTTTGGAAGAATTTCTTGGTTAAATTCATCTTCTACTTTTGTAGCAATCTTTGTTCCAAACTTAATCATTGATTGTTCTTGAGCTTGAGACATCAGCCGATTTAATGCTGTGTCTAGATCCTCTTCGGTTGTAGCAATATCATCTTGTATTTCTATCGTCCTGGCTACTGTTTCCTGATCTGCGTTTGAAGAGGATGATACACTACCATTTTCCTTTTGAGCATCTACTTCCAGCAAGGTTGTCGGAGAGTACATACCTAATGTTAATATTGTAATAAGAACTACTGCTATCTTTCTCCACCATATCTTCATCTGCTCACCCACACTATCCCATGTCTTTATTAATATTTTATCACTTTATGTATCGTTGTCCATCCTACTTTCTTACTTTTTAAAAAATTCACCTTTATATAATGTATTTAATCCGTACTTCTCTAATAGATAGGCAAATTCAATTACATCCAAAAATTACCATTCATTTCATAACCGTCCATTCTCTCCATCAATCATCGTATCATTTAAATAGATTAATCCATCACGATTTAAACTTTTCGATCGCGCTCAAGCTGCGTTATTTTAAAAAAACAAGCTGATATTTCGAATGGTTAATTTAGTTTCTATAACAATCTAAAAAAATTTGTCGTCTTTCTTTGTAAAACAAATATGAATACGATATGTTAGTAGAAAGTGACAGAAAAACTCTATTTTAATGATATATTACGATAATACAAGCAGGCATCCCAAAAATAAGAAGGAGTTGTATCCATATGCTTATCAAACCACCAAAATT
Source organism: Oceanobacillus iheyensis HTE831 (assembly GCF_000011245.1). Lineage (NCBI taxonomy): Bacteria > Bacillati > Bacillota > Bacilli > Caryophanales > Bacillaceae > Oceanobacillus > Oceanobacillus iheyensis. The sequence continues at coordinate 3,292,842 of NC_004193.1, forward strand.
ACAAGCAGGAGATAAAGTTGCAACCATTTCCCTTTCATGGGGCGGTGCTGGTGAAGAGCAGTTACAATGGCGCTATGATCAAGGGGTTAAGCGCTTAGAAGAAGTGTTCGGTTTACAGGTAGTCCCTACTCCTAATAGTTTAAAAGGAGAAGCATATCTGCATGAACACCCAGAAGCACGTGCAAAAGATCTAATGGAAGCTTTTGAAGATCCAGAAATAAAAGCTATTATCTCGAACATAGGTGGTGAAGATAGTATTCGTCTATTACCTTATATTGATTTCGATATCATTCAAAAAAACCCTAAAATATTCTTAGGATATTCGGATACGACTATTTCTCATTTTTTCTGCTATAAAGCCGGGGTATCTTCCTTTTATGGACCTGCTGTCATGACGGATTTCGCTGAAAATGTTGAAATGGATCCATATACTATCAAGCATATTCACAACACTTTATTCTCGAACGAAATAATTGGAGATATCGAACCACCAGAGCAATGGACTAGTGACTACCTAGAGTGGGATGTTAAAAATAAAGACACGAAAAGAACAACTTATCCAAATAAAACGTATGAAATTTTACAAGGAGAGGGTATTGTTCAAGGACGCTTAATTGGAGGATGTATTGACTCCATGGAAAGTATTAAAGGCACGAGTCTTTGGCCGGAAATCAATCATTGGAAAAATTCGATATTATTCTTCGAAACTTCTGAAGAAGAACCAAAGCCAGACCTTCTCGCTCGATGGTTACAAAATTATGCTACACAAGGCATACTTCAAAACGCGAATGGGATTATTTTTGCTAAACCGCATAGAGAAACCTATTACGAAGAGTATAAACAAGTGATTACAGCTGTATTAAAAGAAAATGGTCTATCGAAATTACCTGTTCTTTATAATGTAAGTTTCGGACATAGTGAACCAAAAGCAACACTCCCCTATGGTCGTATGGCAGGAATTAACTGTAACCAAGCTACTTTCTCTATCATGGAAAGTGCTGTACTAGAGTAGGTTAGTGGATTTTATTTACGAATTAGAAAATATTTCCTATTGCTAATAAATCATTTCACTTCATAAATTTGACATAATTATAGTAAAATAAAGTGACCGACTTCATAGAAAAGGGAGCTTAGGTGATGAAGAAGTTTGCAGAGGAATTATTACGACACAATCAACATCAAAATGAAGAGGAGCTTTGGAAGTGACGAAGCTAATCATTCCTGAAGAAGACATTATTCTTGCCGTATGTATATATATTGCTCGCCAACGTGAAATTGAGCCAGCTGAAGTAGAAGTTGAACTTTTTTATGATGATTATTCCGGTTTCTCTGCAGAAATAACCACTGTATTCGGCAAGCAAGAAATTGTAACAAAACATATTATTTCTGCTCTGCGTGAATGGATTAAAGAAAATTTACACGCTAATCCATATGCTGGACTTAAGCTTGATTTGAACCGGACAAATGGTATTTATGCAAGACTTCGTAGTGAAGATGAATAGAGCAATTTTCTTCATTAATTACACTCGGACTATTTATCAGAATTATTTTATTTTTAAAACCATATTGACTTAATTTATTTTATCCTCTAGAATTACTTTCAATATAACAACTAAATATTTTACGTTTTTTCTTATCTAGAGAGATTGAGGGATCAGGCCCTATGACATCTCGGCAGCGGATTCTTTATATTAAAGAATACTGTGCCAATTCCTGCAAATGCAAACGAGCATTTGAAAGATGAGAAACGATGGCTTCTACATATATACATATGGTACGAATCCCTCTTTTCTTGTCTTTCAAGAAAAGAGGGATTTTTTATTTCGCTTGGGGGTTGAGACATGATTGAATTTCAGAATGTAACAAAGACATTCACACTAGGAAAAAGAAAAGTAGAAGCTGTTAAAGAAGTATCTCTAACGATCGAAAAAGGAGATATTTATGGAATTATTGGGTTCAGCGGTGCAGGAAAAAGTACCTTGCTTCGATTAGTAAATATGCTTGAGCGCCCTACCGAAGGATCGGTACATATCCAGGGAACAGATGTAGGGAAATTATCCGCCAAGCAATTACGGGAGCGCAGAAGAAATATAGGAATGATTTTTCAGAATTTCAATTTATTCCAATCACGAACAGTCGCAGGAAATATTGCATATCCTCTCAAACTTGCTGGTACATCAAAAAGCGTCGTAACCAAAAGAGTTAGTGAACTGCTACAATTTGTTGGATTATCCGATAAAGCAAAAGATTATCCAGACCAATTATCCGGCGGACAAAAACAGCGTGTCGGGATTGCAAGAGCATTGGCCACATCCCCTGATATATTAATTTGTGATGAAGCCACTTCTGCTCTAGATCCAAATACAACATCGGATATTTTAAAATTATTAAAAAAAGTAAATCGAGATTTGGGTATTACCATCCTTCTTATTACACATGAAATGGGAGTTATTCAGTCCATATGTGACAAAGTTGCTGTGATGGAAGATGGGAAAGTCATTGAGAATGGAAATGTATTTGATACTTTTACAAAACCTTCTCACGAAACAACAAAACGATTTATTCGTTCGGTACAACAAGAACTCCCATCTGAAAAGGTATTAAAAGAGTGGACAGAAGCTGGTGGGGGTAATCTTTATCGTGTTTTATTCAAAGGAGAAAGAGCCACTGACCCCATCTTATCAAGTACAACTCGTAAGCATAACATTGACTTTAATATTGTCTATGGATCCGTTCGTGAACTACAGGAAAAATTATTTGGAAATCTCATAGTCTCTTTTGGAGGAGATGAACAGCAAATTCAACACGTTATTCAAGAATTAGAATTGATTGTTGATATAGAGGAGGTGTATTCACATGGGGGTTGATTGGAGTACGTTCTGGCCACGAATTGTAGAGGCAACAGGAGAAACCTTACTCATGGTCGCAGCGACATTATTTTTTGGTTCTATTTTAGGTATTTGCATGGGACTATTGCTATTTGTGACCCGTGAAAACAACATACTAGAAAACAAGATTATCTTTAATCTACTGAACTTTATTATTAATATTATTCGTCCTATCCCATTTATCATTTTTCTAGTCGCGATCTCACAAGCTACTAGGCTCGTCATTGGTACGACAATAGGAACTGCTGCTGCCATCTTCCCGATGACTATTGTTGCTAGTTTTACCATTGCAAGGGTAGTAGAAAATAATCTCGTAGGCATTGATCCTGGAGTTATTGAAGCTGCTAAAGCAATGGGAGCCAGTCCAATGAAGATCATCTTTACGGTACTAATTCCAGAAGCGCTAGGACCATTAATTCTAGGACTTACATTTGTATCTATTTCGTTAATCGATTTCTCTGCAGTAGCTGGTACAGTTGGCGGCGGTGGTCTTGGACATATCGCAATGACATATGGTTATCAGCGATTCGACGGTAGCGTTATGCTCGTCACCGTAATCATACTTATTGTTATGGTTCAACTAGCTCAATGGCTCGGTAATACTATTTCCAAAAAGATTATGCGTCGTTAAATCACAACTATATTAGGAGGAATTTCACATGGAAAAATCATTTATTTTACTAGCATTATTAAGTTTTACATTATTTTTAGCAGCATGCGGAAGTGATAACGCCAAAGCTGGAGACGAAGAAGTGACTGTAAAAATTGGAGTGAATGGTGCCGATGGCGTTCAATGGCCCCTTCTAAAAGAAAAAGCAGCTGAAGAAGGAATTAACATTGAACTTATCGAGTTTGCCGATTATACATTACCAAACAACGCTTTAGCTCAAGGAGATATTGATATCAATGCCTTCCAACACATTGCTTTTTTAGGGCAATATGTAAAGGAAAGCGGTGAAGACATCGTTCCGATTGGATCTACTGTTCTTGCGCCAATTGGTTTATATTCCGAGAAAATTAGTGACGTTTCTGAATTAAAAGAGGGAGACAAAATTGCCATCCCAGACGACCCGTCAAACCAAGCTCGCTCCTTACGTGTACTAGAGAGTGCAGGCTTACTAACCTTAAGTGATAATTTTGGAATGTTCGGTGATCCTTCACAAATAGAAGAAAACCCGTTGAATCTAGAAATTATTCCAATGACAGCACAACAAACTGCCCACGTATTGCCAGATGTCGCAGCATCTGTGATCAACAATGGTGTGGCTGGCCAAGCAGGGTTTGAGCCAGGTGAAGACCCAATTTATATTGAAGACGCAAATGGTGAGGCAACACACCCTTATGTCAATATTATCGCAACACGTGCAGAGGACAAAGACAATGAAGTATACCAGCGTATCGTAGAACTATATCAAGAAGAAGATATTGAACAGGCAATCAAGGATGATACAAACGGCGGTTCTTTCTTAGTGAAGTTAACACAAGAACAGTTAGATAAAGCTTTTGAACAGTTAAAGAAATAACAATTATATTGGAGGAGCAAAAAATATGACGATTGTTCAATCACGTCAAGAAGCAATTTTTCAAAGTATCGAGGATAACAAAGATAAATATATTCAAATTAGTCAGGATATTCATGCACAACCAGAGATTGGAAATAAAGAATTTTATGCAAGCTCGAGGCTTATCCAAACGCTTAAAGATGCAGGTTTTACTGTTGAATCATCAGTTGCAGGACATAAGACGTCCTTTTTCGCATCCAAAGATAGTGGCATAGAAGGTCCAACAATTGCCTTCTTAGCAGAATACGATGCACTGCCAGGCATCGGGCATGCTTGTGGTCACAATATCATCGGTACTACAAGTGTCGCAGCAGCTATCGGCTTAGCTGAATCCCTTACAGAAACTGCAGGACGTGTAGTTGTACTCGGCACCCCAGCTGAGGAAGGTGGTCCTAACGGAAGTGCTAAAGGCAGCTTTGTAAAACATGGTCTGCTAAAAGATATTGATGTAGCACTTATGCTCCATCCATCAGGAAAAACAAGCTTAACAAGTGAAACATTAGCAGTAGACCCATTAGAATTCCATTTCTATGGAAAGCCTGCGCACGCATCTGGAGCACCAGAAGAAGGTATCAATGCACTAGACGCTGTTATTCAATTATTTAACGGAATTAACGCATTACGCCAACAACTGCCTAGTGATGTTCGTATTCATGGTATTATCACCCATGGTGGAGATGCTCCAAATATTATACCGGAATATGCAGCTGCTCGCTTTTATATTAGAGCCGAATCTTGGAGCAAAACAGAGGAAACTGCTGAAAAAGTTCGTGCTATTGCAAAAGGTGCTGCGCTTGCCACTGGATCAACTGTCAAAGTGGAGCGATTCCAAAATGAGGTAAAAGATTTTGTGCTTACGAATACACTAGACAATATTTTAAAGAAAGAGTTAGAAAAGCAAGGTGAAACAGTAATCACGGAGAAAAAGAAAGGCAAAGGATCTACAGACGCTGGTAATATTAGTTATGAAGTACCTACCGCGCATGGCCATATTAAAATTGGTGAAGATAATCTAATTGGTCATACAGTCGAGTTCCGGGAAGCTGCAAAATCAGCAGCAGGTAACGAGGCTATTATAACAGGAGCTAAAGCTCTAGCTGCTACAGGATATCGCTTATTAACCGATAGCGAACTCCTTCACAGAGTACGTCAATCACATGAACAAGGGCTAGCTGAAAAACAATGAGAAAAGTATTGTGACAATATATTTAAAAGACAAATCCGAATGATATGATTATAATAACCTGCTTCAGAAATATACAGCGCTTATCCTAAGGTGGCTTCTGAGCCTCCGGATGCTAATGCATCAGGGACTCAAACTAGGCCTGCTTCCCACAGGACAGGGAAGACTTCGACAGCATGACATTGCACGCAGAAAAACAAAATCTTAACATTCCGTTCTAACCCTCCTCCCTTTCATCATATATTGAACAAAAGCTTGGACTTTTTGAAAGGAGGAGTGAGTTGGAATTAATTGAAATAGTCATACAAATACTCCTTATTAATATATTACTGAGTGCGGACAATGCGATTGTTATTGCTATGGCAAGTAGAAATCTTCCTACACATTTGCAAAGTAAAGCAATTTGGTGGGGAACTTTTGGCGCTATTGCTATGCGAATTCTATTTGTATTCTTGATGATTCACTTATTCCAAATGCCTTTTATTCAATTGATTGGTGGCATTCTCTTGCTATTCGTTTCCTATAAACTCTTAGTGGACAAGCAAGACTACGATAATATGAAAAGTGGTGAATCGTTACAAGAAGCTGTCTCCATTATCATCTTCGCAGATGTCGTAATGAGCCTTGATAATGTACTTGCTATTGCCGCCATTGCAAATAGCGATTTATTGCTTGTGATCGCTGGGATTATCCTAAGTATTCCTATCATCCTAACTGCTAGTGAATTTATATTAAAACTCATTCATAAATTTCCCGTTATTATTTATTTAGGAGCTGGATTACTTACATGGACTGCTGGAACAATGCTGTTAAAAGAACCATATATCCAACAATTTTTCTCACCAGTTGGTAACCAAGAGTTACTGTCATTATTAGGATTGACGCTTGTCGTATTGATGGTTGGTGGATGGAGACGGAAACAAGTACATGCACCAAAATAAAGTAAGCACCTTGCTGAAAGTTATCATCCAAGCAAGGTGCTTACTTTATTTTAATCTTGTCTATATCTTGTTTTTGTTGCTTTCCCTTCAAAACGACACTCCTTTTTTCATTCAATTACTTGCTTTGGTAGGTTTTTGCTTTTACAAATAAAAGAATCGTGATAATCGCTCCAATGGTTCCAAAACTAAATAGAATGACCTGTATGGAAATTTCCATCGCCGCTAATCCAGAAACAATTGCATAGGCGAGTGGATCGAAGCCATTCATAGCTAAGAATATAATACTCATTACCCTTCCCATAATGTGATCTTCTGTAATTTCTTGTGCAGCTGTAAAAAATGGTACAAACACAAACGACATGGAAAAGCCAATAAAGAATACCACAATAGTTAGTAATGTTAGGTTAGGAACTAAAGCGAATATAAGGTAAGCAATAATGGCGCCTGTTAAACCAATCAAAGATGTCTTTCCTTTGTTTTTAATGAGTATCGAACTTAATATTCCAGTACCAATGAGGAGACCAATTCCAAGACTCGACTCCATATAACTTAAATTTAATGGTGAGCCTCCGTAACTTTCTACTAGCAATGGTATTGCAATGTGCAATGTACCGAAGACAAAAAAGTTTAGGGTAATTAAAACAACTAACCCCGTCAACAAAAAATTCGACTTGCGGATATACTGAAAACCTTCTTTCATTTCCTTCACTGGCTGTTGTTGCACTTCATGTTCTACTGGAGCTTCCTTTATAAATTTTGGATAAATAATGACAGCAGATAAGAAAGCAAATATCGTGGCAACAAAATAGCTCCCAGCTACCCCCACTGTTTCCATTAAAACCCCTGCAAGTATAGGACCCGCTATAAATGCGATCTGGTCCGCTCCTTGAAAAATAGCATTCGCTTGTTGTAACTGCCTCTTCTCTACAATCTTAGGAATTAACGATGAGCTTGCTGGACCAAAGAAAGCATCCAACATCCCAAAGCCTGCTGCTAAGATTAATAACATCATAATAGATGCCGCATCATTCCATACAAGTAAAAATAAAGTTAACAATAATACCCCTTGCATGAAATTAGTTACAAACATAATAGAAGTTTTCTTATAGCGATCTGCTAAAATCCCACCAAATACCATCATTGCGATTCGTGGAACCGTTGCAGCGATAAGCACTAACCCAAGTGAACCAGCAGAATTGCTTTCACTGATTACAAACCATGTCGTTGTTGTTAAAAACATACTGAAACTAACAACCGCAAATATTCCAGCAACAAAGAGCAAGACAAATATTCTATTCCGTAATAATGACTGTGTTGCCATATCTATCCTCCGCCTTTGCATATAAAATTGAACAAGATATACTATTAATAATTAGTGTACTAAACGACCAACCTACCGAACGGTCGTTGTTAGATGAATATATCCCATCTATTACATTTTGTCAAAGGGGAAATTTTGTATGCACACAAAAGATAAAATACTATTTGAAGGAATGGAGTTATTTGCTCGTCAAGGCTATGAAGGAACCTCCATGACGAGTATAGCTAATGCTGTTGGCATTAAGAAGTCATCTCTATACGCTCATTACAAAAATAAAGCTGGTCTGTTTTTAGATGTTACTCAAAAAATTTCAAGTGATTATATTGATTTTGTTAAAAAGTCTTTAATGAACGAAGGTAAAAATATTCAAGAAACACTTTATCTCTCCTTTCTTAGTAATGTACATGACTTGGCTAATAACGATAGCAGTATAGAATTTTTTAACCGATTTATTTCATATCCTCCTGAAGAGTTAAAAGAAAGATTGTTAACGATAATGCTTAACAGTGAACAAACTGCACGTGCATTATTTGAAGATACCATTAAAAAAGGACAAGATATTGGGGAGATAACCACAGAAGTAACTGCAAAAGAAGCAGCCAATGTATTATACGGCTTGCTAGATGGATTATCCTACGAAACAAGTTATTATACATTTGATATTATCGAAAAACACGGTGAACAGATGTGGAAAGTGTTCTGGAGAGGAATCAAAGCCTAAGACAGAGGGATTGTACATAAAGTAAATACAACGTGAGCGTATTACTGCACATTACACTTGAGTTAAAATCGACTTTTTTTGTAAGTCATATGTTTGCCATAAAGTTATATCGGGTATTGCTTAATTCAATATTTTTTATTTTTTTACCCTTAAAATAGCTTTATGAAAAGGAGTTTATCTATGTCTTTACAAATTGTCGGTTTTTCTATCATTATATTAGCCGCCCTACTCGTTATTGGAAAACTGATCCGTCTTAAAGTTCCCATCCTTCAAAAACTCTTCTTACCCACCTCATTAATCGGTGGATTTCTAGCATTATTATTAGGACCCGAAGTATTAGGGAAACTAACTGGAGATGGCTTCCTTAATGCTGGCCTTTTCACCGATCAAATGGTAGAAGTCTGGGCTGGCCTACCTGAATTATTAATCAATGTTGTATTTGCTTGTTTATTTATAGGCTTTGTCTTACCAAAACCCAAAAAAATGTGGAGAATTGGTGGACCACAGATCGCTTTAGGTTATACGATGTCCTGGGCTCAATATGCAATAGGAATATTACTGGCGATTACAGTATTAACCCCTCTACTTGGACTAAGTCCTGCAGCAGGTGCCCTTATTGAAATAGGTTTTGTTGGTGGTCATGGTACCGCAGCTGGTCTACAGAGCACTTTTGAAGAACTTGGATTTGCAGAAGGTTATGACCTGGCTATTGGTTTGGCGACTGTTGGTATATTATCCGGTGTAATCGTTGGTATGATTATGGTTAACTGGGCAGCACGCAACGGAAAATCAAAAACACTACATCACCCAGATGAAATATCTTTTGAACAACAAACTGGAATTATCAATAAAGAACATCGTAAATCTGCAGGTACAAAGACAACATCATCACTATCGATTGAACCATTTGCCCTTCATCTAGGATTAATTGGAATTTCTATATTTATTGGTTTTGTCCTGTTAGAAATATTAGTTTGGTTAGAAGCTGTAACATATGGTGAAGCATTCGGTATTTATCTATTTGAATACGTACCTTTATTCCCATTTGCAATGATTGGAGGTCTTCTCGTACAACTCTTCCTATCTCGATTTGACCGTCATGAATTAGTTGACCGAGATACAATTAACACGATACAAGGAGTAGCGCTAGACTTTCTTATTATCAGTGCAATGGCAAGCCTGAGCTTGCAAGTTATTGGTGAAAATATTATCGCCTTTATATTACTAGCAGTTGCTGGTATAGTTCTCAACACCTTCCTTTTCCTCTATTTAGGACCGAAGATGATTCCAAGCTATTGGTTCGAACGAGGTATCGGTGACTTTGGCCAAAGTACTGGTGTAGCAGCAACAGGTATTATGCTTATGCGAATCGTTGATTCAGAGAATAAATCTCCCGCTCTGAATGCATTCGGTTATAAGCAAATTCTATTTGAACCAATGGTTGGTGGCGGATTAGTAACAGCAGCTTCCGTCCCATTTATCATCCAATTTGGTGCAGTCCCTGTATTAATTGGGGTGACTCTACTAACAATCGCATTCTGGTTATTAGGTACACTATACTTCGGAAAAATGAAAGAATCCGATTAAAGCGAAAGCAACAGCATGATTCATATTTCATGTTGTTGCTTTTTTCTCTTTATGATATCTTTAGAGAAACTTAGAATCGTATATTCCATCTATGAAAGTGCAACAATGAATTGAATACTATATTCAAACAGAAAGGGCAGATGTAACGTGCAAAAAAGATCACTACTGTTTGTCGCTCTAAGTTTCATCGTCTTGTTCATTGCTGCTTGTAATTCAGAAACACCAAAAGAGAATGACCCTAATGAGAATAGCCAAGATACTGAAGATGAAGGAGGTTCTTCCATGACAGAAGTGTCCGAAGCAAGTAATCTTTTAGCATTTCAATCTATTCAATCACTAGATCCTAATCGAGAAGGTAATGTATTTGTCTCACCGACAAGTTATTGGCTGGCTATGGCAATGGTGTATAATGGCGCCAATGGTGACACAAGGTCTGAAATGGACCAAGCACTACAGCTACAAGGAATAAACGTAGAAGATTTCAATCGACAAAATGCAGCTTTAATGGAGCATTTTACGAGCGTCAGTGATGAAGATGTAGAACTTAGTATCGCAAACTCCATCTGGCTTAATCAAGATTATGAATTTCTTGATACCTTTCACCAATCCGTTACCGATACGTATGAAGCTGAATTAGCACCCCTTACCACTCCTGAACGAATTAACGAGTGGGTTAGTAACCAAACAAATGGAAAAATAAAAGATATTATTAAACAAATTGATCCAGAACATGTAGCTATACTCGTAAATGCAACCTACTTTAATGGTGCATGGACATATCCATTTGATGAAAACAATACGCAAGAACGGACCTTTTATAAGGAAGATAACTCCTCTGTAGATGTACCATTTATGGCCTTAAATGAAGAACTACCCTATGTACAAACGGACCAAATGCAAGCCGTCTCATTACCATATGGGGAAAATGAAGACATGCAGATGGAGTTATTTCTTCCAAATGAAAACATAGAAATGAATGATTTCTTAGAAGGGTTCACTCTTGAAAATTGGCAAGAATGGCGAGATAGTATGGAAACTCAAAAAGGAAATTTACGCATGCCGAAGTTTTCTTTAGAATACGAAACGGAACTACAGAATTTTTTCCAATCACTCGGTATGCAGCAAGCATTTGATGCACAGAAGGCTGATTTTTCCAACATGATTGATCAAGAACAGATTGGTGACCTTTATATCGATAAAATTGTTCATAAAACATTCTTAGATGTTGATGAAGAAGGAACCGAAGCAGCTGGAGCAACTTCTGTTGAAATGAAAACGACATCGATTGAAATCGGAGAAAGCTTCGATATGGAAATCAATCGCCCATTTCTCCTCACTATTTCTGATAAAGAGACGGATAGTATATTATTTATGGGTATGATACACGAGCCTACTTCTGTTGATTAATGACATCACAATACCTTTTCAAAAAAATAATTTAGAAAGGATTTGTGTAAATTGAAGAAATGCTTTTTAATCATTCCGATACTTGGTTTATTCTTATTATTTTCAGCTTGTGGCACGGATGATAATAGTGTCACAGGTGGAAATAGTACTTCCGACAACCCTCCCACCACGAAAATTGACACCTCCGTTTTGGTAAATGACGCCAATCAAGCAAGTAATCATCTCGGTTTTCAAGCGTTACAACGATTAGAAGGTAATGATGAAGATAATATATTTGTCTCTCCGCTCAGTATTTGGTTAGCTGTTTCAATGGCATATAATGGAGCTAATGGAGATACGAAAGACGAAATGACCAATGCGCTACAACCAGAGAATATCGACCTTCAAACATTAAACGAACATAATGGCACTATGATGGACCAATTAAACCAGCACGATGATGTTGAGCTAAATATTCTTAATTCTATATGGCTAGATCCCGAATTCACTTTTCTTGAAGACTTTGAACATCAAGTTACTGAATCTTATAATCCAGAACTTGGTCCTTTAACGACAAAGGAACCGATGAACGAATGGGTTAGTGAAAAAACAAACGGAAAAATTACTGATCTTATTGAAAAAGTCGATGATGATCATGTCGCTTTCTTATTAAATGCCACGTATTTCAATGGTAATTGGAAGTATCCATTTGATGAAAATAATACACAAGATGGTTTATTCCATTTGGATGAATCATCCACCACAGAAGTCCCTTTCATGTCTCTTGATGAAGAACTTCCTTATTGGGAAACTGATGAATTTCAGTCAGTTGCACTTCCATACGGTGAAGAAGGAAACATTCAGATGGAGATATTTCTGCCAAATGAAAATATTGAATTACAGGAATTTGTTAATAAGTTAACGTTGGAAGACTGGCAGAACTGGCGGGAATCTATGCAAGAAACGGTAGGAAGTTTAAAAATGCCGAAATTTTCCTTAGAGTATGAATCAGAGTTACAGGATTTTTTTCAAGTTTTAGGTATGGAGAAGGCATTTGAAGAAAAGGAAGCTGACTTTACAAACATGATTGATCCGGCTCAGTTACGTGGTAATTTATACATTAGTAAAATCATGCATAAAACGTTTTTAGAGGTTGACGTAAGAGGAACAGAAGCAGCTGGGGCAACTTCTGTGGAGATGAAAGAAGAATCTGCTGTTGTTAGCCCAGCTCCTTTCGATATGGAAATCAATCGCCCATTTCTCCTCACTATTTCTGATAAAGAGACGGATAGTATATTATTCATGGGTATGATACACGAGCCTACTTCTACCTGAATAATTCTTAAATTCTACTCATAGCCAACCAAACTAAAAAAGAGTAGAATGGAAGTAATTTCTAATAGAGGAGAAATCATGTTGATAAAAACCATATTCTTATATATCTTTGCTATCTTATTTATGCTAGCGGGGATCGGACATTTCGTTATTGATGAGTTCTTTATTTCATCGATGCCAGAATGGGTGATCGGGCGCCCGTTAATTGTGTATATATCGGGAGTTATTGAGATTGTCCTAGGTGCCTTACTGCTTTATCCTGCCACTCGTAGAAAAGCAGGAATCGCCATTGCAATATTCCTTGTACTCGTATTTCCTGTAAATATTTACATGGCATTCAACGCAGAAAACTATAACACTCCAGAAATAGCACTTTGGATTCGTCTGCCATTACAATTTCTATTAATCTGGTGGGTAATGAAAGTAAGTAAAAAATAATATAAAAAATGGCCAAGCTATATTTTATGCTTGGCCATCTTAATTACGATATTTTCGTACCGTCTGGAACTTCCTCATCAGGACGTAGCAAAATAACATCTCCATCCTCAGGAACTCCACCTATTATTAACACTTCTGATTTAAAACCTGCTACACGCATCGGAGGAAAATTAACTACTCCTATCACTTGGCGACCTACTATTTCTTCTGGTTCATACCTTTTGGTAATTTGCGCCGAGGATTTTTTTGTTCCTATTTCATCACCGAAATCAATGGTCAGCTTAATGGCTGGTCTACGAGCCTCCGGGAAAGGTTCAGCATGAATTACCGTTCCAACCCGCATGTCTACCTTCATAAAATCATCAATTGTCGCCATGTATCCTTCCTCCCAACTATTTTGGATCATTACTTCTATGATATAATTGAGAAAAGTCAGAATCAACTATGTAATGTAAAATTTCTAGTAAAAATCCCCAAAGAAATAACACACTAAAATAAGAATATATTGGAGGACGCCTATGATTGAAGTAAAAATCAACCATGCTGGATATCATTTAGAACAATTATATTTATCGGATATCCACTTTTCTATCCCACCTGGAGAAACTGTTGGTTTACTAGGAGCTAACGGTGCAGGAAAAAGCACGACCATTAAGTCGATTATCGGAACGATCGAAGCATTTGATGGAGAAATACATATTAAAGATGGTCATCGACTTGCATATATACCAGAGGAACCTATCCTATACGATCACCTCACACTTTGGGAACATCTACGTTTAGCAGCCACTTCTTATGATTTACCCGATGAGCAATGGATTCCAAAAGCAGAGGAACTCCTAAAACTATTTTTATTAACAGGAAAAGAACATCATTTCCCCGTACATTTTTCAAAAGGAATGAAACAGAAATCATTAATTGTCTTAAGCTTTATGATAAAAGCAGATATTTATATTATTGATGAGCCATTTATTGGATTGGACCCAATCGCTACGAAAAACCTGATTACATTGTTGGAACAGGAAAAACAACGTGGTGCTGCTATTCTAATGACCACCCATGTACTAGACTCTGCTGAGAAACTCTGTGATACATTCGTCCTTCTACATGAGGGAAGAATGCTATTTAAAGGGAATCTAATTGAATTACAACAAAGAACAAATCAAACGTTAGACACTTCTTTATTAGATTGCTTCTATTATTTGTTAGAGGAGGAAGTAGCGAATGAACCCCGCCTTTAATGTGTTTAAACAAAGGCTTAGAACGGATTTAAAACAACAACGAAAAGCACGAAATATGGTATTGGATTGGACCATATTCGTCTATGCCCTTATACCAGGACTCGCAATTGGAATTTACGTTTATATGGAATGGCTTCAAGATATTCCTTTCATATTTACTTATATTGGCTGGTATGGTTGGATGACACTGTTATTCTTATCCATGTTCATCTTTGAAATTAAATTATACACTTATGTCGCTGATCAACTATTCTTAAGCAGAAACGTTCCATTCCTTAGAAAAATAACACAGTATGGAATTATATATTCTCTTCGCAACATAATTATACTTGGTACAATTATTTTCATTTTACCTAGTCTACTACTAATGGAAATATTTAGCCTAGATATCCAACAAATGATCTTATTATATATCTATTACATCACTGCTTCTTGTATTTTTACAACCTGGAAGAAGTATCAAAAAATCTATATATCATCATCTATTTTTCGATTAGTTAACCAAGTCCTACCGATCAGCGCAATTATATTAGGATCATCCTATATTATCGAAAATTCTATACTCACCTTTACATGGGTGGCCATTAGCGTGTTTGGTTGTATTGTTATTTCCCGAAAAACTTTATATAACGGGAATCATTTTCTAAAAATCGCGTTGCTCGATGATGCATTACGTAATCAAATGGGAAATTTATTATTAATGGATGCAAAGAATAAAGGTTACCATCTGCCATCAAATACAAAACCAAGACTATGGAAACATTCACAAGTAATGTTTAAGCAACGAAATGCTCCGATGATTTTTACAGATGCATTTATTAAGTCAATAATTCGGAATCATCGCCTTCTCTTTCCAATTTTACAGCTCAGTGTATTATTGATTGCTTTCATTATACTTACATCAGGTAGTTGGGTTTCTTATATTGTCTGGGGAATCTCTATTTATATTATTATCGATATCGCTAAAACTGGGTGGATGGGTTTCCGTCAAGATCCATATATTCGCTTGTTTCATTGGGATGAAACGATGCTACGTGATTCTCTAGAAAAGTGCGTGATATACTTGGCTACACCTATACTTATCTTCCTTAATATGATTTTTGGTTATCTACAGTTTCACATAATTGGCCTCCTCTTATTTCCTTTGTTAGTCATATTTCTCGTCAATTGGGGAGCCAAATCATTTGTGCGTAACTCGCCAGTTTCCTAAAGTTAGTGGAATACGAAGTCTCTTTTTAGGCAAGGTATTCGCTTCGTTATAATATAATAAAATTGGAGGTGATTTTCCTTGAGCAGATTATCTTTACTTCCTGTACCTGTAGGGCTTTTGACTTTCATTCTATCATTAACACTTTTTCTTTTTATTGATTCTCCATATCCGATCTTAGGTGCACTGCTAACAGCATATTTATTATTTGAACTCACCTACCTCATCCAATTTCAACAACAAAAAAATTAACGAGAAGGGTTCGGTAAATGATGTTAAAACCTGGTGATGGTCTTGATGATGGTTTTATTGTAAGCGATGTTAGTATCGATAAAATTGATTCTATATATCTGCCATGTATTCAAGAATCTGTTCATTCTCTAAAAAAATTATTCCCTCAACAACTGCATAGTGTGTATGTTTATGGCAGCGTTCCTCGAGGAGACGCAAAACCTGTTCATTCTGACTTAGATCTTATTGCTTTATTTTCGAAAAAGTTGAGCTCTGAAGAAGTTAATCAATTAAAAACACTGGCTAGCGAATTATCAAGTAAAAATCTTTCTATCGTTAGAGATGTTGGAATTGCTATAGCTGATTACGACTACACAATCGACCCTAGCAATTATTATGAAAATGCATTTCTAAGGGAAATTAGTGTTTGTGTTTACGGAGATGATTTGGGTGAACGGTTTGGACGCTATAAACTCACATCAGAAATCCCCATTAAATTCAATGGTGATATATGCAAGTCACTACATCGGACTTTAAATAGGTTAGAAACTCCTTCAGACGAAGCTTTCCGCACATACACACAAGGTTTTGCTCGTAAACTAATTCGAACTTATTACTCGATGGTGATGGTACGCTCCCAAATATGGTCAACACGGCTTCATGAGCAAGCTGAAATATTTATACATTACTTTCCGGACAAAGAATCGATTGTGCACACGCTTCTTAATTGGATAGATAATCCACCAACAGATCGCAAAACTGTTCAAATATTGTTTGAGAGAGAAGGCAATTGGGCTTGTGCCAATTTTGCTTATGAGGCCACTATGAGTAGCCTAAATATTAATGATGATAAATAAATGAAGGTAAAATCAATAAAATATTGACTTTACCTTCTCTCTTCATTACCACTTCGCTT